>CAZOWW010000038.1:0-40174 GCA_964583765.1 uncultured Kineosporiaceae bacterium
AGCGTGTGACTGGCGTGAACCCTGCGCCGTGCGTGCATCGGGTGGGTGGGACCGTGCGGCGTGCGGGCGTGGACCCTGGCCCCGGACATCCGGGGTTGTCCGGGGCCGTGCGGGGCGCACGGTTCGACCGGTTCGGCGACAGGCGGAGGATGCCCTGATGTTGGTAACAGTCACCTCGACCCGTGAGCCGGCCACGGAGCTCGGGTACCTCCTGCACAAGCACCCTGACCGGCCGCAGTCGTTCCCCGTGTCCGTCGGCACGGCCCATGTCTTCTACCCCGAGGCGTCCGAGCAGCGGTGCACCGCGGCCCTGATGCTCGAGGTCGACCCGGTCGCGCTCGTCCGCGGGAAGGGTGGTCGCGGCGACGAGGGGTTCGTGCTCGCCCAGTACGTCAACGACCGTCCCTACGCCGCGTCGAGCATGCTCGCCGTCGCGATGGCGAAGGTGTTCCGCACCGCGATGTCCGGCCGCTGTGACGCCCGTCCCGAACTGGCGACGCTCGCCCAGGAGTGGTCGATCCGGATTCCGGTGCTGCCCTGCCGGGGCGGTCCGGACCTGGCCCGGCGCTTGTTCGAGCCGCTCGGCTGGCGGGTCCGGGCGCAGCCGATCCCGCTCGACGAGACCGTTCCCACCTGGGGCGACTCCCGGTACGTGTCCCTCGAACTGGCGGGGCGCCTGCGGCTTGCGGAGGCGCTGAACCACCTCTACGTCCTGCTGCCGGTGCTCGACGACGCCAAGCACTACTGGGTGGGCGCGGACGAGGTGGACAAGCTCGTGCGGGCGGGCGACGGCTGGCTCGGCCGGCACCCCGAACGGGCCCTGATCGCGCGGCGGTACCTGCGGCGCCGAAGCTCCCTGACCAGGGCGGCGCTCGCGCGCCTCGCCGAGGTGGACGATCTGGACCCTGAGCGGCTGGACGACGCGGTGCCCGCGGGTGACGAACTGCAGACGGACGACGAGCCGCAGCCGAGGAGCGAGCTGTCCCCGCGCGACGAAGCGACACCGGGTGACGACAGGGTGTCGGGTTGTCCCGACGTTCGCGGGCCGGGCCCGGTCGTGGCCGAGCCGGCGTCCTCGGAGGACCGCCCGGAGCAGGAGGCGCGCGTTCCCCTCGTCCGGCGACGTCGTGAGGCGGTCCTGGCGGTGCTTCGCGCGGTCGGCGCGCGCACGGTGGCCGATCTGGGGTGCGGGGAGGGAACCCTGGTCGCGCAGCTGCTCGCGGACCGGTCCCTGACCCGGGTCGTGGCGGTGGACGTCTCAGCGCGTGCTCTCGAGCTGGCGGCGCGCCGGATCGGAGTCGACCGGTTGCCGGAGCCCGTCCGGGGCCGGCTCGAGCTCTTCCAGTCCGCGCTGACCTACCGTGACGATCGCCTGGCAGGACTCGATGCCGCGGTCCTGAGCGAGGTCGTCGAGCACGTCGACCCCTGGCGTCTGCCTGCCGTGGAACAGGTGGTCTTCGGCTGCGCGGCGCCCGGCGCGGTCGTCGTGACGACCCCGAACGTGGAGTACAACGTGCGCTACGAGTTTCTCCCCCATGGCGAGCTCCGACACCGGGACCACCGTTTCGAATGGACCAGGGTGCAGTTCCAGAGCTGGGCGCACCGGGTGGCCGGGCGCTGGGGGTACGAGGTGACCTTCCACGCGGTCGGGGACGAGGACCCGGAGCTGGGCGCTCCCACGCAGCTGGCCCTCTTCCGTCGCCTGACCCGTCCCGATGTCCCTTCATCGGTGGGGGGCGAGGTGGGAGTGCCGGTGGAGGGTGAGAGACCCGTGCTGGTGGAGGCCGGCGACGTCTCGTCGGCAGGAGCGGACGCATGAGCGAGAACCCATCCACAGAGCCGATCCCGGGGTTCGCCGGCACTGGTCACGGGCCTGCCTGCACTGGTCACGGGCCTGTCGATACCGGGCACGGGTCCGCGGGCGCAGGGCAGGATGCCTCGGAGTCGAGGCCCGGACGGGTGTTGCGGATACCCGAGCTGAGCCTCGTGGTCCTCGTGGGGATCAGCAGTTCCGGGAAGTCCACCTTCGCCGCCCGCAACTTCCGGCGCACCGAGGTGGTGAGCAGCGACGCCTGCCGGGCCCTGGTCGCCGACGACGAGAACGACCAGTCCGCCAGCGCGGACGCCTTCGCGGTGCTCCATCACATCGTCGGGACCCGTCTGGCCCGCGGGCGCCTCACCGTGGTGGACGCGACCAACGTGCAACCCGAGCACCGACGGACGCTCGTCGCCCTCGCCCGCGAGCACGACGTCCTGCCCGTCGCCGTCGTCCTGGACCTGCCGGAACGCGTGTGCCGGGACCGGCACGCCGAGCGCACCGACCGCCCCTTCGGCGCGCAGGTGCTGCACCAGCAGCGTGAGTCCCTCCGCCGCGGGCTGCGGTCCCTGCCCCGCGAGGGCTTCCGCACCGTGCACACCCTGCGCACCCAGGAGGACGTGGCCACGGCCGGAGTGGTGCGGACGCGCCTGTTCAACGACCTGCGACACGAGCACGGTCCTTTCGACATCGTCGGCGACGTCCACGGTTGCCTCGAGGAACTCCTCGCGCTGCTACATCTCCTCGGGTACGTCGTCCACCAGGACGAGCAGGGACGCCCGGACGGCGCCCGACACCCGCAGGGACGGCGACTGCTGTTCCTGGGGGACCTGGTCGACCGGGGACCGGCCGTGGTCGGGGTACTGCGACTGGCCATGGGCATGGTGGCCTCGGGGGACGCCCTGTGCGTGCCCGGAAACCACGAGAACAAGCTGTCCCGGGCGCTGCGCGGTCGGAACGTGCAGGTCACGCACGGTCTGGACGTGTCGCTGGAGCAGCTCGCCGCCGAGCCCGAGTCCTTCCGCGCCCAGGTCGTGGAGTTCCTGGACGGGCTCGTCTCGCACTACGTCCTGGACGGCGGGGCCCTGGTCGTGGCGCACGCCGGCCTCGCCGAGCGGTACCACGGTCGGGCGTCCGGCCGCGTGCGCGAGCTCTGCCTCTACGGGCAGACCACGGGCGAGACCGACGAGTTCGGCCTGCCGGTACGCCAGCCCTGGGCGCAGGACTACCGGGGCCGGGCCCTGGTGGCCTACGGGCACACCCCGGTGCCCGAGGCGGAGTGGGTGAACAACACGATCTGCCTGGACACCGGCTGCGTGTTCGGTGGTCGGCTGACCGCGCTGCGGTATCCCGAACGCGAGCTGCTCGGGGTGCCGGCGACCCGGGTCCACCACGAGCCGATCCGGCCGCTGGACGCCGGCCGATCCGGTCCGGCCGCCCTGGACCGGCCCACCGCGCGTGATCCCGGCGTGCTCGACCTCACGGACGTCGCGGGGGACCGGGTGGTCGAGACCCGGCACCACGGGCGGGTACGGGTACGCCGCGAGAACGCCGCCGCCGCGCTGGAGGTGATGAGCCGGTTCGCCGTCGACCCGCGGTGGCTCGTCTACCTGCCGCCGACCATGAGTCCGGTCGCGACCTCGGGCCTGCCGGATCTGCTCGAGCATCCGCAGGAGGCCTTCGACCACTTCCGCGGTGAGGGCGTGACCGAGGTGGTCTGCGAGGAGAAGCACATGGGCTCGCGCGCGGTGGTGCTCGTGTGCCGTGACCTCGACGCCGCGCGGGCGCGGTTCGGCGCACCCGGGGATGCCGCGGGCGCGATCTGGACCCGTACGGGACGCACCTTCTTCCCCCCGGATCTCACCGCCGTCCTCGTGGACCGCGTGCGCGCGGCGGTGGCCGGGGCCGGGCTGTTCGACGAGCTCGACTCCCCGTGGCTGCTGCTGGACGCCGAACTGCTGCCCTGGAGCGCCAAGGCCGAGGAGCTGTTACGGCATCAGTACGCAGCGGTCGGGGCGGCCGCCCGCGCGGGTCTGCCCGTCGCGCAGGCGGCCCTGGAGCAGGCGGTCGCGCGGGGACTGGACCTCGACGAGTTGCTGGCCCGCACCCGGGGCCGCGTGGGGGACGCCGAGGCCTTCACCCGGGCCTACCGGCGTTACTGCTGGCCCACCCAGGGGCTGGACGGCGTGCGCCTGGCGCCGTTCCAGGTGCTGGCCGGACAGGGCGTCACCTTCCACGACCGGCCGCACCGCTGGCACCTGGAGTGCGCGGATCGGCTCGCGGTGATCGATCCCGCGCTCTTCCTCGCGACCCGGCGGTCGTTCGTGGACACCGCCGCTCCGGAATCGGTGGAGGCCGGTATCCGGTGGTGGCAGGAACTCACGGACGGCGGTGGCGAGGGCATGGTCGTCAAGCCGGCGGCCAATCTCCAGCGATCGAAGCGCGGTCTGGTGCAGCCCGGCCTGAAGGTGCGCGGGCGGGAGTACCTGCGGATCATCTACGGTCCCGAGTACCCCGAACCGGTGAACCTCGAGCGGTTGCGGCGGCGAGGGCTCGGCCGCAAGCGATCTCTCGCCCTGCGCGAGTACGCCCTCGGCCTGGAGGCACTGACGCGGGCCGCGCTCGACGAGCCGCTGTGGCGGGTTCACGAGTGTGTCTTCGCGGTGCTCGCGCTGGAGTCCGAGCCGGTGGACCCGCGCCTGTGACCCGGTGAGGATCATCTCTCCAGGCGGGGCGTCCGGTGGGCCGCTCGCCGGATTACCATGCGTGCGCCTGTCGTGCGCAGCGTTTCGTCCGATGTGCGCGGTTCGTGGGCCCGTCGTGCGGGCGGTGCCCGGGAGAGGGAGCACATCATGCCCAAGGACGACGTCACCTCCGGCCCGGAGCGGCCGGAACCTGCTCGGCGTCCCGACGTCTCGGGCCGGGACCGGGCCGTCGAACTCGTTCCTGTGCCGACGGTGGTGGTGTCGGCTGCGCCCTCGCGGAGGGTCCGGGCCTCCACAGTGCGTGGCGCCGGGAGCAGCGGGGCCGGGGCACCCGCAGCGGCGAAGGATCCGGCTCCCCAGAGCAGCGCCGGCCGAGTCGAGAGCGAGGCCGTTGCCCTTGCCGGCGACGGTGGCGGTGGCGGTGGCGGGAGTGGCATCGGTGGTGGTGGGGGCAATGGCGCCGGTCCCGCGGACGAGGGTGGCCCCGGCACGTCGAACCTGAGCAGCTCCGAGGCGGGGGACCCGAGCGGTCTCGAGGCCGAGCAACCTCGTGGTTCCGAGGCCGAGCAACCTCGTGGTTCCGATGCTGAAGAGCCGAGCGGTGCTGAGGTCCGGGATCCGGGCGATGGCAGCGTCGCGAACCTGAGCGATTCCGAGGCCGAGCAACCTCGCGGTTCCGATGCTGAGCAACCCCCCGGTTCCGAGACCCGAGACTCCGAGGGGACCCCGTTCGGGCCCGACGGGCACCCGCGGCGATGGACGATCCTCGGGGTGCTCGTGGTCGGCCTGTTGATCGTGGTGCTCGACAACACCGTGCTGAACATCGCTCTGCCGACCATCCAGCGGGACCTGCACGCCTCGCAGAGCGAGCTCCTGTGGGCCGTGGACTCGTACATCCTCGCGTTCGCGGCGACGCTGTTCACCTGGGGCACGCTCGGCGACCGCTTCGGGCGCCGGAAGATCCTTCTCCTCGGGCTGGTGCTGTTCGCGATCGGCTCCGTGCTGAGTTCCACCGCTCCGGACCCTGGGCTGCTGATCACCTACCGGGTACTCATGGGTGTCGGTGGGGCCGCGGTCATGCCCGTCACCCTTGCGATCATCACGGTGGTCTTCCCCCGGCGGGAGCGGGGCCGGGCGATCGGCGCCTGGGCCGGCGCGGTCGGTGGCGCCATGGCCCTGGGGCCGGTGGTCGGGGGCTTGTTGCTGCAGAATCCGGGTCTGTTCCGCTGGCTGATCGGCAACGACTGGGGATCGGTCTTCCTCATCAACGTCCCCGTGGTCGCAGCCGGCGTGATCGGGGTGGTCCGCGTGGTGCCGGAGACCCGCGACCCGCGTCCGAAGGGGCTGGACCTGTCCGGGCTGGTGGTGTCGGTGGCCGGGCTGATCCTGTTGGTCTACGGGATCGTCCACGCCAGCGACACCAAGGACTGGCTCGCGCCCTCCGTGCTCGGACCGATGGCCGCCGGGGCGGCGGTACTGGGGTACTTCGTGGTCCACGAGCGGCGCAGCACGCGTCGGAGCTTCGATGTGGCCCTCTTCGCGCACCGCGGCTTCTCGGTCAGCCTCGCCTCGATCAGCCTGACCTTCTTCGCGCTGTCCGGGATCCTCTTCGCGATGCCGTTCTACCTGCAGATCCTGCGGGGGCAGTCCACGCTGGAGGCCGGGGCGTCCTTCGTCCCCTTCGCCGTCGGTCAACTGCTCGCGGCCCCTCGGAGCGCGGCGATGGTCGAACGGTTCGGGACGCGGATCGTGATGACGACCGGCATGCTCGGTGTGGTCGCCCTGCTCGCCGGTCTGTCCGCGGCGCGTCTCGGTACGCCGATGTGGCTGATCCTCGGGGAGCTCTTCCTGCTCGGACTGGCCATGGGCAATGTGATCGCTCCGGGATCGACCGTGATCCAGAACACGATCCCGCTCGATCGGACGGGCGCCGGTTCCGCGGTGCAGAACACGGTGCGTCAGGTGTGCGGCGCCCTCGGAGTCGCGATCATCGGCACCTTGCTCAGCAACCAGTACTCCGACCGCCTGTCGGGAACCCTGTCGCAGCTGCCTCCGAGATTTCCCGCAGCCGGTCGGGAGGCGCTGTCCTCCAGCGTGGCTGCCGTGCCCCAGGTGCTGGCCAGGGGTGCCGGCGTCCACCTGACCCCCCAGGGCGCGACGGTGATCCGGGCCGGTGCGTTCGACGCCTATCTCGGGGCACAGCAGATCGCGCTGCTCACCTCGGCCTCGGTGGTGCTGTGCGCCGCTCTGATCGTGCTCGTCCTGCTGCCCCGCAGGACCGGGCGTCCCCGCCCGATCGCCGGTGGCCCGAGGGCAGGCCGGACCCGTCCTGCGACCGGGGCGTCGCAGGTTGCGGAGACTCCGCGTGCTGCGGAGACCTCACCTGTGGCTGGGACGTCGCGTTCTGCCGCGTCCCGGCGGCACCAGCGGCCCCGCCGCAACGGGTAGCGGCCTGCGGTCGTCCCCGGTCCTGTTCCCGCTCCGGTCGCCCTGCCGGACACGCCGAGCGTCTTCCCCGTCCCTCTTGCTCGCCGTAACCAGGCGATTGCGGAAGAGTGAACATTCGGCGGCCTCCAGAGGCCACGGGGAGACCCGTCCGCCGGACCCCGGAAGCCGGTCTCGAAGGACGCCGGTCGCCGGGTTGTGGTGCGCCGAGCGGTCCGAGCGCCGCACTGCGTGGGAGGGGACAGGGTGCACGAGCTGTCGATCGCCTACGCCACCGTGCGTTCCCTCGAGGAACAGCTGCCCGGACAGCAGGTCCTCGGCGTACGGCTGCGCGTGGGCGTGCTGGCGGGGGTGGTGCCCGAGGCGCTGCAGTTCGGCTGGGACATCGCCATCTCGGGCACCGCGATGGCGGGCAGCGCCCTGACCATCGAGCACGTTCCGCTGCCGATGGCCTGCTCCGTCTGCGAGTACGTGGGCCTCACCGGCAGCCCGCCGCCGATCAGCTGCCCGGCCTGCGGTGCCGTGGCCGTGCCGACAGCCGCCGGGCGCGAACTGGAGATCGCCTCGGTGGAACTGGCCGATGGTCCCGAACCACACGACCCGAACGTCCGGGGGAGCCGTGAACAGGATGAGGGAGTCGTGAACAGCGTGGCGGAACTGTGAAGAGGGCTGGGGAACTGTGAAGAGGTGGGGGGAACCGTGAGCCGGCTCGTGGAACTCCGCACAGCGGTGCTGGCGCACAACGACGACCTGGCCCGGGCACTGCGCGCGGATCTCGCGGCGGCCGGCGCCGCGGCGGTGAACCTGCTCTCGAGTCCGGGCTCGGGCAAGACGGCGCTGCTGGAACGGTTGTTGACCAGGGCGCGAGCACTCGAGATCCCGGTCGCGGCGTTGACCGGAGACATCGCCACCGAGAACGATGCCCGGCGGCTCGCCCGCAGTGGGGCCCCCGTACGTCAGGTGCTCACCGGCGGACTGTGTCACCTGGAGGCCGACCTGGTGCGTGACCACCTGGCGGGCTGGCTCCCCGCGGACACGCGCCTGTTGTTCGTCGAGAACGTCGGCAATCTGGTCTGCCCTGCCGCCTACGACCTCGGCGAACGTGTGCGGGTGGTCCTCGCCTCGGTCACCGAGGGAGAGGACAAGCCGATCAAGTACCCCGCCGCGTACCACTGGGCCGATCTCGTCATCCTGACGAAGACGGATCTGGCTGCGGCCTGTGCCTTCGACGAGTCCGCGTTCGCGGCGGCGGTGTCCTCCGTCGCTCCCGGCGCCCGGGTGGTGCGGACCAGCGCGACCTCCGGCGAGGGGGTCGAGGAACTGCTGCAGGTCCTCCTGGAACTGGCCGGCGTTGCCGAGGCACCGGGCGGCCGGGGCCAGACCCCGAGCGTGCCGGGCCGGGACGGCGAGCGGGCCGGGTCGGTGCCCGTGCTCGCTCCGGGACGGCGCTGAGGGCACGGCCGTGACCTCGCCGGCTCCGACGGGCGGCCCGGGGAGGCTCGGGCCCGGGCCCGAACGACGCTGTGTGCAGGTACACGGAGTGGTACAGGGTGTCGGGTTCCGGCCGTTCGTCTACGCGTTGGCCGGTGAGCTGTCGTTGGCCGGCCGGGTGTGGAACACCGGTGACGGGGTGTCGGTCGAGATCCAGGGCCGCCCCGAGGACGTGGCCTCCTTCTGCCAGCGCGTGCGTGCGGACGCGCCGCCGCTGGCCCGGGTGGACGTCGTGACCTGGGAGACGGTCCCGGTGCTGCCGTACGACGGGTTCGTGATCGACGTGTCGCGCTCCGGCGGCGGCCGCACGCTCATCCCGGCGGACGTGGCGACCTGCCCGCAGTGCCTGGCGGAGCTGTGGGACCCGACGGACCGGCGGTACCGGCATCCCTTCATCACGTGCACCTCGTGCGGCCCGCGGTTCACCATCGTCACGCGTCTGCCCTACGACCGGCCCTCCACCACCATGGCCGGTTTCCCCCTGTGCCCGGCCTGCGCTCGCGAGTACGCCGATCCGGCCGATCGCCGGTTCCACGCCCAGCCCGTCTGCTGCCACGACTGCGGACCGGTGCTGGACCTGTTCGCGGAGGTCGACGCCCTTCTCGGGGATCGGAGTGGCGGTTCGTTCGCCGGTCGGGACGAGAACCCGTTCGGCGCCCGGGATGCCGGTCCCTTCGACGGCGGGGGCGAGTGCGATCGGCGGGCCCGGGGCGAGCGAGCACTGGCCCGGGCCCGTGAGCTGCTGCGAACCGGACACGTGGTGGCGGTCAAGGGTCTGGGCGGCTACCACCTGGCGTGCGACGCCACCGACCCGGTCGCGGTGGCCCGTCTGCGGGAGCGCAAGCACCGGGGGGACAAGCCGTTCGCCGTGCTGGTGGCCGATCTCGCCACGGCCCGGACCGTATGCCGGGTGGACGATGCCGAGGCCGTCCTGCTGACCTCTGCCCGCCGTCCGATCGTGTTGTTGCGGCGCCGTCAGGACGGTCCGGCGGCTGCCCTGGTCGCCACCCAGGTGGCGCCGGGCAACTCGGACCTCGGCGTGATGCTGCCGCCCACCGCGCTCCACCACCTGCTGCTGGGTGGGCCGGGTGATCCCGCCGGTCCGCCCGCCCTGGTGATGACGAGCGGCAATCTCAGCGACGAGCCGATCGTCACGGACGACCGGGAGGCCAGGGCCCGGCTGACCGGGATCGCCGACGCCTGGCTCTGGCACGACCGGCCGATCCACGTGCCGTGCGACGACTCGGTGACCCGGGTCGTGAGCGCGCGGGAGGCGCCCGTGCGACGCTCCCGGGGATACGCGCCGCTCCCCGTGATGCTGCCCGAGGACGTCGTCCCGCTGCTCGCGGTCGGCGGGGACCTGAAGAACACCTTCGCGATGGCCGCGGGCCGGCACGCGTGGCTCTCCGCGCACGTGGGGGACATGGGCGGCCTGGCCAATCAGCAGGTGTTCGCGCGTGCGGTGGACCACCTCGGTGCCCTGGTGGGGGTGCGACCCGAGCGGGTGATCGCCGACCTGCACCCTGGGTACCGCTCCAGCCGGTGGGCGATGCGGCGGGCGGCGGAGGCCCGGCTGCCCCTGGTGCGGGTGCAGCACCACCACGCGCACATCGCGGCGGTCCTCGCCGAGCACGGCCACGATCCCCGGTCACCGGCGATCGGGGTGGCCTTCGACGGGACCGGCTACGGGACGGACGGCGCGGTCTGGGGTGGCGAGGTGCTCCTGGGCGGCCCCCTGGGTTTCGTGCGATTCGCGCACCTGCGCTACGCGCCCATGCCGGGTGGGGACGCCGCGGTGCGGCGGCCGTACCGCATGGCGCTGGCCCACCTGCATACCGCCGGAATCCCGTGGACCCCCGACCTGCCCTGCGTGGCTGCCTGTTCCTCCGAGGAACGAGGCGTGCTCGCCCACCAGTTGGAGACCGGCCTCGGTTGCGTGCCGACCTCCAGCGTCGGCCGCCTGTTCGACGCGGTCGCCTCCGTCGCGGGGATGTGCCAGACGATCGGGTTCGAGGCCCAGGCGGCCATGGCCCTGGAGCACCAGGCGGGCTGGGTGCTGGACGGCGACGACTCGAGCGGGTGGTCCGGTGGAGTGGGTCGGTACGGCGGGAGCCGGGACGGTGTGGGCAGGTCCGGCACGGACCTGTGCGGTCCCGAGCCCGGACGGCGTGGGGGATCGGGCGTCGGGTCGGTGCTGAGCGATGCCTGCCACCGCGCGGGGGGTTGCCACCCGCTGCCGCTCGTGCCGGTCACCGGCGGCGGGACGGTGTCCGAGCACGTTCGGTACCGGCTCGACGGGGCCGCCCTGATCCGTGCGGTGGTGGCGGAGGTTCGGGCAGGTGTGCCCGCGCCGGTGGTGGCGGCGCGCTTCCACACGGGACTGGTCGCAGCCGTGGTCACGGTCGTCGAGCGGGCCCGGGAGGAGACCGGCGCGGATGTCGTGGCCCTGTCCGGAGGGGTGTTCGCGAACGCGATGGTCTCGCACCTGGCCGCGGTGGAACTGGCTGACCGGGGCTTCACGGTGCTCCGGCACCGCCGGGTGCCCTGCAACGACGGCGGGCTGGCACTCGGCCAGGTCGCGATCGCGGGACGGCGCGAGGTGACACCGCTGGTCACGACGAGGGAACCGACCACGACGGCGCTGGTCACGACGAAGGAACCGACCACGACGGCGCTGGTCACGACGAGGGAGGGGTGACGGCATGTGCCTTGCAGTGCCCGGGAGGGTGCTGGACACCTGTGGTGAGGGCTTCTCCCGCATGGCGACGGTCGATTTCGGCGGGGTGCGTAAGGAGGTGAGCCTGGCCTACCTGCCGGAGGCCCAGGTGGGCGAGTACGTGATCGTCCATGTGGGCTTCGCCCTCCAGCGGCTGGACGAGGCATCGGCGCTGGCGACGCTCGACCTCTTCCGACGCACCGGCGTCCTGGCCGAGGAACTCGGTGTCCCCGAGCCGCGCTCCGACTCCGAGATGCGTGTCGAACCGCCCGGCACCGAGGTACCGATCGGACTGCCTGTCGCGCGTCCAGGCGGTACCGCATGAGGTACGTGGAGGAGTTCCAGGATCCCGAGCTCGCCCACCGGCTGGTCGAGGAGATCCGCGCGACGGTGACCCGTCCGTGGGCGCTCATGGAGGTGTGCGGTGGCCAGACGCACTCGATCCTGCGCAACGGCATCGACCAGGTGCTCCCCGCCGGGGTCCGGATGATCCACGGGCCAGGATGCCCGGTCTGTGTGACTCCCCTGGAGACGATCGACCGGGCACTCGCGATCGCGGCGCTGCCCGGGGTCGTGTTCTGTTCCTTCGGGGACATGCTGCGTGTGCCGGGCAGCGGGGACGACCTCTTCGGGGTGCGGAGTCGGGGCGGGGACGTGCGGGTCGTCTACTCGCCGCTGGACGCGGTGGAGCTGGCCCGTCGCCTGCCGGACCGGCAGGTGGTCTTCTTCGGGATCGGCTTCGAGACCACGGCACCGCCCAATGCCATGGCCGTGCACCGGGCCAGGGCGCTGGGCCTGGCCAACTTCAGCATGCTGGTCTCGCATGTGCGGGTGCCGCCGGCCATCGAGGCGATCATGCAGGCCCCCGCCTGCCGGGTGCAGGCCTTCCTGGCCGCCGGACACGTCTGCAGCGTGATGGGCACCGGCGAGTACCCGGCGCTCGCCGAGCGCTACCGGGTGCCCATCGTGGTGACCGGCTTCGAGCCGCTGGACCTGCTGGAGGGCATCCGCCGGGCGGTGCGACAGCTGGAGAGCGGTCGTCACGAGGTGGAGAACGCCTATGCCCGGGCCGTACCCGCCGCGGGCAACCCGACCGCGCGGGCGATGCTCGCCGAGGTCTTCGAGGAGACCGACCGCGCCTGGCGGGGCATCGGGGTGATCCCCCGGTCCGGTTGGCGGCTGGCGCCCGCCTACCGCGATCTGGACGCCGAGCTGCGGTTCGGCGTGACCGGCCTGCGGAGCGAGGAGCCGGCCGAGTGTCGTGCGGGCGAGGTGCTGCAGGGGCTGATCGTGCCGCCGCAGTGCCCGGCCTTCGATCGCGCCTGCACCCCGCGCACGCCGTTGGGGGCGACCATGGTCAGCGCGGAGGGCGCCTGCGCGGCGTACCACCGGTACCGCCGGCTCGACACGTCCGTGCTGACGACGGCAGCGACGGCGGTGACCGGGACGACGGCAGCGATCAGGACGACGGCGGCGACCGGGGCGGGAGACCCGGCGGGCAACGTGCACGGGAACGAGACCCGAGGCTCCGTTGCGGACGAGCGGCTGGCCGGGCACGGGAGCCCGGCAGGGCTCGATGATCTGGCGAAGAGCGGGGGCGTGCGATGAGTACGGATGTCGAACCGAGGCCTGGATCGGGGCCTGGATCGGGGACGGGAGTCGTGGGGGGGAACGGGGTCGTGGCAGGGCTGGCGGTCGCAGCAGCGGCAGGGGCCGAGTCGGTTGTTCCGCCGCTCGAACGGCCGGATCCCGCACAGTGGTCCTGCCCCGTGCCCGTGCGCGAGCGGGCGCGGGTGGTGATGGGACACGGCGCGGGTGGCGCCCTCTCCGCGGAACTCGTCGAGCAGGTGTTCCTGCCGGCGTTCACCGCCGTCGAGGCGGGATCGGCTCGCCTCGGCGGTCCCGGCGGTCCCGGCGGCCCTGGCGGCGCGGACAGCTCCGGCGATCCTGGCGGTCCCGGCGTCCTCCGGGCAGCGCCGGTCCCTGCGCTGCCCGGAGCCGGGGTGCTGGCCCAGCTCGCTGATTCCGCGGTGCTGGACCTGGGCGGGGTCCGGCTGGCGTTCTCCACGGACACCTACGTGGTGCGGCCCCTGTTCTTCCCCGGCGGGTGCATCGGGGACCTCGCGGTGAACGGGACCGTCAACGACCTCGCCATGAGCGGAGCCCGGCCCGCCCACCTGTCCTGCGGGTTCGTCCTCGAGGAGGGCACGCCCCTGGACGTCGTCCGCGACGTGGCGCTGGCCATGGGCGCGGCCGCGAGGGCGGCCGGGGTGAACATCGTCACCGGGGACACCAAGGTCGTGGAGTCAGGACACGGGGACGGCGTGTACGTGTGCACGGCCGGGATCGGACTGGTGCTCCCGGGTGTCGACCTGCGCCCGGACCGCGCCCGGCCCGGGGACGCCGTGCTCGTCAGCGGGCCGATCGGGGCGCACGGCATCGCGGTCCTGAGCGTGCGCGAGGGGCTCGACTTCGCCGTCGAGGTGGTCAGCGACACGGCGCCCCTGGGAGACCTGGTGGCCACGATGCTCGCCGCCGCGCCAGGCATCCACGTATTGCGTGACCCGACGCGGGGCGGCCTCGGGGCGACCCTCAACGAGATCGCGACCGCCAGTTCCGTGGGCGTGGAGGTCTTCGAGCGGGAGGTACCGGTGCCCGAGGCGGTGGCGAACGCCTGTGCCTTCCTCGGGCTCGACCCCTGGTACGTGGCCAACGAGGGGCGCCTCGTGGCATTCGTGCCGCCGGAGCAGGCGGACGTCGTGCTCACCGCCATGCGGGCGCATCCGCAGGGGACGCAGGCGACGCTGATCGGCCGTTGCGTGGAGGACCATCCCGGCGTGGTGGTCGCCCGGCCGCCCCTCGGCGGCGCCCGGATCGTGGACCTGCCGCTGGGGGAGCAACTGCCGCGCATCTGCTGAACGGCGCGTCCCGGGGCGTCCGAATGTGATCGGCAACACAGTCGGACGCCGCACTCGAGGGTGCTCGTGCCCGGACCGATGAAGGGGTGTGGCTGACTCGTCGACGTCCGGTGCGCCCGCGCCCCGGCCCAAGCTGAGCATGTACTGGGCCGCGGGGTGCGGCGGCTGTGAGATCTCGGTGCTCAACCTGCACGAGGCGCTGCTGGACGTGCTCGCGGCCGTTGACCTCGTCTTCTGCCCGTGTCTGGTGGACACGAAGACCGCCGATCTCGAGGCGATGCCCGACGGGGACATCGACATCACCCTCTTCGACGGGGCCCTGCGCACGCAGGAGAACATCGAGATGGCGCATCTTCTCCGGCGGAAGTCGAAGATCATGATCGCCTACGGGTCGTGCGCGAACTCGGGATGCGTGCCGGGCCTGTCCAACCTGTTCACGGTCGAGGAGCTCCAGCGCACCGCCTACACGGGCGGCCCGTCCGCCGTGAACCCGCAGGGCGTGTTCCCCGCCGCACGGAGCGCCGTCCCCGAGGGCACGCTCACCCTCCCCCTGCTCGCCGCGACCGTCCGGCCGTTGCGGGACGAGGTGTGGGTCGACTACGCGATCCCCGGATGCCCGCCGGAACCCGCGCGGGTGGCGGAGGCGCTGCAGGCCCTGCTCGGGGACGGCGAACCGCCGGCTCCGGGGGCCGTGCTGGCCTCCGGGCCCTCGAGTGTGTGCCTGGAGTGCAGCCGCCGCCGTGAGGGCAAGGTGATCACGGAGTTTCGCCGGGTGTGGGAGATCGATCCTGATCCCGAGCTGTGCCTCATGGAACAGGGTCTGGTCTGCATGGGACCGGCCACGCGCCAGGGCTGCGGGGGGCTGTGCCCGTCCGTGAACATGCCGTGCATCGGTTGCTACGGCGCCGTCGAGGGCACCCGGGACCAGGGTGTGGAGATGGCCGGGGTGATCGGCGGGGCCATCGACGTGGGTCCTGCTCGCGGGTTGCCGGACGCGGCCGTCGCGCAGCATGCCGACGCCGTGCTCGACGGGGTCCCGGACTGGGTGGGCACCTTCTACAAGTTCACCCTGCCGGCGTCCCAGCTCGAGGCCGTCACCCCGCGCCCCGGTGCCTCGAAGCGCCCGGAACCGGCCAGGCCCGCCCCACGACGTCCTGAGGCCCCGGCTCTGCCCGCGCCACGACGTCCCGCGGCGTCCGAGATCCCGGCCGCGACCGCCGCGCCCCCGCCCGACGAGCAGGTCGACGCGGGGAACTCGCCCCTGTCCGGTGCGGTCTCGGTGCCCGGGGCGGTACCGGTGCCCGATGTGGTGCCCGTGCCCGGCCCGGGGGCGATCGGTAGGGGCCGGACGCGCCGCCGCAGGGACAAGGGGCCGGACCGGGGCTCACCGGCGGCCGGCCGACGGACCGCCTCGGCGAGTCCCACAGATCCCCCGACGTCCCCCGACCGCTGATCCTGCGAACGAGGCGAGGACACGTGCGCACCGTCACCATCGACCCCCTCACCCGACTTGAGGGGCACGGCCGGATCGAGATCTTCCTCGACGACGCCGGCCGGGTCGAGAACGCCTACCTGCAGGTCCCCGAGATGCGGGGGTTCGAGCAGTTCTGCGTCGGCCGCCTCGCCGAGGACATGCCGGCCCTGACCAGTCGCATCTGCGGGCTCTGCCCCGAGGCGCATCTGATGGCCTCCGCGAAGGCCCTCGACGACCTCTTCCAGGTGGCGGTGCCGCGGACCGGCCGGTTGCTGCGCGAACTGCTCTACGCGTCGTTCTACGCGATCGACCACCTGACCCACTTCTACGCGCTCGGCGGCCCCGACCTGATCGTGGGTCCCGAGGCCGAGCCCGCGCAGCGGTCCCTGATGGGCGTCATCGGCAAGCTCGGCGCGGAGACCGGCAAGCAGGTGATCGCCTTCCGCAGGCGCACGAGCGAGGTCATCGAACTGCTCGGGGGCCGGGGGGTGCACGGCACGGGCGCGGTGCCGGGAGGCTGGAGCAAGCGCATCACCGAGGAGGAGCGCGAGACGGCCCTGGCCGCCGGGCGGGCGAACGTGGAGTTCGCCCTGGCCAGCCTCGATCTGTTCGAGAAGGTGGTGCTCAAGGACCCGCAGTGGCGGGAGGTGCTGCTGGGGGAGCAGTACCGCGTGCGGACGCACTCGATGGGCACGGTCAACGCGGTGGGCCGGGCGGACTTCTTCGACGGCACGGTGCGCGTGGTGGATCCCGAGGGCGTCCAGGTCGTGCAGTACCCGGTGCGGGAGTACCCGGACCACGTCGCCGAGCACACCGAGCCGTGGACCTACATGACCTTCCCCTACCTGCGGGAACGCGGATGGCAGGGGTTCACCGAGGGGGCCGAGAGCGGGGTCTACACGGTCGGTCCGCTGGCCCGGTTGAACGTCGCCGAGGCCCTGACCACTCCGCGCGCCCAGGAGCACTTCGCCCGGTACTTCACCTTCTTCGGGGCACACCGGCCGGGTGGCCGGCACGTGCCCGTGCACCAGCGTCTCGCCACGCACTGGGCCCGGTTGATCGAGGTGCTCAATGCCTCCGAGCGCATGGTCGAGCTCGCCCTCGACCCGGAGATCATCTCCCCGCACACCCGGGAGCTGCCCAGCGGTGAGATCAACCCGGGCGGCGGGATCGGCTCGGTCGAGGCCCCCCGCGGCACCCTGATCCACCACTACGAGGCGGACGAGCGCGGCGTCCTCACCTCGGTCAACATGATCGTGGGGACGGTCAACAACAACGCCGCCATGTCCATGTCGATCGGCCGGGCGGCGCGCGCCTACCTCGACGAGGCGGATGAGGTCAACGACGGGCTGCTGAACCGGATCGAGATGGCGATGCGCCTGTACGACCCGTGCCTGTCCTGCGCCACCCACTCCCTGCCGGGGAGGATGCCCCTGCAGGTGAACATCCGGGACGCCGCGGGTTCGCTGGTGCGCGAACTGAGGCGGGACGGCTGATGTCCACCGTGGTGATCGGCTTGGGCAACACGACGCTGTCGGACGACGGCGCCGGACCGCTCGCGGCGCGCGAGCTCGGCCGACGGCTCGCCCGCGAGGTCGACGCGGTGCAGGTGGTCGAGCTGGGGATCGGTGGCCTGCGGCTGATGGAGACCATGGTCGGCCACGAGCGGGCGATCGTGCTCGACGCGCTGCACACCGGGCAGTTGGCGGCAGGCACGGTGGTCGAGCTGGACCTGGACGATCTGGACGGCAGCCTGCACCAGTGCTCGGTGCACGACATGAGCCTGCCCGCGGCACTGGCCGTGGGACAGGCCGCCGGCGTGGACCTGCCCTCGCAGATCCGGGTGCTCGGCATCGAGGTGCTCGACGTGACCACGTTCTCGCACGAGCTGTCCCCCGCGGTCGCGCAGGCGCTGCCGGAGCTGGTGGCCCGGGCCATGGAACTCGCGCGGACCGAGGACTGGTGCGCGTCGCGGACCGCACCCGGGAGCGGGCACACGGACCCGAGCGACCGACTCGCCGATCCGGGGGACCCGCACACGGACCCGAGGGCCCGGCAGACCGACCTCATGGAGGAGACAGGATGCGCGTAGGTTGCTACCTCTGTCGCTGCGGATCCGGTCGCGAGGGCCAGATCTCCGAGTGCATCGATCCCGAGGAACTGGCGGCGCGGCTGACCGCGCATCCCGACGTGGCGTACGTGACCCACGTGGACATCGCCTGCGGTGAGGCCGGTCAGGAACAGATCGCCGAGGACATCCGCCGCAACCGGCCCGACCGGGTTGTCGTGGCGGCCTGCTCGCCCCGGGAGCACGGGGTGACCTTCCAGCGGGTGATGCGCCAGGCCGAGCTGAACCCCTACCTCATGCACCTGGCCAACATCCGCGAGCACGTGGTCTGGGTGACCCCGGATCCGGCCGAGGCGCTCGCCAAGGCTGAGGCGCAGATCCGGGCGGGGGTGGCCCGGGTCTCCCACCAGCAGCCTCTGACCGTGACCGAACGCCAGATCTGTGCCGATGTCCTCGTCGTGGGGGCAGGGCCGGCCGGGCACAAGGCGGCGTTGACGCTGGCCGAGGCCGGACGGCACGTGGTGCTCGTGGAGCGCAGCCCGATCCTCGGCGGGAATCCGGTGCGGGTCGAGGACCTGTTCCCGGAGATGGAGTGCGCCCCCTGCCTGATGGAGCCGGTCACCGGTGCGATCCTGCACAGCGAGTTCCCCGGCTCGATCGAGGTGATGCTGACCTCGAGTCTCGCGGACGTGAAGGGATCCTTCGGGAACTTCACAGTCACCGTGCGCCGCGAGCCCCGGTACGTCTCGACCTCCGAGTGCGTCGGCTGCGGCGAGTGCCTCATGGCCTGCCCGGCCGCCGGGCCCAATCCGCTCACCCTGGGGCGCACGGAACGCCGGGCGATCGACTTCGAGCTCTTCGGCGGCCTGCCCAACGTGCCGGTGCTCGACCCCGGCCTGTGCGGGCGGTTCACCCCGGTGGACGGGGTGGACGTGGACTGCACCGTCTGCCGCGAGTCCTGCCCGGTGGACGGCGTGATCGACTTCGACGACCAGGAACGCACCGAGGAACGCCAGGTGGGCGCGATCATCGTGGCGGTCGGTTCGCAGGAGTACGAGCTCGCCGGGGTCGAGGGGCTGGGGTTCGGCTCCCACCCCGACGTGCTGTCGAGCTGGCAGTTCGAACGGCTGCTCGCGGCGAACGGGCCGACCGCGGGGGAACTGCTGACCAGCGACGGTCGTGAGGCCAAGAACATCGCCCTGGTGTACTGCGCGGGCAGCCTGGACACAGAACACGTGCCCTACTGCTCGGGCATCTGCTGCCGCACGGCGCTCAAGTTCCGGCACCTGATCGCCACCAAGCACCCCGAATCGCAGGTGACCTGCTACCACCGTGAGCTGGTCGCCCCCGGCAAGGACGCCCTCGAGATGCTCGCCCACGGGCCGTCCGGTGACTCCGGCACCCGGTGGGTCCGCTACGAGCGGCCCGGCGACGTCCGCGTGCACACCGAGGGGACGCTGGCCGTCGAACACACCGGCCGGGACGGCGCGGGTGACCGGCAGGAGGTCGACCTGGTCGTGCTCATGGCGCCGGTCGTGCCGGGGCCCGCGGTCCGGGAGCTCGCCTCGATCCTGGACGTCGGACTGCACCCGAGCGGCTTCTTCCAGGAACTGAACGGGCGCACCGACGCCACGCGCAGCACCACCCGCGGGATCTACCTGGCCGGGGCGTGTCAGGCGCCGATGGATCTGTCCACCGCCATGACCCAGGGCGTCGCGGCCGCCGGCCAGGTGCTGGCCTCGCTGGTCGAGAACCGCGCCCTGACCCTCGACCCGGTGGTGGCCGAGGTGGACTCCGGGCGCTGTTCGGGTTGCCTGTCCTGCCTGCTGGTCTGCCCCTACCGCGCGATCACCGTGACGCCGCAGGGACGGGCCGACGTCGACCCGGCGCTCTGTCTGGGCTGCGGCACCTGCGTGGTGGCCTGCCCGGTGGGGGCGATGACCGGCATGCACTTCACCGACGAGGCGCTGTTCGCCGAGATCCAGGAGGTGCTGAGGTGACCCGCTCGCCCGCTCCCGCCGTGACTCCGGTGGAGGCGCCGGTGCCGGCTGCCGGGACCGAGTCCGGTCCTCGGGCCGTCGCCGAGGCCTTCGAACCGGCGATCGTCGCCTTCCTGTGCAACTGGTGCTCCTACGCGGGAGCCGACAAGGCAGGGGCGGCACAGCTCGCCTACCCGGCGAACGTGCGCAGCGTGCGCGTGATGTGTTCCGGACGTGTGGACCCCGGCTTCGTCCTCACGGCGTTCGAGCAGGGCGCGGACGGAGTGATCATCCTGGCTTGTCACCCGGGGGACTGCCACTACAAGGAACAGAACTACCGCGCGGTGGCTCGCCACCGTCTCCTGCTGCGGCTGCTGACGGCCCGCGGCATCGACGAGCGGCGCTGCCGGTTCGGGTTCGTCTCGGCCGCGGAGGCGGAGGAGTTCGCCGCCACCGCGCGCGAGATGACCGAGGTTCTGCGGGCACTCGGGCCTGCCGGCACCTGACCGGTTCCCGAGGGCCGGGCCGGGCAGGAGGCAGGACACGGCAGGCGGCCGGGCAGGGCAGGACGGATGGAGAACGTCGTACAGGGACGACCGGGGACCAGGACGGGACCCGGCACATACCGGAAGAGCACCAGAACTCAAGGAGTGAGGGAACCGGAATGGCCAAGGTGACGATGGATCTGCGGGGTCTCAACTGTCCGATCCCCGTCCTGAAGCTCAACTCCGCGGTCGTCAAGAAGGAGCTCAAGGCGGGTGATCTGGTGGAAGTGCTCGCGGACTGCCCGACCTTCGAGTCGGACGTGAAGAAGTGGTGTGCGACGTCCAAGCGTCTCCTGGTGAAGTGCTACGCGAGCGGGTCGCACAAGGTCGCACAGATCCAGATCTGAGCCCTTCCGACCGCTCGCTCCCTCGGACGGTCCGTCCGGTCGCGGTCCGTCGTCACTCTCCGGTGACCGGATCCCGCCGGGATCGGGGACCCCTGATCGTGCGCGGTCGGACGGGGCACGGTGACGTCGTGTCGTGACCGGCCGAGGACCACGGCACGAGGGGCATCCGAGGTCGCAGCAGTCGACAGCGCAGGACAGTGAGGTGATCGTCGGTGCCCGGATCGGGGACCTTCGCCCGGGAGGGCGGCGTGGTGGACATTCGTCGCCTCAGCGGCGCGAACGGGGACGACCTCGGGGCGAGGCCTTGGTTCCCGAGACGAGCGTGCTCATGAGTGCACTGTGGTGCCTTCTCGGCCTGATCATCGGGGCCGTCGTGCCCGTGGTCGGGTGGCTGCGGGTGCGGGGCGAGCTGACCCGCCTGCAGGACGACGTGGGCCGGCTCGCCGAGTCCGGGGACCAACGGTCGCGTCTGGGGACCCGGCGTTCGGGGAGGACGGTCGCGCTCGCCGCGGCGATCGACGAACTGCTCGACCGCCGGGCCGAGGCATTCGCCGAACAGGGTGCCGATCTGCCCGGCGGTGGCCGGGGTGCGATCGGCCGAGGCGGTGAACCTGCCGGTGAGGTCGAGCTGGACGCCCATGCGGTGGCCGGCCTCCACCAGCAGTTCCTGAGTGAACGGTACCTCCGCCGGCAGTCCCAGGCCGCCATGGAGGAGATCACCTCGATGGTGGGTACCGTGCTCGGCGAGGTCGTCCTCCAGGCGCAGGAGACCCTCTCCGCAGGCGCGACCATCGACACCGGGGTGACCTCGGTGGGGGCGGTCGCGAGTGAGGTCGTCGTGGGCACGGAACGGGCCTCCCGCACCCTGACCGCCCTGGAGCAGAGCCTGCACCGGGTGAACGGGATGGCCAAATTGATCGCCACGGTCGCGGAACAGACCAATCTGCTCTCGCTGAACGCGACCATCGAGGCGGCCCGGGCCGGCGAGGCCGGGCGGGGGTTCAGCGTGGTCGCGCACGAGGTGAAGAACCTCGCCACGACCACCGCGGAGTCCACGGGCGAGATCGCCACGACCATCCACGCACTCCAGCGTGAGGCCGGCGAGATGTCCGCGGTGCTCTCCGAGATCATCACCGGGATCAGTGACATCGACGAGGCGGCCCGCTCTGCGCGGGTCATGGTGACCGCCCAGCGCGCCACGGTGGAGCAACTCGACGTCAGCGTGCACGAGGCGATGTTCCAGGTGGAGTTGCTCGCCTCGCTCACGGATCAGGTCGAGCGGCGCGAGCACATCCGGGTTTACGCCGGGGGCAGGGTCCGGGTGAAGTCGGGCGGCAGCATCGCCGAGGGCCGGATCCTCGACCTGAGCGAGGGTGGTGTGCGCTGTGCCGTCCCCGGGGCCCTGCCGCTGAAGGGCGGGGACCAGGTGCTCGTCGAGCTGGCCGTGGAGGGTGAGGTGCTCCGGGAGCTGCCGATGAAGGTCTCCTGGCGGCGCACCGTGAACGAGAGCGACCAGGCCGGGCTCTGCTTCGTGGACCTGCCGGACGTCGAGCGCGCGACGATCGCCCGTTGGGTGGCCCGGGCGCTGAGCGACCTGGAACGTTCGCAGTAGGTCCGGAAGGTTCGGAGTAGGTCCGGAACGTTCGAAGTGGGTACCGAGCGACCGGGATCGTACACCTGTACGATTTCCTCGGCGGTGGGTCAGCGGGTCCGCCGCGGGAACGGGTCGCAGCGGCGAGGAGCGAGGCGTGGCGGCGCGACGTCGGAGCGGGAGTGCGTTCGGGCGGAACGCCCTTCCCCCTGCGCTGGCCCGGGCGGTGGCCGCCTTGGTGGTACCGCCGGTGAACCCCGGCCCGGAGGCGAACCCAAGCACGGAGGCGAACCCAAGCACGGAGGCGAACCCAGGCCTGGACGATGCCCGGCGCGCCTGGATGCTCGTGGAGGCGATGCTGCGCTGGTGCCGGGACGCGGCTCTTCCGGCGGGGACGTTCGGGCGCGGCCCGGAGGACGGGCGGACCCCGCTCGCGGAGGCCGCACGCAGGCTCGGTTCCGTCCTCGACCCCTGCCTGCGGTCGCTCGAACCCGCGAATCCGCCCGACGGGCGGGTGTCGTGGCTGACCGCGCTGCGGGCGGAGCTCGCCGCACCGGACGACGTCTGGCCGCCGGCACGCCAGGACACCGACGTGCTGAGGCAGCTGTACCTCGAGCTCGCGGACCGCCCGGGGACAGGCGGGTACGGGCGCCTCGCGCCGGACGAGGTCAACGCGATCCTGCTCGACCTCGCCCTCGATCCCGCGCTGGAGGAGGCGCTCCACCGCGACGAACGGGCCGAACGGGCCGAACGCGCCTGCGGAGTCGACGGGGCCGATCAGGGCAACGGCGTCGAGAGGCACGGTGGCCGGTCCTTGTCCGCGCTGCGCGTGGTGGACCCGTACTGCGGCTCGGGCGACCTCGTCCTCGGTGCCTTCGCCCGGGTGCTCGAGGCCTGGCGCAGAGCCGATCCGGGTGCGGATCCGGGCACCTTGGTGCGTCGGGCCCTCGGCTCGGTGCACGCCGCCGACCCGGACCCGCTCGCCGTGGCGGTGACCCGTTTCCGCCTGTCCGTGGCGGCGGCCCGGGAGGGCGGTGCCCTGGGGCGGGACGAGCCGCCGTGGCCGGTGACGGTCGTGCTCGCCGACGTCCTCACGCAGGGGCGTGGGGTGCCCCTGCCCGCTCCGGCGTCGGAGACCCTGTTCGACCTCGCCGGGGCCGATCCGCCCGGCTGCGGCCCGTCGGACGAGGATCCCGGCAAACTGTTCGCGACCGGCTCGTATCACGTGGTCATCTCCTGGCCGCCGGACCGGACGGCCCGCGACGCGCTCGAGAGTCGGAACTGGCGCCTTCGCTACGAGGCGTGCACCACGTCGACGACCCTGCCGGTCGCCCTCGTGCAGCGAGCCTTCCAACTCGCGGTGAAGACCGGAGGTGAGGACCGGGACGCGGGGTGGGTTGCCGTCTGCCTGCCCGGTCGGACCCTGCGCGGGGAGTCCGGTCGGCGGCTCGTCGAGCGGTTCCTGCCGAGCGTCCACCTAACCCGGGTGGTGGGGCTCCCCCCGGCGAGGAACACCGCGTCCGCGCGCTCCCCTGTGCCCGTGAGTCCTGCTGCGGCGGTGACCCACGCTGGGCCCGGGGCTCCCGCGGTTGCTGTGACCCATGCGGTGTCAGGGGCTCCCGCGGTGGTCCTGGTGGGGCGGCACCATCCCGCCCGGTGGGGCGAGCCGGTGCGCTTCGGGGACGCCGAGGTGCCCCGCCGCGCCCTCCTCCACCATCCCTGGTCGCCGGACGGCGACGCCCTCCGTCCGCTTCTCGCCCGGATCGAGGTGGGGGCCCGCGCTCACGAGGAGGCCGGGAAGCAGGGCGAGGACGCTGCCGGCACGTTCTGGGCGATGCCCGATGCGGCCGAGTCGGTGGGTGGCGCGACGGCGGGTGGCCCGGTGGGTGGTGCGACGGCGGGCGCCGGCCACGCGGTCCGGTCCGCTGATCACGGGCGGGCAGCGGGCCTGCGAGTCCTGACGCACTCCTCCGTGGCCGGCTTCTGGTCGGCGAGAGCTCCTCGGGGCGGCGGCGGACGGCGGATCGGCAGCAGGCAACCTGTCCGGGACCTGCCGGTGCCGGAGCACCTGCCCGCCGTGCTCTCGCCGATCGCGCAGACCCTGGACGCTCTCGCGCGGCGGATGACCGGTCAGGAGCCCTCGGCCCTGTGCCGTCGGGGTACCCCGTCGGTGGAGGTGCTCGACGGTGCCCGAGCCGCCCAGTACGCGGCGTCGGGACGCATGGTCGCCCTGCAGGAGGAAGCCGACTGGCGGGTGCTCGCCGGCTACGGGTTGCTCACGCAGTCCGAGGCCGCGGCGGTCACCCTGCCCCAGTGGCACCTGCTGCCCCCGATCGACCCCCAGCAGCGTGCCTGTGTGCTCGCCGCTGTCCAGCGGGACCGCATCGCGACGACCGGGAGCAAGGACATCGGGAACACGGATACCGGGAGCACGGATGCCGGGGCCGGGAGCACGGATGCCGGGGCCGCCCGCATGGTGAACGGCTCGGACGTCGACGGGGCGGACGCGCTGCCCGGCGTCTGGCCCGAGGGGTACCGCCGGGTGGTGCGGGCAAGGATCGACCTGCTCCGCCGGAACGGGGACCTGGGCATGATCGAGAGGATCGAGCACAAGCGTCCCTGGGACGGTGACAGCTGGGACGACCGCGAGCGGGAAGCGGTGCGCGCCTGGCTGCTCGCCCGGTGCGATCACCGGGAGCTCTGGTTCGGTGCGCGGGCCGATGGCGTCGAGAGGCCGAGACCGGTGACCGTGGCGGAGCTCGCGGCGCGGATCGGTACCGATCCGGACGTCCGGGCGGTGGCGGACCTGTATGCGGGCCGGCACCTCGGGCGGCCGGGGCTCGCTCTCGACGAGGTGCTCGGGGAACTCGTCGCCGACCTGCACGTCCCGTGGCTCGCCGCCCTGCGCCTCACGCCGTCCGGTCTCGCCAAGCGTGCCCGTGGCGCGGCAACCGGTGCCCGGACCGGGCGGGGGACGAGGCGTGGCGAGACGCCGGACACCCCGTCCCCGGAGCACGCGCCACCCCGGTACCGCGCCTCGGACTTCACCTGTCCGTCCTACTGGGCGCTGCGTGGCCGGAACGACGAGCCGACCGAGCGGTTCGTCTCGTACCCACCGCTGCCGGTGCCTGTCCATGACCTGCGGGGAGTGCCCGACGAGCCACCGCGCCGAGCCCGCCGGGTGTCCACGGGGTCAGGCAACGTCTCCGACGCGTCCGGCGTCCCGTCGAGCGACGACCCCGACCTGCTGCTCGGTTGGGCGAGCTGGGACGTCCGGGAACGTGTCCAGGTGCTGCTCGACCTGGTGGCCGAGGACCGCGGACTCACCCCCCGTCGGGCGGCGGCGCTGCTCGCGGGGGTGCGTGAGCTCCAGCCCGAACTTCGCCGGGAGCGAGCCTCGAGTGCGGCTGCTCGGTGTGCAGCAATTCTCCGTGAGCAATGCGCGCGGTTCGGACTCACGCTCCAGGATCTCGATCTCTGGTGCGCAGGAGTTCCGGACCGGAACCGGTGATCTCGACCGAGTGATCGCCCGGCGCGGATGCCGCATGCGGCTGCCGGAACAAGGCTGAATCCGTCCGGAACCGGCGCCCGTACCGGACCCGAGAATTCCGTCCTCGCGTCTTGCCGACCCGGCCGTATATCGCTCTGTAATCTGCTCACCACGTTGTGCTATTCGCGGTGGAAGGGGTGCGACTCCTGGTGGCCACTTCTCGCGGACCGGACGGGGCAGGTCGCCCCTCCCGTCGCCGGCTGACGGTCGCGCCGGTCGCGGCAACCGTGGTCGGACTGATCTGGATCACCGCGGCGGTCTTCGTCGCCGTCACCGGCCATCCGCACGAGCACCGTTCCGCCCACCCGGCCTCCTCGAACCGGGGGCTCCACGCCGTGACGGGGACGGCCGGGGGTCACGCGGCCGGGAAAGGCCGGGACGCCGTCGAGGACGGAGCCGGGACCGGGGCCGTGCGGGCCACCGGGCAGACCGCCCCGATCCGGTTCACGGTGACCGACTCCCTGGACACGGGCACGGGGGCGGATGTCCGGATCGAGGAGATCGCCACGCTGATCATCGACCAGGAGGTGACCGTGACCCTGCATCCCACCCGCAACTACCCCGTCGACTCCCAGCCGGCCACCGTGTCCTCGGCCGGCAGCCACGGGTACGAGCTTCGCTGCCGCACCGTGTGGCGGGACTCCCGTACCGGTGAGCAGATCTTCGGGGACGCCCGCGGCGCGGGGCAGGTGCGGCTGGCGAACGGCATTCGGCTGCTGGTCACGTCGGTGCGGGGGCCGGGGAGCCGGTCCACGGTGACCCTGGACACCGCGCGCCCCTGAGCGAGCCGATGCTCGTGCCGAACGGCCCCCGCGGGCGCCGTGTCCAGAGGAGACGCCGCGCCAGGAAGACCGACGGCCCTTGGGAGCCGCCGCGTCAGGGAAGGTCGATCCCGAGCCGGTGTCCCAGGGCCACCCAGTCGGAGGCGATCCCCGCCTGAGCCTCCCTCAGGGTGAGGCGGCCATGACAGATCGCGGTGTGGGCCGCGTTCTCCACCCCGTCCTTGGAGTTCGTGGTGCCGGTCGCACCGCTTCGGTCATTGGGCTCGACCCACAGATTCCGGGGATCGTTGGGATCGCCGCCGAGTTCGAGAGAGATCAGATGGTCGTACTCGCCCGTACGGGTCGAGCCGGTGTAGCCGTAGGCGAGGGCGTTCGCCACCTTCTCGTGGCCCGTCACGCTCGACGGCGGCCGGATCTGCGAGGTGAACCCGGATCGGCAGATCGTCGAGGCGAGGTTGTCCTGGGTGACCTGCGGGTTCACCGCTCCCGGGGTGCAGGCGGGATCGGGCAGGGGGTAGCGGCCCTCCTGACGGTAGTGGCACGTCCCCGGCTGTGGCTGTGGCTGCACGGAGTAGTGCCGCTGCGGTCCTGGTCCTGCCACCAGCAGGGTGGTGCCCGCGGCCGTGTCCGGGGCACGGGCGACCTGTGCACCGAGGGAACTTGAGGTGGTGGAGCCGCATCCCGCGAGCGTCAGTGCTGCCAGGGTCAGCAGGACGGCGCCGCGGGGGGTGTGCCCGGCGGAGGAGGCCACACGGGTTCGGGCATGCGTGAGGGTCACGACATCGGACGCTACCGCTGCCGGACACTCCTCACCGTCCGGACGTCGTCGACGGCTCCCCCGCGGCGGCTCCTCGCCGTTCGGGCATCGCCCTCGGACCCGCCCCGCGCTGCGCGCCGGCGATCCGCTGCGGGTGTCCTGGCCGAGGTGGCGCACCGATCTCGGCCGGTTCGGCCTGCTCAGCGGCGTCGGGCCGCGACCACCTGGCTGAGGTACCAGTTGAAGCGTCGGCTGTGCTGCCGGAACGAGTACGGCACGTCCTCGCAGCCCACGATGTCGAAGAGGTCCACGGGCAGCACGTCCCGCAGGTCGTGGATCCACCGCTCCGCGGGGGTGAACCGGCAGGTGAAGTCGAAGGGACACGCCATGACCAACAGGCCGCCCGGGCTCAGCAGGTCGGTCAGGGCGCAGCCGAGGGCCCGCGGGTCCGGCACCCGGTCCATCACGTTGAGGCAGGTCACGAGATCGAACTTCTCCCCGCACGCGGCCAGGCTCTCCGCGTCCTGCTGCAGGATCCGCAACGGCACGGGCAGCGGTGGCAGGCGAGTGGTGTCCACCGGGATCCGCCGCGGCGCCCCCACCAGTTCGGGGCTGGGGATGCTCCGCTCGCCGGGTTCTTCCACGAGCAGCGCATGCATCCAGGCGCAGAACGCCGCGGACGGTTCGACCGCCGTGAGCTCCGCCACCGAGGTGAGCCGCCGACTCAGCTCGAAAGCGGTCCGCCCGGTACCGGCCCCCACGTCACAGGCGGTCAACGGGCTCTTGCCGCTCTGCTGCACCCAGTCCGCCACCCGCTCGGCGACGGTCCGGTAGAAGAAGCCCGGACGGTCGAGCTCCGGGAGGCCGGTGGCTCCTCCGGGGAAGTGCCGTGCCTGGTCCGCCAACAGGTCGCCCCACTCCGCGTGCAGGTACATGGCGACGAAGTCGTCCGAGGTGTATCGCTCGGCGCTGGCCTCCGAAACGCTCACGCCCGCCTCCGCGCGACGGCCGGCCGCCCCGGCGCGGCCAGGGCGGTCTCGGGCCACCGCAGTTCGTCCGCTGCCGGTAGGTGCAGGGAGGGCAGCGGCTGTGCGCACAGGCCCTCCGCGCTCTCGTCGACCCGGCCGAAGGCGGGTTGGCACGCGGGGGAGCCCATGTACTCCTCCGCCCTGGTACCGGGCAGGGGCAGGGAACGGATGCCGTACATCGACATCAGGCGTCGCGCGGTCTCGTCGACGATCGCGATCAGCCACTCCACGTCGTTGGCGCGCAGGACCTCCGCGAAGCCGCGGACGAGCGCGGGGGTCGCCCGGGCCGGAACCTCGCGATCGTGGCGGCGCACGCCGATCGTGGCGAGATCCCAGGTGCGGTCCAGGTCGACCCCGAGGCCGCGCGCGATCCCGGCGCCGTCCACGCCCCAGGGTTCCTTGCGGATGTCCGCCAGTGTCTTGAGCTCGTGGCGTCCCGGTCGGATGAAGCGCACGAACCCCACGGCCTCGTCCCGCCACCACAGGGACACGAAGGCGGTGTCCTCGCGGTACCTCCCGTACGCCTCCTCCAGCAGCTCAGGGGTGTCCCCGTACGCGTGGCCGAGGACGCTCAGCTCGCAGTCCAGCACCTCCTGCGGAGTCTCACGCAGAGGGGCGAAGCGCAGATGGAGAGCCTCCACGGGCCGTGGGTCCTTTCGGGTCGGGGACGCGGATCTCCTCATCGGGGACCCGCAGGACAGTACGGACATCGGTGTCCCTCCCCGAGCGACCGGGACCCGGGGAGGCGATGGCGGCGACCGCGTCGCAGAGCGCCGAGACGTGTTCGAGATGCGTGCGATGCGAGAGGACGGCGACCCGGGCCCAGAGGCGCCCGTCGACGGAGGTCGTGGACAGGAAGGCGATCCCTTCGGACCGGAGCCGTTCGACGAGGTCGAGGGTCGCGGTGTCACCGCCGGACGGGTCCGTCAGCCGGAAGACGAAGAGCGAGAGCGACGGCGACGGTCCCGTGACGATCCCGGGGATGCCGGAGAGCCGATCATGGGCGAACCGGGCGAGCAGAGCCTTCTCGCTGAGCGCGGCCACGAAGGCGTCGGTCCCGCACAGCTGCAGGGACAGCCACAGTCGCAACGCCCGGAACGGACGGGTGAGTTCGATGCCGAGGTCGGCCGGCGAGGTGGTGTCGGTGGCCGGCAGGTACTCGGCGGCCGAGGCGAAGGATGACCTGAGGGTGCGGACGTCGGCCAACAGGGCGGCGCCGAGACCGTAGGGCAGCGACAGGGTCTTGTGCGGGTCGACGACCACGCTCTGGGCTCGCCCGAGGCCCTCGAGGCCCCCGCGGGTTTCCGGGCTGAGGTGGAACAGGCCCCCGTAGGCCCCGTCGACGTGCAGCCAGAGGTCGAAGCGTTCGCAGACGTCCGCAAGAGCGTCGATCGGGTCCACGGCTCCGGTGTTCGTGGTGCCGGCGGTGGCCGCGACCAGCCAGGGTCGCAGTCCGGACCGGAGGTCGTGCCGCACAGCGTCCGCCAGGTCACCGGGGTGCATGCGATGGCCGGCGTCGGTGGCGATCAGGCGTACCGGGAGCTGGTGACATCCCGCCACGTGCAGGGCCCGCCGCAGCGACAGGTGTGCCTGCGCCGTGGTGTAGATCACGGCGGGAGCATGCGGGGCCGCTCCGTCACCGGCGCCGAGCACCCTGTGGGCGTCCCGTGCCGCGATCACCGCGGTGAGCACTGCCTGGGTTCCTCCCGAGGTGAGGGCCGCACCGGAACCCACAGGCAGACCGACGGCGGCACACAACCAGTCCCCGACCACTTTCTCCACGGCCGCCGCGCCCGGGCTGATGGTGGCCAGAGCCGCGTAGGGGTTCGTCCCCGCGGCCAGGTAGTCGGCCACCGCGGCCGCGGGCAGCGCACCTGTGGGGAGATAACCGAGGTATCGCGGTGAGGTGGTCGCCGCGCCTTCTCGCAGACCCTCGCGAAGGAGCGCACACACCTCGCGCATGTCGCGTCCGGAGCGGGCGGGGATGCCGAGTTCGGAATAGTCGCCCTTTCTGGGGGCGGTGTACGGAGTCGTCGCCGATGCCCGGACATGGTCCTCCACCAGCTCGTGCGCCAGCGTCAGCCATTCCTTTCTGGTGGTTTCGTCCGGTTCCAGCGAGGCGGAGAGTTCCGCGAAGTCCCGACACCGCTCGGGAAGGTCTTCCGGGCTCGTCACGGTCGGCCCTCCCGCGCACCGGTGGACGGCGATCCGCACTGCATGATGGTCACGTTGAGTATCCCGTTCCTCACTGTGCCTGATCTTATGTGCGCCGACGACTACGGTAAGCAACCGCGGAGCGGAACCCGATGCTTCCCGTCACGTGCCCGGGTGAAATAACTCACAGGGGGTCCGGGAAGGTCTATTTGCTGCCTGACGACACGCTCGCACCGATGAACCGGTTACGCGCCAGGCCTCACGGATCTGGTGTGCAGTCCGACAGTGGGAAGTCCCACCGTCCCGGAATGCACCGGCAGGTCGATGTGGATCCCGTCGATCGCCGGCCGGTGCCGGCGGGTGCCACCCCGCGATCATGATCCATGGTCCCCGGTCACCCCGTCCTTCGTTCCGACACCACGCCGAACCGCGCGAAGTGGCAATTCAGAACCTTGGTCATCCTGGGTCGTCCGGCATTGGTCCTGGAGCGGGGTGCGGGGTCCGTCGCATTTCCTGTCGGATCTCGGTGTTCGGCGAGAATTCACGATCTCCGATGGTGCGGGGTGTTCCGAGGGCCGTGCGGGGATACGGGGAACTGTCCGGGAGGTGTTCCGTGCGGAATTCCCGGGGCCTCCGCTGCTCACCGCCGGGACGGGGCTCCGCTGTTCTCTCGAGCGACCGCACGCTCCTCGAAGGATCTCTCGCCCGATTTCCCCGTCCGTGGAGGCCGGTCGCTCCCCGGATGATCCCCTGCTCCGGATCCCCCGTCCGTTCCCGGCGAGTGGGCCCGGGCGGTCGGGGCGGGACAGGGGGGCGGGGTGGCCGGCGCCGGGCGGAGAGAGCTCGGTGGACTGTGTGGGGAGTTGTCCCCATTCCATGCGCTTTCCGGGACGCCTAGGGTACGAGAGCGCGCTGCCACGGTGTCCGAGGACGCCGCGGCAGGGCGCACCCAGGGCTCCTGGACTGCGGCGACGCCTGGTTCCGCGGAGCTGGCCCGCCCCGTGGTGCCGGCGGCCGGGGACCCTTGGTCCCTGCGGGGTCGAGGCCTCGCACCGCGACCGGGTGGGGTGGAACTTCGGGGGGATCCTCGTGGGTGGGACTTCGGAGGCCCTCGATCATTCATCGGATGAATGACGTCCGCCATCTTCCTGAATACGGTGCCGCGGCGGCGCGCCGTCCCGCGGTTCCCGGGGTTCGTCGACAGAATGTTCCAGGTGCCCATGGGACGACGCCGTGGGCCCGTGACTGTCCGGCGCGTGATGTGCGGCCGAAGTTGCCGACGGGGTGAACAAGTGCTAAGAGGCACCTGCGCGCGCCTTCCCTCGACAGAACTCATCTTGGAGGAAATGACATGCGAATACCGGTGCGGCTGACCGTCGCGGTCGCCGTCGGGGCGATGCTGACCGCGCTCACAGCGTCCGTGAGCAGTGCCGACCCCCGTACCGTGCGGGTCCCGAACCCCGCCAACGGGCACTGGTACGAGCTGCTCGGTGACACCGTCACCTGGCCGGTGGCCGAGCAGCGGTGCGAGGCGATCCGGGCCCACCTGGTGACCCTCACCTCCGCGGCCGAGAACACTTTCGTCGTCTCGACCTTCGGTGGCCACGGCTGGCTCGGGGCGACGGACCGTCGCACCGAGGGCACCTGGCAGTGGGTGAACGGCGAGACCTTCGCCTTCTCCGCCTGGGCACCGCACCAGCCGGACGACGCCCGGCACGCCCAGGACTTCGCGAGCTACTCCCGCAGCGTCGTCGGTCAGTGGGACGACGTGTCGGCGCCGGTGCGGGACCACCCGCTGTGCGAGTGGGACTCGCCGTACGTCGCCCTCGGTGACTCCTACTCCTCCGGCGAGGGAGTGGGACCCTTCGACAGTGATCCGTCGAACCCCGCCCTGGCGACCTGTGACCGCAGCGCGAACGCCTGGTCGCGGTTGCTCACCTGGGGACGCTCCTACGCGGCGGTGCCTCCGGTCACGCTGCTCGCCTGCTCCGGGGCGCGGATCAACGCCCTCACCACCTCGTTCAAGTCGCAGCCCCCGCAGTTGCAGCAGCTCGCGGGCGTGCTCGCCGCCGCGGACGCCTCCCTCGGCGGGCAGGTGTCCACGCACCCGCTGGTCACCATCACCCTCGGTGGCAACGACATCGGCTTCCTGGACGTGCTGGGCGCCTGCTACGTCCAGGACTGCACCGCTCTCGTGCAGCAGGTGGAGAACTCCGCACTGCTGCCGAACTCCACGGTTCTGGCGACCGCACTGGCCCAGGCCTACACCGCGATCGAGAGCGTCCACCCGGGGCTCACCCTCGTGGTGGTCGGCTACCCGAACATCTTCCCGCGCACGCAGTCCGCGGTGGTGGGGTGCGACTGGCTCAGCACGAGCGAGCGCGAGGCCGTCGTGCACGCCACGGCCGCCCTGGAGCGCACCGTCCGCACCGCTGCTCTCGCCGCCCACGCTCGGTACGTGAGCACGGCGGACACGCTTGCCGGGCACGAGGAGTGCACCGCCGACTCGTGGATGTACCCGCTCGGCGCCACCGGGGGGTCGTTGCGCGGACACCCGACCCTGCCCGGCCAGCAGGCGATCGCGGCCAAGGTGGGCTGGTTCCTGAACCACCTCTCCTGATCGTTCGCCACTCCCCGTCCCCGCTCGGGGCCACGGGTCACGCGGGAACGCCGCTCACCGCAGTCGTGGTGGGTGGCGTTCCCGCCTGCGGGCGCGTCCGTCCTCCCGCGGGCGACGGCGCCCGGCGCCTCGTGGGCGGCGGACGTCACGAGACGCGCAGGTCCGTCCTTCTCGGGTAGATCGTCATGTCTCGGGCAGGAGCTCACGCCTCGAGCAGAGCGTCACGGTGGGTCCAGGCCAGGCGCAGGAGCGCGGCACCGGCCGCCTGGAACGGCAGCCGGTCCGTGAGCTCCTGCACGTTCGTGTCCGTGAAGGCGTGCAGACCGTCCGGTGACCGGACCAGCAGACCCTCGGCGTTCGTGTCCGCGAGCGGTCCGACCTGCTCGTCCCACCAGTCGGAGTCCACGGTGAGGACCGTGAGCAGGTCCGTGGCCAGGGTCAGCGGGTCGACGCCCAGCCCCAGGACACGTGCCCGGACGGTGCCCCGGATCCGGCCCTCCTGCAGGGCAGCCCCCGCGGGCCAGCGGTCGTAGTCGAGCGGGGAGTCCGTGGGACGGTCCTCGGGTTCGCCGAGCAGTTCCTCGGCGAACTCGCGCACCAGGCACCGCCACAGCGAGAAGTCGTGCTCGCGGTGCCAGGGCTCGTCGCCCGAGGCCTGGAAGACGCCGACCGGCATCACCATGTAGGTACCGCCGGCGTGGCCGACCGCCCCCGGGGCACGCCAGTGCAGCGGGAACGACGCCGTCCCCGCGCGGCGGTCGTGCCGCAGGGTCAGGGTGGCCACCGCAAGGTTGGCCGGTCGGGTGGACAGGTCGCACGGATCACCGATCGCCTCGCGCAGTGGCGTGTGCCGGAGCAGGCCGAGCTGCCGGGCCGTGAACTCGTGAGCGCACGCCTCGCCGACCTCGATGCCGTCGAAGTAGCTGCCGGGTCCGAACTCCAGTTCGGCGACCGGGGTCAACCGGGCCGACCGGAGGCGGTAGGTGCTCCGGTCGCAGAACACCGTGGGCCGGGCGAACGCAGCCATTGCCGCCGAGTAGGAGCCGGGGCTCGAGCCGTCGGGTTCGCGCGGACACACCCCTGCGGCGTGCCCGGCGAGTCGACGGCGGGGCTCGGCGTCCGCGTCCATCGGGTGCGGCCGATCGGTCCAGGTGAGGTGGACGCCGTCCAGCGGCACCGGCGTCGCGGCCAGCCACTCCGGGCGGGTCAGGAGGGGTGTCCCAGCCAGCCGCTGATCCCGCGGAAAGCCCTCGGCCGCACGCAGGCACAGCTCCGGTCGGTGGCGGCGGAGATGGTCCCGCACCCGCAACCAGTCCGGCACCGAGGTGCCAAGGGCCTCGGGGTCGCTGGTGCGCGCCTGTGCTGCCTTCGGCTCCGGCAGTGGTGCGGGCGCGGGCAGTTCCTCGGGCACCGGACCTCCCTGAGCACGTGCACGTCCTGCCGCCGGCCGTCCTCATGGTCGGTGGGGGAGATCCTGCCCGATCACCCGGGCAACGCCACGTCGAGTTGCGTCATGAGGCCGGCCACGTCCGAGACGACCCAGCGTTCGGCGATGAGCCCGCCGGTGAGGCGGTAGATCCCGATGGTCCGCATGGTCGTCGGCCGGCCGGTGGGCGCCGTTCCGAAGGCCTCGGCCCGGTGCCGGCCGGTGGTGTCGAGGCGTACCACGACCCGGTCCCCGGAGGCGATCAGGTCCTGGACGACGTGGTGCTCGTCGAACTGCTCGCGGGCCCCACGGATGACCGTTTTCAGGTCCTCCACGGTCCTCAGGTCCTCCACGGCCGAGGGCCGCCGGCTCGTGTCGTGGCCGGTGAAGTCCGGCGTGAAGAGCGCGTCCAGGGCGTCGAGGTCACCCTCGTTGATCAGGTCGTGGAGCCGGTGGACGACCGCGGAGTTCGCCTCCTCGATCGCCCGCGTGCTCGCGCACCCGCAGTGCCCGTGCTGCGTCGCCCCGGACGCCGTCCCATCGGTCCGGATGACGGTGCACATCTCGGGTTCCCTTCGTCGGACCGGCTGAGCCGGACGAGCTCAGTGTGAGGCGGTGCTGAGGGCGGTGATCAGGCGACCGCACTCGGCGTTGGGCGACTCGTAGCGGTGGCCGAGCAGGACCTGGAACAGCGGTTCCCGGCCGCGGAGCTGGTCACCCTCGTTGTGACAGGGGTAGCGGGCCGTGATCACGCTCTTCTCGAGCTGCATGACGTAGCGGGTGTCCGCGTTGAGGATTGTGTAGCTGGTCAGGCTCTCGTCGATCACGTACCCGGTGAACGGTGCGTGGGTCTCGCTGATCTGTACCGGACCGCTCGCGCCGTCCTGGAGCCTCTGGGTCGCGGTGACCACGGGTTCCTTGGTCACGAACACCTCGGCCGAGGTCCACGGTGAGGTGAGGGTGTGCAGGAAGCCGAACAGCAGCGCGACGCCGCCGAGGTAGACGAAGGAGTGGTCGAGCAGCAGCCGGCGGCAGGTCCCGCGGATCCCGAAGCGCGTGCGGGGGCGCCTCACGGACAGTCTGCGTGCCAGTACCTCGATCACCAGAGATCCGATGAGCAGGCCCATCGCCCAGACGTGATAGCTCACCGGCGTCATGAGCGCACAGATCAGGATCACGCCGAAGACCAGCGGCCAGGCCTCACGGTGGATCACGCGGCGCCAGATCACGGCGAACCAGGTGGTCGCGTAGGCGAGCATCGCCACGGTCGGGTAGACGTAGATCGCCAGTGTGCCCAGGACCACCTGCTCCGGAGCGGTGGTGATCAACGAGGCAGTGGTCGTGCTCGAGTACCGCGCCACGCCGTACACCTTGATCAGGCACATCAGGGCGAGGAAGGTCGAGCTGTAGGCGGCGATCTCCTTGACGCTGATCCCCACCGGGCGGTGTCCGCGGGACGCGGGTCCCGCCGGGGGAGAGGCGGGTGCGCCTGCACCCGTCGTTGCCGTCGCCTCTGCGGACCCGGGGCTCGCGGGGTCCGCGGCCGATGCGGGGGTTACCTCCCCCTCGGCGCCCGGTTGGGCCTCGTCCGGGTTCTGCTGACGGGGGTTCGGTACCCCGGAGGAGGTGTGCCCTCTCGTCGTCATGCCGTCCTCGTCAGGTTGGGGGCGGGGTCAGGGTGGGGTGCGCGTCGGTGGTGTGCGGGGTCAGGGGATCGAGACCAGGACCACCACGCTGCGGGGTCCGGCCAGGTAGCTGGTCGTCCCGATCGGTTGCTCCGCGCCGGGATCGGCGATGTCGGTGCCCTCGGGCAGGGAGGTGTCCACCGCGCGGGCCCACCGTCGCCCGTCCACCGCGGGCAGGTCGAAGGGGAGTGCGTCGTCGGACATGTTCGCGATCACGTGCAGGTCGTCCCCGAGGTCGTCGGTGGCGCCGAGGGTGACCGCGAGCGCCCGAGCCCAGGGATCACTCCAGTAGGGGGCGTCCAGCCGGCAGCCGTGCCAGGCCAGGTCGGGCAGGCCGCGGGCGTTCGTCGTGCCGTCGAAGAACCTCGGGCGGTGCAGTTCCGGGTGGGCGAGGCGGAACGCCACCAGGCGCTGCGCGAAGCGCAGGGTGTCCGCGTGCTGCACGGGGTCCTGCCAGTCGAACCAGGCGGTGGGGTTGTCCTGGGCGTAGGCGTTGTTGTTGCCGTGTTGCGTACGCCGGACCTCGTCGCCCATCGTGATCATGGGGACGCCCTGCGACAGGAGCAGCAGCGCGAGCAGGTTCTTCACCTGCCGGGAGCGCAGCGCCTGGACGCCGGGGTCGTCGGTCGGTCCCTCCCAGCCGCAGTTCCAGGACAGGTTGTTGTCGATGCCGTCACGGTTGTCCTCGCCGTTGGCCTCGTTGTGCTTGCCGTTGTACGAGACCAGGTCCGCCAGGGTGAACCCGTCGTGGCAGGTGACGAAGTTGAGGCTGTTCACCGGCGCCCGGCCGGCGGCCTGGTAGAGGTCGGACGAGCCGGCGAAGCGACTGGCGACTTCGCCGATCAGGCCGGGAGTACCGGCGACGAAGGCGCGGATGGCGTCGCGGAAACGCCCGTTCCACTCGGCCCAGCGCCAGCCCGGGAAGTGGCCCACCTGGTACAGGCCGGCGGCATCCCAGGCCTCGGCGAACACCTTGGTGTCGGCCAGTTCCTCGGAGAGCTCGATGCCCCAGATCACCGGCGGGTGCGCCATGGGGGCGCCGTCCTCGCCGCGCGTGAGCACGGAACCCTCGTCGAACCGGAATCCGTCCACGTGCATCTGCCGGACCCAGAAGGTGAGGCAGTCCAGCACGAACTTCTCGACCACCGGGTGGTTGCAGCTGAGGCTGTTGCCGCAGCCCGAGTAGTCCATGTAGTACTGCCGGTCCGCGGACACCGTGAAGTAGTAGACCGAGTTGTCCAGGCCCTTGAACGAGATCGTGGGGCCCTGATGGTTGCCCTCGCTCGTGTGGTTGAACACCACGTCGAGGATCACCTCGATGCCGGCCCGGTGCAGTGCCTTGACCATGTCCCGGAACTCGCGCACGTGCGCGGCCGAGCCCGGGCTCGCGCAGTAGCCCGAGTGGGGGGCGAAGAAACCGACCGGCGAGTAGCCCCAGTAGTTGGACAGCCGGTGCCCGGTGGTCGGGTCGATGCCGCCCACCTCGTCCGGGTCGAACTGGAACACCGGGAGCAGTTCGACCGCGGTGACCCCGAGGTCCTGCAGGTAGGGGATCTTCTCGATCACGCCGCTGAAGGTGCCGGGTGCGCTGACCCCCGAACCCTCGCCGCGGGTGAGCCCGCCCACGTGCATCTCGTAGATGACCGACTCGCAGGTCGGCCTGCCCAGGGGGCGGTCGCCCTCCCAGTCGTACTCGTCGAGGTCCACGACGATGCCCCGCATGGACGTCGTGAGGTTGTCCCCGGGAGCGCAGGCGGCGGCCCGGTCCCACCGGGACATCTCCACCGCGTTCGCGTACGGGTCCAGCAGCACCTTCTGCGGGTCGAAGCGGTGGCCGCCGGAGTGCAGCGCGGCGTCGTCCCGTGGACCGTCCACCCGGTACGCGTAACCGGTGCCGGGGGGCAGTCCCTGCAGGTGCGCGTGCCAGAAGTGGAAGGTGTTGTGGTCGTCCGGGTCGAGCACGATCACCTGGGACGGTTCCGGGGCCGCCGGGTCCTCGAAGATCAGCAGCTCCACCGAGGTCGCGTGCTCGGAGTAGACGGAGAAGTTCACCCCGTCCGGCAGCACCGTCGCCCCGAGCGGATGCGACCTGCCGCCGGTGACCTTGTACGGAGCGTTACTGATGGCCACCGAATGCTCCCCCTTGTGGTGCAGTCCTGGCGTCCGGCGTGGACTCGAGTCACTACATCGGCCTAACGGCCGGGGACTTGAGCCCCGATCACGATCAGATGCTGATCGCGATCAGGAGTCCGCGCGGGTGCGGGGGAACGGTGCTCGGTGCGGTGGCGACCGGGCAGATCACAGCCTGGCCGGTCAGGTCCAGGGCGGCCCCTGGGCGCGGTCCCGCGGCGTGGCGGACCGCGGCGCGTGGGAGTCGGGGTCCGCCGTCCTGTGCTGTCCCGCGAGGCGGGGCGGACGAGTCACTCGTTGGACGGTGCCGGCCAGGGGTGCCCCGAGCAGCGCGCCGTGACCAGCTCCACCAGGCCGTCCGGAAGGGTCGTCACCAGCCGCAGGGGCGCGGTGCGCGGTCGCCGCTCCGGACCCCAGAGTTCGCGGTCGAGCTCCTCCTCCTCGGTCCGCAGCTGCGCGAGTTCGGCCCTCTCCTCGTCGGTGAGCTCCTCGTCCCCCTCGTCGATGGCCTCGTCGTCCTCAGGGAGATCCTCGTCATCGGCCAGGTCCGGGAAGCCCACGAGCTCCGCGAGGTCGGGCAGATCGAGGAGGTTCCTGAGCCGCTCGTACTCCTGGTCGTCGGGGACGTAGTCGAAGTCGTGCTTGATCCGCCAGACCGCGGCGCTGTCCCCGACCACATCGACCACGACGACCGTGCGCCGGATCGCGGACACCGAACCCACGAGGTCGGCGGCGCCACGGTGGCAGGCGTGCGCCCCGGCGACGTCCCGCCACGGCAGGGTGACCGGCGGCCAGGGTGCCAGCCGCCGGAGGTACGGCCCGCGCAGCGCGACCGTGAGGCCCTCGTGGTCGGCGGTGAGTTCCACGGGGTAGCCGTCTCGGTCGTACCCCTGGAGCAGGCGCCGCCGTCGCCGGTGCCAGAGCCAGTCGACGTCCTGCTTGCACAACCTTCCCCGCCACAGGCCCTGCTCCGAGCCCTGAGCTCTGTCGTGGTCCGCCGTGGTGCGACGCCGGGCCGTGAGCTGGAAGATGCGGAGGACCAGGAAGGCGCACGCGAACAGAGCAGCAACCGTGAGGATCTCCGCGACCTGGTCCATGGCGAGGAATCCTCGCCCCCGCGGCACCCGGCTGGCATCGGGTGATCAGCCGAGAACTCGGCTTCGCGCAGCCCGCCGGCACGAAGCCCCGGGAACGTCCGGCCGCCCCGTGAGGGACGGCCTGACCGCCGCCGGCCGGTCGCTCATTCTGTGTTCTCGGCGACGTCCGCCTTCGCGGTGAAGTCCACCTTCGCGGTCTCCACGACGGCTGCCCGGCGTCCGGGCGCGCTCTCGTACTGCCAGTACAGATTCGTGTGGGCGATGACGAGTTCCGGCGACGGGGCGCCCCAGGAGCTGAAGTCCTCCGTGGTGTGGGCGTCCTGCACCAACGTGACGTCGTAGCCACGGGTGAACGCGCCGTGGATGGTGCCGCGGATGCACTGGTCCGTCTGCATTCCCGCGACGACGAGATGACCGGTGGCCAACGTGGCGAGGACCGTCTCGAGGTCGGTGTCCTCGAAGGAGTCGCCGTACCTCTTGTGCACCAGCGGTTCGCCGTCACGTCGCGGCAGCTCCGGCACGTACTGCCACTGCTGACTGTCCCGAGGCAGGCTTCCGCTGCTGTGCTGCACCCAGACAACGGGAACGTCCGCACTGCGGGCTCGCTCGACCAGGGCCGCGATGTTCGCCACCACGCTGTCGCGGGCGTACGCATTCACCGCGACGCCGTTCTGGACGTCGATGACGAGCAGCGCCGTGCCGGGACGCTCGGTGAGAGTGGTCATGCTGCCTCCAGGGATGTGGGGCTCGGATACCTGTCCTACCCGGAACCAAGCTACGTGGGGTCACCGACAAGTTCGTCGGACCCGTCGGACCCGATGGCGTCGCCGTACCCGTGGGTGCCGCGGCG
>CAZOWW010000039.1:0-40172 GCA_964583765.1 uncultured Kineosporiaceae bacterium
ATCCGGTGGTGCGGTACAGGCGCAGGACGCCGGTGCCGTCGCGGGTGACGATGTCCGCCCGGCCGTCGCCGGTCAGATCCGCCAGCGAGCTCACCACGACCTCGCCATCGGTCCGCCCGATGAGGGACGTCAGATCGGGAAGACTCCCGTTGAAGACGTCCTGGTCTCCGGGGAGGGCCCCCGAGGAGGCGTACTGCCAGAGCGTCCAGGTGCGCCAACCCGCCGGCAGTGGAGTGGGTGTTCCGGTGTAGTTCGCGATGAACAGGGGATATGCACCGAAAGAGGCGTTGCTTCCGGTGCACTCGTTCCACCAGAAGGTGTTCGTGTAGATCATCGCCTTACGGCCGGTGCGATCGGCTACTCGCGTGACGAAATCCTGGATCCAGGCAACCATGTGCGCTGGGGTCAGGCCGTAGCACGGCGACGGACTCCCGGAACCGCTCCAGGGCCACTCGATGTCGAGCATCGGAGGCAGGGTCCGGCCGTCGTCGACGTAGCCGGCGTGGTCGAGGAAGAAGTCGGCCTGCACCCTGCCTGTGCTCTTGTCGGGGAGGGCGAAGTGATATCCCCCCGCAAAGACGCCCAAACTCTTCGCGATGGAGTAGTTCCTGGTGAAGTACGGGTCGGTGTACGTGATCCCGTCGGTCACCTTGGCGTAGGAGAACCGGGTTCCGGCAGCGGCGACCGGCGGCCAGTTGATGGTGCCCTGGTAATTCGAGACATCGATTCCCCTGACCGAGTAGTCGGTGGGGGACGCCTGAGCGGGAACAGCGTCCAGCGCTGCGGACAGGACCAGGACGCAGAGCGAGAGGAGGAGGGAGGTGAGCCGGACAGGTCGTGTCACGATGGTCCCCACTTTCTGTGGCCGGTGGTCTGCCAGACGAGGTCAGAGAAGGTCGAGGCCGTTCCAACCGGTGCCGATCTGCACCGGGGAAGCGACGATTCGGTCGGCCGTGGTGGATCCGGTGGTGCGGTACAGGCGCAGGATGCCGGTGCTGTCGCGGGTGACGATGTCCGCTCGGCCGTCCCCGGTCAGATCCGCCATCCAGAGGTCGAGGCCGTTCCAGCCGGTGCCGATCTGTGCGGGTGGAGCGACGATCTGGTTGGTGGTGGATCCGGTGGTGCGGTACAGGCGCAGGATGCCGGTGCTGTCGCGGGTGACGATGTCCGCTCGGCCGTCCCCGGTCAGATCCGCCATCCAGAGGTCGAGGCCGTTCCAGCCGGTGCCGATCTGTGCGGGTGGAGCGACGATCTGGTTGGTGGTGGATCCGGTGGTGCGGTACAGGCGCAGGATGCCGGTGCTGTCGCGGGTGACGATGTCCGCTCGGCCGTCCCCGGTCAGGTCTCCCAAGGTGCGCACTGCGGCCGCAGGGGCCGGAGGGGAGTCGTCCTGGATCCGTGTGTACCGGTACGGCTGGTAGCTCGTGTCCGAGTCGTACGGGTAGGCGATGGTGCGATGCAGCACCCCGATTCCTGTGAACTCGTAGGCGCGGTAGCCGGCGTGGGTGTTGTCCACCCAGGCTTCGAAGAGCACGGCATGCCCGTCTCCACCGATGCCCGACTTCATCAGCAGGTCCCCGGGTCGGAGCTGGTCCTCGGTGATCCGGGCGGACGCCTCGGCCAGGTTGTTCGCGGCGGGGGTCGTCACCCGGCTGGTGCCGAGGTGCCAGGCCATGGAGATGTAGCCCGAGCAGTCGCCCCGGTAGGACCTCCCCTGAGGATCGGAGTACCAATCCCCGTATGCCAGCCCCTTCCCGTACCAGTACGAGGCTCGCTGAACGACCTCCGAGCGGCTGATCGTCCCGTCCAGTGAGGATGCCGCCCTGGCAGGGGAGATCCCCACGAGGGAAAGGAGGCCGAGGGCACCCAGCGTGAGGCATATGGCGAGGTATGGGCTCGCCCTTCGTGTACCGGTCCTGCGGGGTCGCAGTTCATGGTGGGGGGTCCTGTCGGATTGCGGGACGGACGGGGAGTCCATTTCCGTTGTTTCCTCCTCGTATCGGCGCGACAACGTCCTGACCTCGCGAAAGAGGGCCTCGCGGTCGGCTGGAACCGTCCGCCCCGAGGTGCGGTATTTGTCGCCCCGTCCGTTGCCCTTCCTTTCCTGGGGCTCGCTGCGAGGGAATCGTTGTGTCCGGGAAAGAGGCCCGGAATCGCGGGTCCGCTTCCGTCCTATCTCCGTCGCCGAGCCGCGGGGAATGGGGAGAGGTCCCCATCCCGCTGGGGTTCGACCCGCGAGCGCTCAGCATCACGGACTCCGGTGAGGGGGCGAATGGCCGGTTCCCGGGCATGCGGGACGGTCTCGGATGCCCGGTCCGCCCCGCGCATTCCCCGAGGACGAACCGGGCGTGGCGGTGGCTGTCCCGGTCTCCACGGACCGGGTTCGGCCTCATCGCGCGAGTGATCGGGTGCGCTCCGGGGAACTCCCGCAGTCGGGGGAGAAGGATCCTTCGTGTGCCGCGTGGCCCCAGGAACGTGGGGCCGGCCCGGGGGAGGCAGCTCGGCTGAGCGGCGTCCCCCGGGACCGACCACCCGGGATCGGACCCTGTCGTTCCTGGGGCTGGGGGTGGAGCGAGATGCGTCCGCGAGAGAAACGGCGTCAGATCTTCAGCTTGCCCGCTCCCGCGTTCGCGCTGACCAGTGCCGGCACCGCGGTCGCGGGGTCGACGGGACCCTCGCGCAGGGTGGGTACCCAACCGGCGTCCGTGCCCAGGTCCGGGTCGTGCACGGCGTTGAAGTCGCTGACCACGCTCGTCGGCAGCAGGGGCTGGGTGCCGATTCGGGTGAGGGTGCCGATCTCGGTGATCCCGGTGCCGCCCCAGTTGTGGACGATCGCGTCGAGCGGGATGTCCGCGCTCCGCAGGAAGACGTTGTTCTCGGCGTAGATGGCCGAGTAGACGCCGACTCCCCAGGAGTAGGTGTAGGTCTTCTCGTCCGTGGCCACGTAGTAGTTGTCGTACACGTCGACCTGGCCGAAGCGCACCCGCGGCGCGCGCTGGCCGACGTTGGCGAACCGGTTGTGGTGCAGCGTGACCCGGAGCTTGCCGACGTCCGCCCCCACGGTGTTGGTCGAACCGATGAGCATCGTCTTGTCGTGGTCGGCGAAGACCGAGTACTCCACGGTGACCAGGTCGGAGGCCTTGGTGATGTCGAGCAGCCCGTCGTGCCACTGGTAGGGCCGGCCGAAGCAGAGCGGCTGGCTGCTGTCGTGGTCGTTCCCGTCGCTGAAGGTGTCGTGGTCGAACCAGACGTTGGTCGAGCCGATCACCGAGGCGGTGTCGTAGAGGGAGTTCCAGTTGCCGCTCGCCCCGTCGGTGGGGTCCCAGGCGGGGAAGCAGTCCCGCGCGTCCTCGAGGGTGAGGTTGCGCACGATGACGTTGGACACCTTGTTGACCATGAGGTTGATGCCGGTCAGCTTCGCGCCCGGCAACCCGATGATGGTCGTGTTCGATCCGACGTAGATCTTTACCCGTTCGGTCTGGTTCTTGGCCGAGGTTGCCCGGGCGTCCTCCAGCGGTCCGCTGGGCAGTACGCGACCCCAGACGGAGGGGTCGTAGGTGGACAGGAAGGCGTCCAGGTCGTAGCCGGGGGCGGCGTAGTCGGCGCAGGTCAGGGGCGTGCCGTCGTCCCGCACGTTGCCACGGATCTTCCCGGAGATGAAGATGATCTTAGGGGTGGCGTTGGCCGCATTGGTGGTGTTGTCTCCCCCGAGGGCCGCGACCAGTTGCGTGCGGTTGCTCGCGACGACCACATGTGCGGCGTCGGCGGTGGATCCGCCGGTGGTGCCCGTGCCCGAGGCGGCCCAGCCGTCGCTCGCGGGCAGCACCTGCCGGGACAGGGCCATGGCGGCGGGGGACGGTTGGGCCATGGCCGAGGCAGATGAGGAGGCGGCCCAGGTCAGGGCCAGGGATGCTGCGGTACCGGTCGCGGCCAGGGCGGCCGTGACCCGGAGTGCTCGATCGCGCATGTCGGTCAGCTCCTTTGCTGATCTGAGGAGAGGTGCGCGGGGTCTGCAGGATGAGGGGCTAGCGGTGCCTGTTCCGGTCAGGCGGTGCCTGTTCCGGTGAGCCCGGGCGCGGCACCCTCCGTGCCGGCCCCGGGCAGGGGGTCGAGTTGCATCCAGGTGAAGACCAGGGGGACCGGGCCGGTGCTGACGAGGTGGTGGTCCTCGCCGGGCTCGATCACCACGACCTCACCGGGCGCGAAGGTGTCCGCCGCATGCCCGTCGATCTCGAGCGTCCCGGAACCCTGGAAGATCCAGAAGAGCTCGTGCGTGTGGGGATGGACATGCGGGTCGTCGCCGTCGTGGGTGCGGAATCCGGGTTCGTCGTAGCGCCGGAAACCGCCCTTGGCGACCGGTCGGGGAGGGTCGACCACCCCCGGCACGAGCGGACCGGTGCCGGGCGGGATCTGGGCGAAGGTCAGCTTGCGCATGGATCACCTTCCGGTTTCCGGACCACCCGGTCCTTCGGGGGGAGGACGGCACCGTCCTGAGGGGAGCGCACGGCACCGTCCTGAGGGGAAAGGACCACGCGGTGCGGAGCCGTGGCCCAGGGGACGGACAGTTCGGACAGCAGTGCGTGGCGGCGGACGGCGTCCCGCAGCAGCAGATCGATCCCGCGGATGGTGTGCCCGCCCTCGGAATGCGGTCGCAGGAACTCCCGCGGGACGAGGACCGGCTCGGGCGCCTCGACGAGCACCTCGAGCAGGCTCGTGAAACCAGCGGTGCGCTCGAGCGGGCAGATCAGAGGGACGGCGGGATCGGCGCGGTGCCGGAGCAGGTTGACCAGCAGCGGGGTCCGCCCGAGCGGGAGCGACCAGCCTCCGCCCGCCTCCTGTCCCGGCAGGCGCAGCCGGTCCGTGGGGTACTCCAGGGCGGCCGTCCCGCCGTCCCCGGTCACCTCGATCTCCCCGGCGACGAAGGACGCCGAGCGCAGGGACACCGCGACCAGCAGGGACGGCCCGTCGGCGAGCGTGATCCGGGCCACGGTGGTGTCGTCCACCTCGATCTCCGAGGTGCGGTACCGCTCGACCTCCAGCAGCGTGGGCCGGACCCCGACGGTAGGGACAACGGTGGCCTCGGCCAGGGCGAGTACCTGCATCACGGCGTGCGCGAACGGGTTCACCAGGGCGCCGTCCACCACGGGACGCCCGTCCAGCCTGCGCCGTCCGGCCCAGGCCGAGCGTTGCCAGTAGCGGTCGGGACGCCACCAGGCGCCGACCGCGCCGATCCGCGGCACGGTGCCGAGCAGGCCGGCGCGCAGCCGGTCCACGAGACGGTCGAGCGCCACGGATCCCAGGGCCTGGAACCCGACCTGGCACGCGCGCCCCGAGGCACGCACTGCCGCGAGCAGTTCGGCGTGCTCGGCGAGTGAGGCCACCGGCGGCTTCTCCAGCAGCAGATCGGCGCCGGTGGCCAGCACGTCGAGGGCGATCGGCAGGTGGGTGGCCGGTGGGGTGCAGACCACGACCACGTCGGGGCGGGTGCGTTCGAGGAGCTGCCGGTGGTCGGGCAACACCGGGACGCCGTCGAGCGGGGCGTCGGGCTCGTCCGGGACCGGTCGGGGATCGGCCAGGCCGACCAGCCGGAGGTGCCCGGCCTGCTCGAGGGCGTGGATGGTGCGTCGGTGGGTGAGCCCGTGCCCGGTGGCCCCCACGAGCGCGACCCGGGGGAGCCGGTCGTCACCGCGGGTGCGGCTGCTGCCGATCACGCCTGTCCGGGGGGCGCCGTTGCCGCTGTCGCTCACGCTCGTCATGGGGTCGCCGCCTCGCGCAGTGCCCCCCGTACCCCGTGCCGGTCGAGGACCCGCAGCCAGCTGATCACGAGCGTGCGCAGTTCCTCGTCGTCGGCGAGTTCCGGCGGGATCACCGCGGACACGCCCAGCAGGGCACCGGCGAGGCCCTCCGGGGTGTCCGGTGCGGCCCGGACCGCCGCCCGCAGGGTGTCGGCGAGCGGATCGTTCAGGGGCAACGGGCCACCGTCGTCCGCCCGGCCGCGCACGAAGCGCATCCACCCGGAGAGCACCAGGGCCGCCCAGCGCGGGCTCGCTCCGGCCTGCCGTCGATCGGTGATCGTGCCGATCAGGCGTTGGGGCAGCTTCTGCGTGCCGTCCATCGCCACCTGCAGGGTGCGGTGCCCGAGGGCCGGGTTCGCGAACCGTTCGAGCACGGTGTCCGCGTACGTCCGCGCGTCCTGGCCGGGTGGTGGTGCGAGGGTCGGTGCGATGTCCTCGTCCACGAACCGGCGGAGCAGGTCGGTGGCTCCGGGCAGCCGCAGCGCCTCGGCGATGGTCTCGACCCCGGCCAGGGCACCCAGGTAGGCGAGTGCGGAGTGCAGGGAGTTGAGCGCGCGGAGTTTCATCCGCTCCCAGGGCTCGACGTCGTCGGTGAGCACGGCACCGGCTCGGTCCCACGCCGGCCGGCCGCCCGGGAAGTCGTCCTCGATCACCCACTGCCGGAACGGCTCCGCGCACACGGGGGCCGCGTCGCTGACCCCCAGCAGGGCTCCGGCCCGTTCGAGCAGTTCGGGGGTGGTCGCGGGGACGATGCGGTCGACCATCGTCGTGGGGAAGCCCACCTCCTCGCCCACCCAGGCGAGGACGTCGTCCTGACCGGCCAGGGCGAGCCGCTCGTGCACGACACGGCGCAGCACGTGCCCGTTGCCGGGCAGGTTGTCGCAGCTCACGAGCGCGATCGGTCCGGCGCCAGCGCCGGCTCGGCGGATCAGCCCGCGCACGAGCAGAGACATGACGCCGCCGGGGTCCGGCGCTGCGCCCTGCCCATGGGGACCGGTCCCGGACGTCCAGCCGTTGCCCGACCCCGTGCCGTAGGCCTTCTCGGTGACCGTGAACGTGACGACGCGGATCGCGGGGTCGGCGAGGCGGGCCAGGACCGACTCGGGGTCGCCCGCCGCGTGGACCAGCTCGGTGTGCACGCCGACCACCCGGGGAACCGCGCGGTCGGCATCGAGGCTGAGCACGCTGTAGAGCCGGTCCTGGGCAGCGAGGCGTTCGAGCACGTCCCGGGATCGCGGGGCGACGCCGACGATCCCCCAGTCCCCGCCGGCGGCGGCGATGGCGTCCTCCGTGTAGACGGCCTGGTGCGCCCGGTGGAAGGCGCCCAGTCCCAGGTGGAGGATTCCGCTGCCGAGGCTCCGGGGGTCCACCCGCGGTCGGGCCTCGGTGGGCACCTGGGCCAGGGAACCGAGGCCGAGCCGTCGCAACTCCGCGGACACCGTCATGCCGACTCCTTCCGCCAGACCGGGCCGTCGGGGAACGTGTACGCGGCGACCGAGGCCGGATGCATGCGCACGCTGTACCCCGGAGCGCGCGGGGGCCGATACCGCCCGCCGACCACGCGCACCGGATCGACGAAGTGCTCGTGCAGGTGGTCGACGAACTCGACCATGCGGCCCTCGCCGCATCCGCTCACCCGCAGCCGGTCGAAGAAGGCCACGTGCTGCACGTACTCGCACAGGCCGACCCCGCCCGCGTGCGGGCAGACCGGCACGCCGAACTTCGCCGCCATGAGCAGCACGGCGAGCACCTCGTTCACCCCGCCGGTGCGGCAGGCGTCCACCTGGCACACGCCGATCGCCTCGGCCTGCAGGAGCTGCTTGAAGATCACGCGGTTCGCGGCGACCTCGCCGGTGGCCACCCGGATCGGCGCGACCTCCCGGGCGATCCTTGCGTGCCCGAGGACGTCGTCCGCATGCGTGGGCTCCTCGATCCAGTAGGGGTCCATCTCGGAGAGCAGGCTCATCGCCGCGATCGCCTCGTCGACGTCCCAGACCTGGTTCGCATCCATCATGAGCAGCGCGTCCGGACCGATCTCCTCCCGGATGATCCGGGCCCGCGCGACGTCGTCCTCGATCGGCCCGCCGACCTTCATCTTGACCGCGCGCCAGCCCTGGCGCACCGCCTCGCGGGTCAGTGAGCGGACCTTCTCGTCCGGGTAGCCCATCCAGCCCACGGAGGTCGTGTACGCGGCCACCCCCTCCCGCTCCACCTGCGCCAGCCGGGCGGGGTAACCGCCCACCGTCGCCTCGAGCAGGTCGGCGGCATCGTCCGGGGTGAGCGCGTCCGCGATGTGGTGGAAGTCGATCGAGGCGACGAGCTCCTCGGTGCTCAGTTCGGCCAGGTACTGCCACATCGGTTTCCCGGCCAGGATCGCCCGCAGGTCCCAGACCGCGTTGATCAGGGCCCCGGCCGCCATGTGGATGACGCCCTTCTCCGGGCCTAGCCAGCGCAACTGGACATCCGCGGTGATCGAGCGCCAGAAGTCGACCTGGTTCTCCTCGATCTCGGCGATGGTGCGTCCGACGACGTGGTGGGCCAGGGCACGCACCGCGGCGCAGGTGATCTCGTTGCCGCGGCCGTTGGTGAAGGTGAGCCCGGAGCCGACGGGACCCTGGTCGGTGCGCACCTGGACGTAGGTGGCCGAGTAGTCGCCGCGGTTGATCGCGTCGGAGCCGTCGCCGGAGGCGGCCGTGGGGAAACGCACGTCGTGGACGTCGACGGCGGTGATCGTGACGGAGGGCATCGCGTCAACGCTCCAGTCGGAAGACTCGCTTGGGCAGGCGGTAGGCAAGGTCGGCGATGGTCTCCGCCGCCTCGTCCAGGGACAGCCGGTGCTGCACGACGAGGTTGGCCAGATGCGCGGCGTCCACCCGGCGGGCGACGTCGTGGCGGGCCGGGATCGAGCAGAAGGCGCGGGTGTCGTCCACGAAACCGGCGGTGTTGTAGTACCCGGCGCTCTCGGTCGCGGTCTCGCGGAACCGGCGCAGCCCCTCGGGACTGTCCAGGAACCACCACGGCGCCCCCAGGTAGACCGCCGGGTAGCCGCCCGCCAGGGGCGCGAGCTCGCGCGTGAAGGTGGTCTCGTCGAGGGTGTACAGCACCAGGCGCAGCCGGGGGTCGTTGCCGAACCGCTCGAGTAGGGGCCGCAGGGCCCGCACGTACTCGGTGGCCGAGGGGATGTCCCCGCCCACGTCCCGCCCGTGCCGCGTGTACAGCCAGCTGTTGTGGTTGCGCACCGCCCCGGGATGCAGCTGCATGACCAGTCCGTCCTCCACGGACATCTCGGCGAACCGCAGCAGCATGTGGCCGCGGAACAGCTCCGCCTCGGCGGCGTCCGCCTCCCCGCGCAGCCCGCGCTCGAACAGGCGCGAGGCCTCGACGTCGGTCAGCGCCACGGTCAACGCACTCGGGTGGCCGTGGTCGGTGGAGGTGGCCCCCGCCGCGCGGAAGTCCGCCCGCCGCCGGCGCAGGGCGTCGAGGTAGCCGGTGAAGGTGGTGGTGTCCTGGCCGGTGAGCTCGCCCAGGCGGGCCACGCGCGCGGCCCAGCCCGGCCACTGGACGTCGACGAGGTCGTCCGGCCGGAAAGTCGTGATCACCCGGCCGCCGGGCCCGCCCCAGCCCACCTCGGCGAGGCGCGCGTGCACCGACAGGTCGTCCACAGGCGACTCCGTGGTGGCCAGCACCTCGATCCCGAACCGCTCGAAGAGCGCCCGGGGCCGGAACTCCGGGGTGGCCAGTTTCTCCTGCACCAGGTCGTAGACCTGCTGGGCCGTCGCGGGGCCGAAGGGCACCGGCACGTCGAACACCTCGGTGAGGACGAGCTCCAGCCACAGCCGGGACGGCGTCCCGCGGAACAGGTGCCAGTGGTCGGCGAAGAGCTGCCAGATCGCCCGCGGGTCGGTCTCGACGCCGCCGGCGACCCCGAGAGGACTGTCCGCGAGCCGGCGGTCGCCGGCGGCGGGGTCCAGCACGGGCACGCCGAGGCGCTCCGGGGCGACGCCCTGGCTGAGCAGCATGCGCGTGAGGTAGTGGTCCGGGACCACGATGAGGTGGGCCGGATCGGGGAAGGGCAGGTCGTCGGCGAGCAGGCGTGGGTCGACGTGCCCGTGCGGGCAGATCAGGGGCAGGTCCCGCGCGTGCCGGTACAGCTCGCCGGCGATCGCGCGGGTGTGCGGCTCGGCCGGGAAGAGCAGGTCCGGGCGCGCACCGGTGGCCGTGCGGCCGGCGGCGGGGGTGGTGGTCATCGGGGCAGCTCCAGGAGGTCGGCAACGGTCACGAGTGCTCCACCCGTGGCCAGCGAACGGTTCCCGGCGAGCCCCGTGAGCAGGGCCAGGGCACCGTCGCGCTCGCTGGCACCACGATGGAGAGGATCGGTGGGGCCGTCGGCGCCGAACAGATCGGCGAGCATCCGCGCGTCCCCGCCGCCGTGGCCCTCGCGGCGGTGCGCGGGGACCGGCACGTCCTCGGGGGGTTCCCAGAAGCGCCGTACCTGCAGCCGGAGCGAACCCTGCTCGGCCGCGGCGTCCACCCCGTGGATGGGCGCCCCCTTGAGCCCGGTCGCGGCGGCGGGGGAGACGTGGTCGCTCTCGACCACCTCGAGCTCCAGCCGGCCGCGGCTGCCGTTGAAGGCGATGCGGTAGCCCTCCCATGGTGCGTAGGCGGTGAGGTGGTAGCTCATCGTGGCGCCGGTGTCGTAGCGCACGAGCAGCGCCAGATCGTCCTCGATGGTGATCCCGGGCGCGAAGACGTTCTGGTCGCGGTGGTAACCGTCCTCGTGCTCGGCGTCCAGGTACAGCTCGCGCAACCGGGGGCTGTCCGCCAGGTGCAGGGCGAACGGGTCCCCGTCGGCCTCGGGGGAGCCGTGGGCGCGGGCGTAGTCCCGGGCGTAGCCGTTCCGGCGGCCGTTCTCGGGTCCGTAGAAGGCGAGCCGCCCCTGGGCGGCCACCTGCACGGGGGCAGCCCCGAGCCACCAGTTCACCAGGTCGAAGTGGTGTCCGGCCTTGTGCACGAGCAGTCCGCCCGAGTGGGCCTTGTTCCGGTGCCAGCGGCGGAAGTAGTCCGCGCCGTGCCGCACGTCGAGCAGCCACTCGAAGTGCACCGAGAGGATCTCGCCGATCACCTGGTCGTGCAGCAGGCGCCAGACCTGCTCGTGGACCGGGTTGTACCGGTAGTTGAAGGTCACGGTCACGGTGCCCGGGCCCTTGGCGGCCGCGTCCAGGATGCGCCGACAGCCCGTCACGTCCGTGGTCATGGGCTTCTCGGTGATCACCGAACAGTCCGCGGCGAGGGCGGTCACCACGTGATCGGCATGGGTGTGATCCGGGCTGGTGACCACCACGGTGTCCACCCGCTCCTCGGCGAGCACGGCGGGCAGGGCCTCGGGCCCACCGACGGGTACCGGAGGGGCGCCCAGCCGTTCGACGAGTCGGTTGTAGGCGGCTGCCCTGGCCGGGTTGGGATCGACCAGGGCGACGAGTTCGGCGCTGTCGGCGTGGTCATGGACGAGGGCCCGGACGAACATCTCCGCCCGGGCACCCGTCCCGACCACCGCGCAACGCCGCCTGGGACGAGGGCGCGGCATCGGTTCTCCCATCCTGCAAAGGTTTGCAGGGACACTGTCCAGGTCGGCGCGCGTGTCGTCAACACCCCGATAGGAACCGGCCGCGAGGGCAAGGAAAGCGCCTTCCTGTGGGGGTCGAAGGCAAGAGCGGTGACTTGCATCACAGGATCATCGTTGACAGTGCAGCAACCGTTTGCATTAATTGGCGCCTGCCAGCGAGGGAGGTGCGCGATGCCGGTGACGATCCGGGACGTGGCACGCGCCTGCGATGTGCACGTGTCGACCGTTTCGCGGACCTTCTCCGCGCCGCACCTGGTCAACCCGGTCACTCGCAGCCGGGTGCTCGCGGCGGCCGACGCCCTGGGCTACCGGCCCAACCGGGCCGCCCGGGCCCTGGTGACCGGTCGCACGCACAACATCGGCCTGATCGTCGCGGACATCGCCAACCCGTTCTTCCCCCCGCTGATCAAAGCGGCGGAGGGACAGGCCCGCCGCCGGGACCACCACGTGTTCGTCGCGGACACCAACGAGGACCCGGCGGTCGAGCAGGAGTTGGTGCGGGCTCTGGCCAAGCAGGTGGACGGGATCCTTCTGTGCAGCCCGCGCATGAGCAACGCCAACATCGAGCGACTGCGGCACGAGGTGCCGTTGGCCGTGGTCAACCGGGTGATCCCCGATCTGCCCGCGGTGCTCATGGACGTCGCCCACGGCGCACGCCAGGCGCTCGATCACCTGTCCGCCCTCGGACACCACGAGATCGTGTACCTGTCCGGACCGCACGGTTCGTGGACCAGCAGGGAGATCGGTACCGCAGTGCAGGCCGGAGCCCGTGAGCACGGTCTCCGGTTGCGGGTGCTCGGTCCGCACCAGCCCACCGAGACGGCCGGGCAGGGTGCGGCCGAACAGGTCCTGGCCTGCGGGGCCACCGCGGTGCTCGCCTACAACGACCTGATGGCGGTCGGCCTGCTCGAGGGACTGGATGCCCTGGGCGTGCCGGTGCCGGAACAGGTGAGCGTGGTCGGGATCGACGACATCGCCCTGAGCAGGTTCACCCGACCCCGCCTGACCACGGTGACGATGCCGGCGGCGGCCGCCGGGACCGCCGCCGTCGACCTTCTCCTGCACGGCACGAGCGACGGGGCCTCCGCGGCCGCACAGGTGCGTCTGCCCACGTCGCTGGTGGTCCGGCAGTCATCGGGACCGGCCGCCGCGTCCCGCCCCGGATCTCCCCGAACAGCCCTCGGCGCACCCCGATGAGTTCGCCCCAGCGAAGAGAACGAGCCAAGGAGTGAGCGTCATGGATCCCACTTCGCCCGCCACCCCCGACCGTCCGGCCGACCGTCCGGCCGTCGGCTTTCGCCCCGCCGCGTCCGGATCCCGGACCGGCATGTCCCGCCGTTCCCTCCTCGCCGCCGCCGGCCTGATCCCGCTCGCCGGGGTCGCGGCCTGCGGCAGCTCGAAGAGCAGTCCTCAGTCCGGGATGACTCTCGACGACAACAAGTCGGTCGAGCTCTCGGTGTTCTGGTGGGGCGGCAAGGCCCGGGCCGAGAACACCGAGAAGGCCCTGGCCCTGTACACCCAGCGTCACCCCAAGGTGACCTTCAAGACCAGCTGGCAAGCGAACCAGGGGTACTACGAGAAGCTGGCAACCCTCGCGGCCAGCGACAGCGCCCCCGATCTGTTCCAGATCGACGACAACGGGCTGTCCGACTACACCACCCGCGGGGTCACGCTCGACCTCACCCCCTTCGTGGGCACCGAGATCCACACCGACGGCTTCTCCGCCGGCTTACGGGACTCCGGGTCGGTCCGGGGCAAACGCGGGGGCATCCCGGCCGCCGAGAACACCCCCGCGATGTTCGTCGACCGCACCGCCCTGGCGAAGTGGGGGCTGGCCGTGCCGACCGTCGGGGCGAGCTGGGACTCGCTGGTCACCCTGGGCGCGGATGTCCACACCCGCAGCGGTGGGGCGCTCAACGGCACCATGGACCCCAGCGCGGACTACAAGGTGCTGGAGGTCTGGCTGCGGCAACAGGGCAAGGACCTGTACACCACCGACGGCGACCTCGGGTTCACCGCGGACGACCTGGCGCGGTGGTTCCAGTTCTGGGTGGACGCCGCGGGGAAGCACGCCACTCCACCGGCCGACCTCATCCACACCGCCAACTCGGGCGACATCACCAAGCAGTTGGTCACCACGCAGAAGGGCGTCACGTCGTTCCTGTGGTCGAACCAGCTCGAAGAGGCTCGCAAGAACACCGACCATGACATCGCGCTCACCACGTACCCCGGACCCGCGAGCGGGGCCTGGGCCCGGGCGTCCATGTACTGGTCGTCCTCGGCGAAGACCAAGAATGCGGCCCGTGCCGCCGATGTGATCAACTTCCTGGTGAACGATCCGGAGGCGGGCAAGATCCTCGGTGCGGAGCGGGGACTGTTCCCCAACGCCACGGTGCGCAAGCAGATCGAGAGCACCCTGTCCCCGGCCAACCAGGTCAGTGCCACCTTCGAGGAGACCCTGGCCAGCCAGTTCGGGCCCCTGCCGCCGCTCCCGCCGAAGGGGCACAAGAAGGTCAAGAGCCTCCTCACGGACGCCGCGGAGTCCGTGCAGTACCGCAAGTCGGATCCCGCCGCCGCGGCCGGCTCGTTCGTCTCCCAGGCCAAGGCGGCCATCGGCGCCTGATCCCGCTCCGGCCCGGATCTCCCGGGCCACGAGCCGGTCCGCTGCCAGCCGGACAGCGTCCGCGTCCCGGTTGTACCGCCACCGGGACGCGGACCCGGTCCACCCACCCCCAGACCCGCTTCGCTCACCCCCAGACCCGCTTCACCCACCCCTAGAGAGGAGCGGCCACGTGGCCGTCCCCACGGCGCAGGTCCAGCCCGCGTCGGTCCCCTTGCGCCGCGCGAAGGGACCGGTGAGTCGCGGCGAGCCGGTGGCCGGGTACGTGTTCCTGACCCCCTGGATGATCGGATTCCTCGGGATCACCGCGTTGCCCATGCTGTACTCGCTCTACCTGAGCTTCACGGACTACGACCTCTTCAGCTCCCCGCACTGGGTGGGCCTGGCGAACTACCGGCGGATGTTCACCTCCGACCCCCAGTTCTGGCACTCGGTGCGGGTCACCTTGCTCTACGCGGTGATCTCGGTGCCCGCCAAGTTGCTGACCGCGCTCGGGGTCGCGCTGCTGCTCAACCGGGACCGCCGGGGGACCGGCCTGTTCCGAGCCCTGTTCTACCTGCCCTCCCTGCTCGGCGGCAGCGTCGGCCTGGCCATCGTCTGGCAGGCCATGTTCGATCGTGGCGGAGCGGTGAACGAGTTCCTCGGCTGGTTCGGGATCTCCGGCAAGGCCTGGGTGAACGAGCCGGGTACCGCGCTGGGCACCCTGGTCGTCCTGGCCGCCTGGCAGTTCGGGGCACCGATGGTGATCTTCCTGGCGGGGATCAAGCAGATCCCGCCGGAACTGTACGAAGCGGCCTCGGTGGACGGCGCCGGTGCCTGGCGCAAGTTCCGCCACATCACGCTGCCCATGCTGTCCCCGGTGATCTTCTTCAACCTCGTGCTCGAGACCATCCACGCCTTCCAGGGCTTCACCTCGGCGTACGTGGTCAGCAACGGGACCGGCGGTCCCACCGACTCCACGCTCATGTACACGCTCATGCTGTACCTGCGGGGGTTCCAGGACTTCGACATGGGATACGCCGCCGCCCTGGCCTGGGTCTTCCTGGCGGTCATCGGTCTGCTCACCGCCGTGGTGTTCCGCACCGGTCGGCTGTGGGTCCACTACGGGGACGAGGCATGAGCATGGACGAGCACACGGCCCCGCGGAGGGACCGGAGGGAAGGGTCCCGGCGGCGGGAATGGGCCCGTACGGCCGCGGTCCTCGCCGTGCTCCTGGTCGTCCTCTACCCGCTGTTGTGGATGGTCGGGACGTCGTTGAAGTCGCACACCGAGGTCAACAACAACGTGGGGCTGCTGCCGCATCACGTGACCTGGAGCAACTACCACGACGGCTGGTTCGGGCTGAGCGTGAGCTTCGGCCACTTCTTCTGGAACAGCACCGTGATCGCGACCTCGGTCGTGGCCGGCAACGTGGTCTCGTGCCTGCTCGCCGCCTACGCCTTCGCCCGGCTGCGGTTCCCGCTGCGCGGGATGTGGTTCGCGGTGACCATCGGCACCCTGCTGCTGCCGCACCACGTGCTGCTGATCCCGCAGTACATCCTGTTCAAGCACTTCGGCTGGATCAATACCCCTCTGCCGCTGATCGTGCCGAAGTTCCTTGCCACGGAGGCCTTCTTCGTCTTCCTCATGGTGCAGTTCATCCGGGGGATCCCCACGGACCTCGACGCGGCCGCGAAGATCGACGGCTGCGGCACCCTCGGCGTCTTCCGCCACGTGATCCTGCCGCTGTGCCGACCCGCACTGGTGACCACCGCGATCTTCTCGTTCATCTGGACCTGGAACGACTTCCTGCTGCAGCTGATCTACCTCAACGGGGTGGACAGTTTCACCGTGCCCGTGGCGCTGCGCGTCTTCCTGGACTCCGGCGGGGAGAACTCGGTGGGCCCCCTGTTCGCGATGTCGCTGCTGTCCCTGCTGCCGGTGTTCCTCTTCTTCGCGGCGTTCCAGCGTCTGATCGTCGAGGGCATCAACACCAGCGGCCTGAAGGGATGAGGATGTGGAGCCGCAGTTCGGACCGGATCTGCCCGTCGAACGGCCGGGCTGGCGGGAGACCCTGACCGGGGCCACCGACCTGGCCCTGGTCGGGATCGGGGTGCTGGTGCTGAGCCTGCCCGTGCTCACCGCACCGGCGGCCGTGACCGCGGGGTCGGCCGCCGCGGCGCACTGGTGCCGGGAACGCGACCTGCCCCGGACCACCCACCTGCTGCGGATCTTCCGGCGCGGGCTACGGCCGGGGCTCCTGCCGGCGGTGGTCGTGGCGGCGCTGTTCGTGGTGCTCGTGGTGGATCTGCGCGCCGTGGTCGCCGGGGCGGTGCCCGGCGGAGCGCTCCTCGGCGTGGCAGAACTGGGATGCGCCGCGGCGGCGCTGACCGTCCTCGGCCTGGCCGTGGTGCGCGCCGGGGCGCGGCCGGGTGTGCCCTGGGCCGACGCCGTCCGGTGGGCGCTGCGCACCGCCCGGCGTCATCCGCGGTGCGCGGTGGCGGTGTTCGCCGTCGAACTGGGCGCCGGGCTGATCGCCGTGTTCGTGCCGGTGACCGCCCCGCTGGCCCTGGGGTACGCCCTGCTCGGGCTGCATGCGGTCACCGGGAGGAGCGTGCTCACGGACGAGGACTGAACTCCTGGGACGACAGGGTCCTGAGGGGGACGCCGTCAGCGGGCCAGGCTGAAGCCGGGTACGCAGGGCCAGCCGTGCGGCGGGGTGCGCAGCAGGTACGCGAGTGCTGACACGACCGCGACCGAGAGCATCCAGCGAGCGGCCCGCTCCAGCATGCCGTCGGAGTCCAGGCCCAGCCCCACGTGTCCCCACCAGGGCAGCAACGGGACACCTGGTCCGCGGTGGTCCCAGTGCGAGGCCTTGCCGAAGACGAAGTCGCCGAGCAGGTGCGAGGCCCAGCCGACGAGCGCCCCGAGCAGAGCCAGGCGCCACAGGCCGTGGACCGGGAGCGCCTGCAGCCCCAACAGTGCGGCGAGCGGGAGGCCCCACCAGTGGCTGATCCCGCGGTGCTGCAGCGGGCCACCCGCGCCGAGCCACTCGTCGGGCAGGAACCGGTCGAGCAGGCGCCACCAGCGGTGCTGGTCCATGTCCGGGGACAGCGACCCGCCCGCGATGGCTCCGGCGGCGGCGGTGGCGGTGACGGCCCCCAGGGGCGTGGCCCCGACGAGTACCGAGAAGCCGAGGCCGGTGAGCACGCCGAACAGGTGGTGGCCGCTGCGGGTCAACGGGGCAGTCCTCTCCGACCGGTCGCATGCCACTGGACCGGGCGCTCTCGGGGGAACGGGACACTGCGGGGGAACGGTTACGGAGACGGTGCAGGCGTGCCGAACCGGTGACGGGCCGACACGGCAGGAGGATACGACCAGGCGGTGACGAGCCCGCGGGCCGCCCGTGGTCTCATCATTGTCGCCGGCGCCGATCGAGTTCGTGATCAGGTCGGTCGGCGACGGCAGCGTGACGGCAGGGCGGAACAGTGGGAAACGGCAGGGACGGGACGTCGGTCGCACCGGCGGACAACCGGACACCAGGGAGCCGACGGGCGCGGCGCGTCGGTAACACGGTCGGAAACCGCAGCGCTTGCGGGTTGGAGGCGTGCACCGTGGGAGGCCTGTGTACCAGAGAACAGGACGGGTGGATGTGTGGGACGCGTCGCACGTGACCACCTCGATGGGCTCCGGGGACGAGGCCACCGACCAGCACGTGAGTGACGCCCAGGCCGGGGACGAGTATGCCTTCGGCGTGCTCTACCGGAACCTGCATCCACCGCTGTTGCGGTACCTGCGGGTCCTGGTGGGGACCGACGCCGAGGACGTCGCGGCCGAGACCTGGGTGCAGGTCTGCCGCGACCTGCGCCGCTTCCACGGTGGGCTGCCGGCCTTCCGGGGGTGGGTCACCACGATCGGGCGCAATCGGGCGCTCGACCACCTCCGTGCGGCCCGGCGCAGGCCGGTGTCCCTGGCCCCACCGGAGGAGATCACGATGTCCACCACCGTCCCGGACGTCGCCGAGGTGGTCGCCTCCACGCTGGCCACCCGGGACGCCCTCGAGATGGTCGCGAGCCTGCCTCGCGAGCAGGCCGAGGCGATCATGTTGCGGGTCGTGCTCGACCTGGACGCCAACACGGCGGGAGCGATCCTCGGGCGTCGGGCGGGGGCGGTGCGGACGGCGGCGCACCGGGGACTGCGTGCGCTGGCACGTCGCATGGAGGAGGACCGGACCCGTGAACGGGACGGTTCCGCCGGTACGGGCGGGGGCAGCAATGCGTGAAGGACACGGTCGGAGCCGTGCGGAGGTGTCGTCATGAGCCGGTCCGGGCCACGCACGGGCCCACAGCACGGAGAAGGCCTTCCCGGGGACCAGGGGAACCTGCGTCCGAACGGCCGGGCCGAGGCGCGAGTGGAGTTCCCCGAGCTCACGAGCCTGTTCGACGCCCTGACCGCGCCGGGCACCCCGGAGGAACTCGCGGATGCCCCGGCCGCGCTCGCCGTCTTCCGACGACCCGCGACCGGCACCGCGATCCGGTCGATCCGGGCCACCCCCCTGACCTGGCTGCGACGCACCCTGATCGCCAAAGTCCTGGTGACGACCGCGGCCGGGGCGGCCACCGTGGGCGCGGTCGCGATGACCGCGAGCGTGAGCGGTCACTCCGGCCGGCCGCACTCGTCCCGCACCACCGCAGCGACCCTGCCGTCCCGGACCCGCGCGCCCTCCGAGCACGTCACCACCGCACGGTCCACCCGCACCGGCAGCACGGCCGCCTCGACCATCACCCAGTTCTGCCGGGAGTGGCTGCTCGCGGCGGACGGCGAGCGAACATTCCTGCACGATTCGGTCGCCGGTGCCCAGGTCCTGGACCTGGCCGGCGGCACCGACCAGGTCGACGGCTACTGCGTCGGCGTCGTCGGGGGCATGCCGACCTGCGCCGTGGTGCCTCCCCGGGCCGGCACCCTCGCGAGCGACAGGTCCGGAGGAAGGAACCTCTGGTTCACCGAATGGTGCCCGAGCACCCAGACCTGGACCGCGCAGCCCTACCCCGGGCAGGCCACGGGCCAGATGACCTGCGACCCGGAGACCGGCATGTGCCAATGGCAGTCCGGGACGGGCGGCGGTGACGGCGGGCAGGACGGGCACGGGACCCGGCAGCCCGACTACGGGCCGACGCGCACCGGGTACCCGCCCCAGGAGACGTCCTACCCGACGCCCTCCTCCGCGGTCCCGTCGTATCCGCAGGAGCCCTCCCCGACCCAGACCTCCCAGGGGGAGTCACATCTCACCCAGAACCCCGGGACAGCCACATCCGGAGCGGACGGCGGGAACAGTGCACGCCCCACCGGCCCGAACGGCGGCGGCGAGGGGGCCCCGCCGAGCGGTCAGTGACGTTGCTGGTCATGCCCGGCCACCGGCAGATCGCTCGCCGAGGACCTCGGAGGCCGATCGACCTCCCGGACGGCGTGCTCAGGCCGGCGGGCGCAACCTGGCGCCGTCGTCGGCGAGGAATGCTGCGGCCTCCTCGGCGGCCACCGGCCGGGAGAAGAGGAAGCCCTGGCCGTACTGGCAGCCCAGCTGGGCCAGTTGCACGCACTGGTCCGGGGTCTCGATCCCCTCGGCGATGAGTTCCAGCCCGAGGTTGGCGCCCATGGCCACGATCGTGCGGACGAGTTCCTGGCTCTTGCGCACGGTACCCATGCGCGAGACGAAGGAGCGGTCGATCTTGAGCGCATCGATGGGCAGCTGGTGCAGGGCCTCGAGCGAGGAGTACCCCGTCCCGAAGTCGTCGATGTGCACCTCGACGCCCAGCCCGTGGATCCGGGCGAGCAGGTCCCGGGCCAGGGCGGCGTCGTGCATGATCACACCCTCGGTGATCTCCACCGCGAGACAGGAGGGGTCGAGGTTCCCCTCCTCCAGGCAACTGCGCAGGTTCTCCAGCAGCCGCCCGTGCCAGAACTGACGGTTGGAGACGTTGACACTGATCCGCACCTGAGGTCCGGCGATCCCGGCGAGCTGCCACTGCCGTAACTGGCGGCAGGCCGCGCGGAGCACCCAGCTGTCGATCGGGGCGATGAGTCCGCTGGCCTCGGCGACCGGGACGAAGTCGACCGGCGCGACCAGCCCGCGGACGGGGTGCCGCCAGCGCACCAGCGCCTCGAATCCGGACGGCGTGCACTCGGGCAGCCGCACCAGCGGCTGGTAGTGCACCTCCAGCTCCCCGCCCTCGATCGCCCGGCGCAGTTCGGACTCCACCCGCAGCCGACCCACGGCCCGGGCGTGCATCCGGGAGTCGAACACCGCATGGGTGCCCCGCTCCCGGGCCTTGGCCCAGTACATGGCCGTGTCGGCGTCCCGCACCACGTCCTCGGCCCGCCGGGGACCCAGCGTGCTCAGGGTGATCCCGATGCTCGCGGTGACCACGACCTCCTGGCCCTCCACGAAGTACGGCTGCTCGATGATCCGGTGGAGGCGCTCGGCGATCGTGCGGTGACCGTCCACGTCCGTGAGGTCCTCGACGAGCAACCCGAACTCGTCGCCGCCGAACCGGGCCGCGGTGTCCGTGCCTCGTAGCTGCGCGGTGACGCGCTCGGCGACCTGCCGCAGGAGGGCGTCCCCGGCGATGTGACCCAGGCTGTCATTGACGACCTTGAAGTCGTCGAGGTCCAGGAGGAGGACGGCGAAGTGCAGTTCGGGGTGCCGGGGCAGCCGCGCGATGGCATGGCGGAGCCGGTCCAGGAACAGCGTGCGGTTCGGCAACCCGGTGAGTTCGTCGAACAGGGCGGCGCGTTCGAGCCGGTCCTCGCGTTCGCGCAGGGACTCCAACAGGGCCTCGCGTTCGAGGGCCACCGCGAGCAGCGCCGTCCACTGGCTCATCGTGTCGCGGCCGGTGGGCGCCCACGGTTCCAGCGGTCCGACGAGTGCAAGGAATCCCCGGTCGGCGTCCTTGCTCCGCAAAGGTGCGACGAAGAGGAAGTCCCTGCCGTCCGTGGGCACCGCGGCGACCAGGTCGGCGGGCGGGAACCGGCGCACCGGCAGCCGGTCGCTGCAGGGCACGATGCTCGCCGTACCCGAACCGTCCGCGGACCGCTCGACCCGCGCGCGGGGCCCGTCCCGGTGGAAGGACCCCACCACCACGATCTCGGAGCTGCCGGACGTCCCCGGGCGGCCGGAGGGCTCGGTCCCGGTGACGGTTCCCGGCCCGGCGACGGTCCCCGGGCCGGCGGGCGCCTCGGTGGATCCGGGGAGCCACAGGCCCAGGCATCCGCTGCGGGCGCGGGTCCCCTCCAGCCACTCCAGTTCCCGGGGGTCCTCCTCGTGGCTGCGCAGGAGATCCATGCTCACCGCGTACTGCATGGCGAAGGTCGCCTCGAAGTGGTCGCCCTCGTGATGCTGGGCGCGGGTCTGGGCGTGGGCGAGGAGCAGCACGAGCTCCTGCAGACAGTCCTCCACGCGCTCGGCCGCCGCCCGGTCCGCCGAGCGGGCCCGCTTGAGCCACCGACCGTAGATGCGCAGCGCGCGCATCACGTCGACGAGGTGCTCGGGCCGGTCCTGCGCCTGGCACAGCTCCACGAACACATCACGCGCCGGGGTCAGGTCGGGCAGCGGCTGCGCCTCGAAGGCCGCCTCGACGGCCTGCGTGAACAGCCGCGCGGCCATGTCGAGCAGATCCGGGTCGCTGGCGGGCCAGAAGGGGTCGCCGCCGTAGATCTCGCCGAGACGATCGGCGAGTTCCTGGGCACATGTCACCCGGACGGCGCGGTCGGTCTGCAGCGCGCCGATGAAGGTGGATGACGGGCAGCCGCAGGACTCGCGGGGCATGAACGTGGTGGGCACGTGGTGCGGCACCGCAGGGACGTCCTCGCCCGCGATCAGGCGCAGGAGCAGATCCGCGGCCAGGGCACCGACGTCCTCGACGTCCTGACGGACACTGGCCAGCCCGGGGGTCTGGTACACGGCCGCGGCCACGTCGTCGAAGCCGATCACCGCCTGGGCCTCCGGCACGGGGTGCCCGGCCTGTGCGAGTTCCCGGATCAGGCCCATCGCGTTGAGGTCGTTGCCCGTCAGCACCGCGGTGGAGGGCATTCCGGCCGCCACGAGGGCCCGTGCGGCGGCCTCGCCCCCGGCGATCTGGTTGTTGTCCGTGTCGATCACCAGAGCGGGATCCGGGGTGATCCCCTGCGCCCGGAGTTCTTCGAGATAGGCGTCCCGGCGCTCGAGGATGTCCCGCTGGTGGAGGTTCCCCGCGAAGGCGATCCGGCGGTGACCATGCTGGACAAGATGGCGGATCGCCGCCCGGGCGCCGTTGCGGTTGTCCGGCAGCACGCTGGGGCAGGCGAACTCGGGGACGGACTCGCTGATGAGCACCACAGGCTTGCCAGCCGCCCGCAGTGCCCGCAGATAGTCCGGGCTCACCGCCTTGAGGACGACGACGAAGCCGTCGACACGGTCCCAGGCCACCTCGTGCCGGAAGTCGGGCGCATCGGGGAGGTCCCACACGACGGTGCCCGCCTCGAGGGTCTGCACCGCGAGCACCCGTGCCGACGCAGCGGCTGCGGCGCGCCCCATGCCGCCTATCAGATACCCGAAATAGAGCCCGCCGAAGGACGTGGACAGGACGCCGATGGTGGGACCGTGATCCACGCGATCCAACTCCTGCCTGCCTGCCGCCGGCTGCCCTGCATACGGGTCCGGGGTCCGTTCCCTGCCTCTGGAACTGTCACAGGGTGCATCGGCTGCATGCGGCGGACCTTGAGCGGCGACGGGCGACCCGGAGCAGGTCGCCCGGACCGGTGCGGATCACCCGAACTCGGGTACTCGAATCCAGCACACTCGAACCCAGCTCATCTGAACACGGGTCACTCGAATCGCGACGGGTCTCCCGCGCCGTGCCGCAGGACGATCGGCTCGGGACCCGACAGGTCCACCACCGTCGTGGGCTCCACCCCGCACTCACCGGAGTCGACCACGGCGTCGACCAGATGGTCCAGCTCTTCCCTGATCATCCAGCCCTCGGTGAGCGGCTCCTCCTGGCCCGGCAGCAGCAGCGTGGTGGAGAGCAACGGCTCGCCGAGCTCGGTGAGCAGCGCCTGGGTGACGGTGTGCGCGGGGATGCGGACTCCCACGGTCTGTTTCCGCGGGTGCAGCAGGCGGCGGGGGACCTCGCGGGTGGCGGGCAGGATGAACGTGTAGCTGCCCGGCGTGCTGGCCTTCACCAGCCGGAACACCGCATTGCTGACCAGGACGAACTGCCCGAGTTGGGCGAAGTCCCGGCAGACCAGGGTGAAGTGGTGCCGGTCGTCGAGGTGACGGATGGCCCGGATGCGTTCCAGGCCGTCGCGATTGCCCAACTGACACCCCAGGGCGAAGCAGGAGTCCGTCGGGTAGGTGATCAGACCGCCGTCCCGGATCAGGTCGACGATCTGGCTCACGGCGCGGGGCTGCGGATTGTCCGGGTGGACGTCGAAGTACCTGGCCATGGACCGAGCCTAGGCCCCCTGATCGAGGTGACGGGCGTCGCGTGGCCGCGCCGTCGCCGGACGGGCCGTGTCGGCTCGGGATCCCGCCGTCGGACGCCTGTCCCGGGGGATCCCTCGATGTCGACCCGGGGGGCAAGGTCACGTGTCGACTCGGGGGCAAGGTCAAGTGGAGCCTGCTCGGGGTCGATGAGGAGCGCATGCCTGCAGTCGTCCGCCGTTGGCGGTCCGCCCTCTCCGGGGTGGTGGTGCTGCTGCTCATGGGTGGGGTCTTCCTGGTGCAGCGGCAGATCACGACCGGCGCGTTCGATCACATCGAGTCCCGGCAGGTGGCCGAGGACGCCGAGCGGCTGCGGATCGGCCTGGACGACCAGGTCGAGCTGCTCGCGGGCTACGGGGCCACCAACTCGATCTGGGACAGCTCGTTCGACGATCTGCGCTTGCGGAACACCAAGTCGTTCCTCGCCGACTTTCCGCCGAAGGAACTGAAGAGGACCTTCGGGGTGGACGGCCTGCTGGGGGTGTCCTCGAGTGGCGAGTTGCGCCTTGGCGGACTGATCCAGGGGGACGCCTTCGTCGCACCCCCGCCGCAACTGAGCAGCCCGGACGTTCTGCGGGGGATGTACAGCCCTTCGGACGCCGCGGGGAGGGCCCGGTGCGGCGCCATCTCCGCGGGCGCCGCCGCCTACGTGTACTGCGGGATCGCCAGCTACCCCAGCGACTCCAGCGGCCGGCCGGCCGGCGGCCTGATCTACCTGAAGACGCTCGACGCAGCAGGTGTGGCGGCTCTGGGTCAGCACATCGCCATGCCCCTGCAACGCCTGGACGAGCAGACCGCGGCAGGCGAGGGGGAACGGGAGCTGACGACAGCGCTGGGTACGCTGCGCGTGAGCACCCGCGTGGTCAGCTCGTCCCGGATCGCGCTGCTCGTGCGGGTGCCGACCTCCGGCGGGTCGTCCCTGTTCATCCAGGCATTGCGCGATCGCCCGATCCACCGCACGGCCGGCACGGTGAGCCTGCAGATCTTCGGTTCGGTCGTCGGTCTCGGGGTACTCCTGGCCATAGCCGTGCTGATCCTGGTGCGGCGCGGCGTGCGCACCCAGGTGGTGCCGCTGCGTGAGCTCACGCAGGAGGTGATCAGCTCGGGGGACCGGAGTCTGCGCATCGGTGCCGCGGGGTCCGGGGAGATCGGTGCGTTGGCAGCCACGATCGACACCATGCTCGACTCGATGGCCGAACAGGACGCGGAGCACCGCAGACTCCAGCAGGACCGTGAGGCGCAGTTGCGGGCCGCGTTCGTGCAGCAGCGGCTGTCGGGCCAGCACGTGCGCCGCCGTGCCCAGGCGGTCATCGACGAGACCGTGACCGTGCTGGTGAAGGAACTCCACGAGGTCGTGGCCCAGTCGGACGCGATGCGCACGGCGGTGGAGAGCATCGACTCGCGGGTGCGGGACACCGACACGGTGGCGCGGGTCGCCGAGGCCGAGGCCTCGGACGCCGATGAGGTCGCCGAGGCGGTGCGCGAGAGCCTGCGCCGGGTGGGGGGCATCGCCCAGCTCATCACCACCGTCGCCGAGCAGACGAAGTTGCTCGCGCTCAACGCCACGATCGAGGCGGCCAGGGCGGGGGAGGCCGGGCGAGGTTTCCGCGTCGTGGCGAACGAGGTCAAGGCCCTGGCCACCGCGACCACCCGCTCGACCGGGGAGATCGCCGAGACGATCGGGGCGCTGGAGCGGGACGTCCAGGCCATGGCCACGGTGATCGCGGACATGACCCAGGGGGTCGGGGGGATCGGTGCGCACACCGAAGGACTCACCGCGGCCACCAGCGACCAACGCGCGGCGATCGGTCAGCTCAGCGAGGCGGTCGCCGGCGCGCTCGAGCGCGTGCAGGCGTTGTCCACCGTGACCTCGGCGGTCGAGCGCCGCCGTTGGGAACGAATGGGCGTCTCCGGGGAGGTCTCCCTGGTGATCCGGGGCGAAACGGTCGAGGCGGACCTGCTCGACCTCAGCGAGGGCGGCGCTCGATGCGTGCCTCGCAGGGAGACCAGGGCCGCCTCCGGCGACCAGGTGACTCTGCTCCTGGCACCGGGGGACGAGACGTCCGGCGTGTCCGCCCGGGTGGTGCGCAGCTCGGAGACCGAGGACGGCCTCGAGTTGGGCCTGGAGTTCCTGGGCGTGACACCGGCCGTCGAACGGCGGGTGCTGGAGTACATCGGCGACCTGCTCAGCTCGCGGTCCTGAGTCCCGCGCCGCGGGCGGACACACAGGATTCACCCCGAGGTCACGCTGGGATACCCCCAGGAGAAGTCCATGTCCGTTCTCTGCGCTAATATGGACATGCGGGTGACCTTGCCCCCGGCGGCGCACCGAGGCTGCGCCGGGTGAATGTGGGCGTCATTCCGCCGGGTTCCGTGCGGTTCCGCAGATGTGGCCGCGCGAATTTCTCGCCGCGCCGGTGCGAGCGAGGTCCGAGGACCAGGATTCCCGGGCGACCCCGCAGGGCCTTCCATGCCCTGCCGATCTCGCCCTGTGCCGATGTCCGCCCCGAGCCGGTGCCTGCCCGCCGCCGGTCCCCTCGCCGTCCCCAGATCCGCCGTCGACCCCGTTGCGGTGCCGCTCACGCGGCGACCGCGCAGACCGGCCGTGCCACGCTGCCCGGCCGGGACCGCCGTGCCCGATGACCGCGACGCCGCAGGCAGCGGCGTCGCGGGGCGGAGCCACGCCAAAATCTTCGAAGGAGTGCCTCCCATGGCTGTCCTCGATGTTCTCGACCACCTCGACGATCCGGTGCCGCCCCCGGTGGCACCGAGAGTTCCGGACGGTCTCCCTCGGCCGCCCGACGACCGGGAGAAGTACCGCCACCTGGGACGACAGACGCTGTGGGTGCCGTTCGTGCAGCTGCTCACGGCGGCCGCGATCTCCTGGTCGACCTTCCGCTTCGTGATGCACATCCCGTTCGCGGAGATCTTCTGGGTGCCCCTGGCGGTGAGCGCGGTCGGGGCGATCCTGTCCTTCGTGACCACGATTCCGCACCGCCGGGACAGTGAGTGGGGTCACGACGTGCGCGTCGCGCTGACCGATCGGCGGTCCTGGCCCTCGGTGGACGTCTTCCTTCCCAGTTGCGGGGAGGACCTCTCGGTGCTGGGCAACACCTTCCACTGGGTCTCGCTCGTGCGGTGGCCAGGCCGGCTCCAGGTGCATGTGCTGGACGACTCGGGCCGGGACGAGGTGGCCCGGTTGAGCAGTGAGTTCGGGTTCATCTACCACAGCCGGGCCGATCGGGGGCGGCTGAAGAAGGCGGGGAACCTGCAGTACGGATTCGAGCGGACGGACGGCGACCTCATCGCGGTGTTCGACGCCGACTTCTGCCCTCGGGCCGATTTTCTGACAGAACTCGTGCCCTACTGCGACGAACCGGACGTCGGTATTGTGCAAAGTCCCCAGTACTTCGACGTGGACCGTTCCATGAACTGGGTGCAGCAGTGTGCGGCGGCGAACCAGGAATACTTCTACCGGTGGGTGCAGCCCGCGCGGGACGCGGCTGACGCGGCGGTGTGCGTGGGCACGAATGCGCTGTACCGGCGGACCGCGCTGGCCGGGATCGGAGGGTTCGCCGAGATCGACCACAGCGAGGACGTGTACACCGGCGTCCACCTCATCGCGGCCGGTTACCGCACCCGGTACGTGCCGGTCATTCTTGCCAAGGGCTTGTGCCCGGATGCGGTGGATCCCTTCGTGTCCCAGCAGTACCGCTGGTGCGTGGGCTCCCTGAGTCTGTTGTTCTCGCGCCAGTTCCACACCTCGCGGATGTCCCTGCGCCAGCGGCTGTGCTTCTGGGCGGGCTTCCTCTACTACGTGAGCACCGCCCTGGACCTGCTGCTCGGCATCCTGCCCGTGATGATCATGGGGTTGTTCTTCCCCGGTCGGGTCCACGCCGGCAACTACGTGCTCGCCGCGTCCGCGGTGCTCGCCTGCCTTCTGGTGCAACCGGTGCTCACCTCCGGTCGGGGGAGCCTTCTCGGCCTGGCCCGTACCCAGGTCCTGTGCGGGTTCGCGCACGCCACCGCGCTCTGGGACGTAGTGCGACGACGTCCCGCGGGCTGGGTGCCGACGGGGTCGTCGGGTCGGGGTGGGCTGGCCACCCGCGTGCGCAGCGCCATGGTCGGCTATCACCTCGCGTTCCAGCTCGGGCTCTGGACGGTCTTCGCCTGGCGGGCACCGCAGTACGGGCTCGGCTCCTACTGGCCGGTCGCGGTGGTGGCCCTGGCACATCTGGTGGTCGCGGCGCCGCTCTGGCGGGGTACCTGGGTCGCGGACGGTCTGGGCCGCGGGTGGGCGGCGGTACCCACCCCGTGGCCAGGACGCGGCGCCGCCCCGACCACGGTGGCGCCCGTCGACGAGGTTGCGGTCTGACCCCGAGTGCAACCTCAGTCCCCCAAGTGCAACCTCAAGGGCGCCCGAGGGACGGCCGAGATATCACGAGGTCCCGATCCCTCCAGGACCGGAAGGCGGAGCACATGGGCGAGGAGGGCGCACGACTGATCGTCCTGATCACGACCGGGATCGAGGAGTACCAGGTCAGCCTCCTCCGCGGCATTCATCCCGTCCTGGACGCCCATCACCTGGCCCGGGTGATCTACATGGACTGGGGGGACAAGACCGTCCTGCCCACGGACCTGGTGCAGTACCTGCGACTCGCCGATCCCGTGGGGGTGCTCACCACGCAACTGTGGCGGCCGGGGCACCTGGAGCACCTCGTCGCGGTGACCCAGGAACTGAGCCTCCCCGCGGTGATCATCGGCGCCGACATCCCGGGCCTGGCCTGCGTCAAGGGGGACAACCGCACCGGGATGCGGGCCCTGATGTCCCATCTGCTGGACGAGTGCGGGGTGCGGCGCCCCGTGCTCGTGCGAGGGCTGCTCCACCAGGAGGACTCGGCGCAGCGCGAGGCCATCTTCCGCGAGGAACTCGCCCTGCGCGACCTCCCCTTCGACGAGGAACTCGTCCTCGACGGGGAATTCGTGTCCGACATCGCCCATCGCCGGCTGCGTGCCCTGCTCAAGCGTCGGCGTGACTTCGACGCGGTCGTGGCCGTCAATGATCGCTCCGCTCGTGGGTGCATCGGTGCCCTCACGGACGCCGGAATCCGGGTGCCGGAGGACGTCCTGGTCGCCGGGTTCGACAACGACCAGGACACCCTCCAGTGGCCCGGGTTGACGTCGGTGGACCAGGACCTGCCGGGACAGGGACGCACGGCCGCCGAACTGCTCGTCGAGCGGGTGAAGGGAGACCCCGTCCGTCCCGTGCTCACCGTCCCGTCCAGTCTGGTGATCAGGGACTCCACCTCCGTCACGCCGCGATCCGATCGTGAACAGCTGGCGGCCGCCCTGCGGATGGTCGAGACGGCCCAGGCCCACCTCACGCACCAGGACGCACTCGCGAGTCTGGTGCGGATGGCCCAGGGCGGCCGCACCGTGGACGAGGTGGTCGGGGCATTCACCTCCTGCCTGTCGTGGCTCAAGATCCGTCGGTGCTTCCTGGCCCTCCGCGCCGACATGTGCGGTGATCTTCAGGACATGCCCACGGAACTCTTCGGCCCCACGGCGGAGGCCGGGGGTGACGACAGCGGGGAGTCGACCCCCCGCGCGGCAACCTCGTCCCCCCTCCGACTGGTTCTGGACTATCGGGACGGCACCGTCCACCCGGTGCCGCCGGGGACGTTCCCGGTCCATCACCTGCTGCCCGACGAGTTGAGTGGCGAGCTGACCAAGGGCCTGCTCGTCGTGACCGCCCTGGTCGCCGGGGATCGCGAGTACGGTCACCTCCTCCTGGAACGCGGTCGGTCCGAGATCGCCTTCGAGGAGACGGTGCACGCGGACCTGACGCGCGCACTGGATTCGCTGTTCAGCCGACGCGCATTGGAAGCCCATGCGGCGAACCTGGAGATCGCCGTGGCCCGCCGGACCGAAGAACTCGGCCGCAGGACGGAGGAACTGGCCCGCCGGACCGAGGAGCTCCAGTCGGAGGTCGCGACCCGGCAACGGGCGGAGGGTCAACTGCATCTGGCCAATGCCGAACTGACCCAGATGGCCATGCGCGACGGATTGACCGGGATCGCCAATCGCAGCGCGTTCGAGCGGCACCTCAGCCATCACTAGGAGCGTCTCACCGCGAGCGGCGGCCCGCTGGCCATGCTCCTGGTCGACGTCGACCTGTTCAAGAAGTACTAACGACCACTACGGGCACGTCGCCGGTGACGAGACACTGCGTGCGGTCGCCGAGTGTCTGCGCCAGGCGGCCTTCCGGGAGGACGACCTGGTCTCGCGCTACGGCGGCGAGGAGTTCGCCGTCGTCCTTCCCCAAGGCGGCGTGACCGCAGGACTGACGGTCGCCCTCCGATTCCAGACGGCGCTGGCCGAGCGGGCCATACCGCACGCCGCGTCCGAGGTCGCCGATGTCGTCACCGCGAGCATCGGCATCGCGGCGATCCATCCGGCCGCCCACGCCGGGCCCACCGAGCTCATCACCACCGCCGACGAGGCCCTGTACCGGGCGAAGGGAAGCGGCCGGAACCGCGCCATCCTCATCGAATCCGGCGGTCCCGAGATATCGCCCCCGTATCAGTCGGAGGAGCACGAGCGGCCCGGCATCCAGCCTGAGGCGTCCCGGGACCGGTCCTGACCCGTTCGGGGACCGGCCTGGCCCGTCCCGGGTGAAGGGTCCGCGGGCCGGCCCGGCCCGCCCCGGGTGATCGGTGGGGTCGCAGCTGCCCGGCGCAGGAGGATCAAGAGCCCAGCCGGGGGGTTCAGAGCCCGTTCAGGTAGGCCAGCACGGCCAGCACCCGCCGGTTGTCGTCCTCCGACGGTGGCAGGCCGAGCTTGGCGAAGATGTTGTTGGTGTGCTTGCTCACCGCCTTCTCGGTCACGAAGAGCCGGGCGGCGATCGCGGCGTTGGAACGGCCCTCGGCCATGAGACCGAGCACCTCGCGCTCCCGCGGGGTGAGGGCGGCCAGCGGCTGCTCGACCACCCGACGGGTCAGCAACTGGGCGACGACCACCGGGTCCATGGCCGTGCCCCCGGCGGCGACCTGACGGACGGCCGCGACGAACTGGGCCACATCGCTGACCCGGTCCTTCAGCAGGTACCCGACGCCTCCGGTGCCCTGGGCGAGCAGCTCCCGGGCGTAGAGCTGCTCGACGTACTGGGAGAGGACGAGCACGGGGAGTCCCGGGATCTCCTCCCGGGCGGCGAGCGCCACCCGCAGCCCCTCGTCCGTGAACGTCGGGGGCAAGCGCACGTCCACCACCGCGACATCCGGCCGATGGGTGAGCAACGCGCGCAGCAGGGAGGGCCCGTTGTCGACGGCTTCGACCACGTCGAGCCCGTGCGCCTGCAGCAGCCGGATCAGGCCGTCCCGCAGCAGGGCGAGATCCTCGGCGAGCACTACGCGCACGGCAGCTCCAGGGTGACGACCGTCGGCCCTCCGCGAGGGCTGGACAGCGTGAGTGTGCCGTCGAAGGCGGCCAGCCTGCGCTGGATCCCGCGCAACCCGCCGTCCGGGGTGAGGTGTGCGCCCCCGACGCCGTCGTCGTGGATCACGGCGCGCAGCACGCCGACGCCGGTGGTGAGGGAGACCCCGATCCGTTCGGCCTGCCCATGCTTGATCGCGTTGGCCAGGGCTTCGGCCACCGCGAAGTAGGCGGCGGACTCGACCGGGGCCGGCAGCCGGCCGGACAGGGTCGAGTGGACCTGGACCGGCACCGGTGAGGTGAGTACCAGTGCCTCCACCGCTCCGGCGAGCCCGCGGTCGGACAGCACCGGCGGGTGGATCCCGCGTACGAGATCCCGCAGATCGGCGAGCACCTGGGCGTTGTTCTGGCGCGCCTCGGCGAGCAGGCGTCGTGCCTGGCCCGGGTCGCCGTCGAGCATCTCCTCCGCGAGCCCCAGACTCATGCCCACCGAGACCAACCGGGCCTGCGGACCGTCGTGGAGGTCGCGCTCCAACCGGCGCAGTTCCGCCTCCTGCGCGTCGAGGGTGTCGGTGCGCGAGGTCGTGAGGTGCTGGACCCGCTGGGCGAGCCGGGCGTGCTCCCCAGGAGTGAGCAGCAGGCGCACCAGCTGGGCGTAGACCGTGAGCAACGCCGACCGGGGAAGCCACCAGAACACCAGGCCGAGCACGCTCTCCGTGACGGCCCCGGCCAGCACCGCGATGCCGAGAGTGCTGTTGAACAGGAGCCAGCTCAGATCGCGCCAGGTGGAGGGATCGCGGGCCAGCACCAGGCCCCGGGCCAGGAACCGGTCCTGCCCCAGGGTCAGGTAGGCGGGGGCGATCGGCCGCCCGAGCTGGTTCCCGGCCCACCAGCGGTGCCACCCGGCGAACGCCCGCAGCGCGACCGCCGAGCAGATGAACATCGGCAGGCCCACCCAGACCGTGATCAGCGCCGCGGAGGTGATCAACAGGGCCAGCAGTGCCGTTCCGAGTGCGGCGGCGATCAGGAGGACCAGCGACCAGTACGACCGGGCCAGACGTGCACGGAACTCCGCAAGCACGGCGGGACCTCCTTCCTGGGTGAGAGAGATGGTGCGGGCCTGCCCCTCCGGGCCCGCCGTCGACCATCCTCGCGCACCTGACGGGGGACCGGGATGGTGCCGGCCCCCGCCGGGGGGTGGATCCAGCACCACCCTCCCGCGGGACCCAGCACCACCTGCCCACCGGGGGCCTGCCCCACCACGGACGGTGGGCTGGCACCCGTGTCCGGCGGGCCAGGTCCTGCGAGCGTGGCGGTGTCGCCCGATCCCGTTCCGTCGTGGACCTCGGGCACTCGCACGGACAGCAGAACCCGCACGGACAGCAGGCATCCGCACAGGAGGGACCACAGCTCGTGAGCGTCACCAGACGGGGAACCCCCCGCCGTCCCGGAACCGTCCGCGTCGCCCGGTGGAGCGCGACCCACCCCTGGTGGGCGGTCACCCTGTGGTTGGTGTTCGTGGCCGGCTGCCTGAGCATCGGCCAGGTGGTGGGGACGCGCGCGATCGACGAACGGACGGACGGTCAGGGACAGTCCGGCCAGGCCGAGCGGTGGCTCCGGGACGGGCACCTCCAGGACCCGACCACCGAAGAAGTCCTGATCACCGCCCGCAACGGTCGGCTGGACGGCACGGCGGCGACCTCCGTGGCCAAGGAGGTCACGCGGCGGATGACCGCGTTGCCGGAGGTCGCCTCGGTGGACGCGCCGGTGCGCTCCCGGGACGGTTCGGCCGTCTTCGTGACCGTCCGCATGAGCGGGGACCCGGACACCGCCGACGCCCGGGTGGCACCGCTGCTCGCAGCAACGACCGCGGTCGCCTCCGCCCACCCCGGCCTGCGGATCGAGGAGGTCGGTGACGCCTCCCTGGGGAACGGGATCAACGATCAGGTCTCCACGGATCTGTCCGCTGCGGCCTCGGTGAGCCTGCCGGTCACCCTGCTCGTGTTGCTCCTCGCCTTCGGCGCAATCATCGCGGCCGGGGTGCCCGTGTTGCTGGCGATGTCGGCGGTCATGTCCGCGACCGGCCTGTCCGCCCTGGTCTCCTACGTCTTCCCCGCCTCCGGCAGCACCTCCAGCATGATCCTGCTGATGGGCATGGCGGTCGGCGTGGACTACTCGCTCTTCTACGTGCGCCGGGTGCGGGCCGAGCGGGAGAACGGGCGCGGCAATCTGGACGCCATCGAGATCGCGGCGCAGACCTCGGGGCACTCGGTGCTCGTCTCGGGGGTCGCCGTGATGGTGGCCATGACCGGACTGTTCCTGTCCGGGGACCAGGTCTTCGACTCCCTCGCCGCTGGATCGGTGACCGTCGTGCTCGTCGCCGTCCTCGGGTCGCTCACCGTTCTGCCCGCCGTGCTGGTCCTGTTGGGGCGGTGGATCGACCGGCCCCGGGTGCCCCTGCTCTGGCGCATGGCCCGACCGGATCGCGAACCGCGCGTGTGGTCGGCATTGCTGCGGCCGGCCGTGACCCGGCCCGCGCTGACCCTCGCCGTCTCGGTCCTGGCGCTGCTGGCCCTCGGCCTGCCCGCGCTCGGCATGCGCCTGCACGCGGACACCGCGGTGTCCCTGCCGCGGACGATCCCCCAGGTGCAGACCCTGGACCGGTTCAACGCGGCCTTCCCCGGTGAGCAGGCCGGCGCCGTGGTCGTGGTGCGCTCGAGTGCCAGGACCGCGCCGCAGGTGCACGCGGCGTTGACGGAGTTGCTCGCCCGCGTGCAGGCACAACCGCTCTTCGCCGGGCAGGCGGGGGACGAACCGGAGGTGCGCGTCTCCGCCGATCACACCGTGTCGGCGCTGGAACTGTCCGTCCCGCACGACGCGGAGTCCGCTCCGGCCCACCAGGCGCTCACGATGTTGCGCTCCGACCTCGTGCCCTCGCTGCTCGGAACAGTCCCGGGCGCCCGCTGGGCGGTCGGCGGGGACATCGCCACGGGAGTGGACTACGACCGGCACGGGGCCGCGCAGATGCCCTGGGTGGTGGGCTTCGTGGTGATCGCCACCATGCTGGTGATGGCCTACGTCTTCCGCTCGGTGGTCCTGGCTCTCGTCACCGCCGTGGTGAACCTGCTGTCGGCCGCGGCCGCCTTCGGCGTCCTCGTCCTGACCTTCCAGTACTCCTGGGCCGCCGGTCTGCTCGACTTCCACCCGACGGGCGCCGTGATCAACTGGATCCCGCTGTTCACCTTCGCGGTCCTCTTCGGGCTGTCCATGGACTACCACGTCTTCGTCGTGAGCCGGATCCGCGAGGAGGCGGCCGCCGGACTGCCGACCCGCGAGGCCGTGCGCCGGGGGATCATCCGGTCCGCGGGCACCGTGACGAGCGCGGCTCTGGTGATGGTGTCCGTCTTCACGGTCTTCGCCTCACTCCACATGGTCGAGATGAAGGAACTGGGCGTGGGACTCGCGGTCGCGGTGTTCCTCGACGCCCTGGTCGTGCGGGCGGTCGTGCTGCCGGCCGCGATGAGCCTGCTCGGGCGGCGTGTCTGGTGGCCTGGCGACCCCCGCGCGTCCCGGACGGAGACCCTCCCGGCGGGAGAGCACCCCACCGGCAGGGACGTCCGCATCCCCGCCTCGGTGTGAGCCGGCCGGGGAGGACGCAGGTCCGCGCGTGAGCCAGCCGGGGAGTGGTGGGCCAGCATGTGAGCCGGTCAGGCAACGCCGGTGAGGGCGTGGGCCCACCACGGGACGAGGGGGGTACCGTCCGTGCCATGTCCACCGGCCCCCTCGCCCCCGACCCCACCCCGGCCGAGGACCTGGCCCGGCGCTGGCGGGAGGAGCGCAGCGCCGCGGCCGCCGCTCACGCCGCGGCCCTCGACCGGGCAGGCCGGGCGGAGAGCGTCCAGGCACGCAGACTGATCGCGGACTTCGTCGCGGAGGCGCACCGGCTGGGTCTGGAACCCGGACGGTTGCGCGCCCGTGCGTACAGCGGGGGTGCGCACTACCGCACGGGTCTGCGCGGGTGGTACCTCATGCGTCAGGGCACGCTCGCGGTGGACACCGCGGGCGAGTACTACGTGCTCACCGTGCCGCGCTCCTGGCGGTCCTGGTTGTGGGGGGTGACGCTGCAGCCCAGTGACCCTCCCCTGGCAGTGGGGCGGGGCGCCCGGGACGGCGAGTCGATGGCGCTGGACGTGCTGTTGCGGTTGCGCCTGGCCGGGGGCAACGACTGGAGTTGATCGGGAATGACTGGGTTGATGCGGACGCCGGAGCCGCCTGGTGGCCAGGGCCACCAGGCGGGCTGCCGGCTTCTACACCGCGATCGGGTACGAGAGCTCTGCCGAGTGCTTCAGGCGTGCGCTCCCCCAGCCGTCACTCGGGGCCGCTCCAGCACCGTCACGTCCCGCACCCCGCCCTTGTCGGCCGACAGCGCCATGGCCGCGTAGGCACGTAGTGCCGTGGACACGTGACGGTCCCGGGCGGCAGCAGGCCGGTACCCGCCGGCGGCCTCGAGACGGCGGCGGCGCTCGGCGAGCAGGTCATCGGGCACGTCGAGGTGCAGGCTGCGCGCCGGGATGTCGATGACCAGACGGTCGCCGTTCTCGACGAGGGCGATGGTGCCACCGGCGGCCGCCTCGGGGGAGACGTGCCCGATCGAGAGTCCTGAGGTGCCGCCGGAGAACCGTCCGTCGGTGATCAGGGCACACTTCGCGCCGAGCCCCCGGCCCTTGAGGTAGGACGTCGGGTAGAGCATTTCCTGCATTCCGGGGCCGCCGCGGGGTCCCTCGTACCGGATCACCACGACGTCGCCCGCCTGCACCCGGCCGCCGAGGATGGCCTCGACCGCCTCCTCCTGGGACTCGACCACCACCGCTGGACCGGTGAAGGTGAGGACGGATTCGTCGACTCCGGCGGTCTTGACCACGCAGCCGTCCTCGGACAGGTTGCCGCGCAGGACCGCGAGGCCGCCGTCCACCGAGTAGGCGTGGTCGACGTCGTGGATGCACCCGGAGGCCGCGTCCAGATCCAGGGAGTCCCAGCGGGCCGACTGCGAGAACGCCGCCGACGAGCGGACCCCTCCGGGCGCGGCGTGGAAGAGCTCCACCGCCTCGGCGGACGGCTCGGCACCCCGCACGTCCCACCGCGCGAGCCACTGCTCCAGGGACCCGGCGTGCACCGCGTGGACGTCCTTGTGCAGCAGGCCGGCGCGGTTGAGCTCCCCGAGGATCGCGGGGATGCCTCCCGCCCGGTGGACGTCCTCCATGAGGTAGCTGCCGTTGGGCGCCACCTTGCAGAGGCAGGGCACCGTGCGCGAGCGCGTCTCGATGTCGCGCAGGGTGTAGTCGAGTTCGGCCTCCTGGGCCGCGGCGAGCAGGTGCAGGACCGTGTTCGTGGAGCCGCCCATGGCGATGTCCAGCGACATGGCGTTGTCGAAGGCGGCCCGCGAGGCGATCGAACGGGGGAGCACGCTCGCGTCGTCCTGGTCGTAGTACCGGTGGGCGAGTTCGACCACGGCCCGGCCCGACTCCTCGTACAGCGCCCGTCGGGCGGTGTGCGTGGCCAGCACGGAACCGTTGCCCGGCAGGGCCAGGCCGAGCGCCTCGGTGAGGCAGTTCATCGAGTTCGCGGTGAACATGCCCGAACAGGAGCCACAGGTGGGGCAGGCAGCCGCCTCGATGCGGGCGATGTCCTCGTCGGAGACCTCGGACGCGACGGCGTCGGCGATCGCTGTGATGAGGTTGAGCTTCTTTCGCACCGTGCCGTCGGTGAGCACCGCGGTGCCCCCCTCCATCGGCCCGCCCGAGACGAAGACCGCGGGGATGTTCAGGCGCAGCGCCGCCATGAGCATGCCGGGAGTGATCTTGTCGCAGTTGGAGATGCAGACCAGCGCGTCCGCCCGGTGGGCGTTGACCATGTACTCGACGGAGTCGGCGATGAGGTCCCGGGACGGCAGGGAGTAGAGCATGCCGTCGTGCCCCATGGCGATGCCGTCGTCCACGGCGATCGTGTTGAACTCCCGCGGGATCCCGCCCGCGGCGGCGATCGCGGCCGAGACGAGGCGGCCGACCGGCTGCAGGTGGGTGTGGCCGGGGACGAACTCGGTGAAGCTGTTCGCCACCGCGATGATCGGCTTGCCGAAGTCCTTCGGGTCGACTCCGGTGGCGCGGAGCAGCGCTCGGGCGCCGGCCATGTTGCGTCCGTGGGTGACCGTGCGCGATCTCAACTCTGGCATGCACCAAACATGCCACGCAGCGGCGCTCCTGTGGATTCGGTATCCCCTGGGCTCCGCCAGGGGCTCGGTGCCTCTCGGGTGCGATCGGGATCAGATGTGATCGGATCCCGTGCCCTCGCGCGGGGTTGAGGCGGGGGCCCAGCCGGCGATGAGGGCGCGCAGCCCGCGCTCGAACTGCTCGTTCGGCCGGTAGTCGTACCCCGCGGCGATGGCGCCGACCAGGTGCGGGTGGCTCTCTGCGGTGAGGCTGGCGTACACCTGCTCGGGCGGGACGCCGGGCGCGCCGACCGGCTCGCCGACCTCGGCGAGGACGTGGCCGACGGTGAAGGACGCCATGCAGTTGATGAGGTCGAGGGCCTCGCCGGCGTCCAGCCCGGCGGTGGTGAGCAGTTCGAGGGCGCGCTCGAGCAGCGCGAGCATCCCGGGGGTGACCGCGGGCCGGGTGCCGACGATGGGCACGGCGCGGGGGTGGCGCCAGAGGATGTCCCGGAAGCTGCGCATGAAGACCGCGAGCTGCTCGGTCCACTCGAGTCCCGCGGTCGGGGGAGCGAACTTCACCTCGGACCACAGGTGTTCGACCACACCGTCGAAGAGGGCCGCCTTGTTGGGCAGGTGATGGTAGATCGCCATGGCCTCGACGCCCATCTCGGCGCCGAGCTTGCGCATGGACAGGCCCGCCACGCCGTCGCGGTCGATGACGGCGAGAGCGGTGCGCACGATGTACCCGCGCGTCAATGCGGGCCGGGTCGGACGGTCCTCGCGGCCCGACCCCGACGATCTCTGTCCCCCGCCCGGCCCACCCCGGGCAGACCGTGGGGTGGGACTCACGTGGTGCCGACCTTCGGCAACGCCGGGCGGAAGCGCCAGGCGGCCACCGCGCCGAAGAGAAGGGTGAACAGGCCCAGCACCCCCAGCGCCTCGGCGACGTCCCCCAGTCCTCCGTGGTCGAGCGTGATCGCCCGCAGGGCGTCCAGAGCCCAGTAGGCAGGTGTTCCGTGGGCGATCGTGCGGGCCCAGCCCGGCAGACTCGACACCGGGGTGAGTGCGCCCCCGAGGCCGGCCATGACGAGACCGCCCAGATTGCCCAGGACGAGTGCCATGTCCATGGTCGAGAACAATGCCACCAGCATCACGCCGAACGCCACGAGCATGGCCGCGAGGGCTGTCACCACGGTCACCAGCGCGACCGGTGAACCGTTGGGGTGGTACCCGAAGAGGAGGCCACCGAGCCACAGCAGGAGGAAGGCCTGGGCCAGCTGGACGGCGAAGAGGGGGGCCACCTTGCCGAGCACGATGTCCAGGGTGCTCGCCGGGCTGGCCCGCAGGCGGTCCCAGGTGCCCCACGCGTGCTCCCGGAAGAAGAGCGTGCCCACGAGTTGGCTGCTCATGAAGGCGAACATCACGGCCACCCCGGGGACGACCTGCTCGCTGCCGTTCGCGTGGGTGTAGCCGGCGAGGTGGAGCTGGGCGCGGGCCGCCGGCACGAGGAACGGTGCGAGCAGCAGCGGCATGGCGATCGTGACGACCACCGGGGCCGGATCACGCAGGAGCAGCCAGGTACTCGTCCTGGCGACGGCGAGACTACGCCGCGAGATCATCGTCGTTCCTTTCGTGCGGGTCGTTCCCTTCCCGCAGGGCGTGACCGGTGAGGGCGAGAAATGCGGATTCGAGGTCCGGGCGGCCCACCTCGACGCCGACCAGCTGGGCGGTGTGCCCGCCGAGAGCGGTGAGTGCCTGTGCGGCCATGGAACCGGGGTCGTCGACCGTGTATCGCGACACGAGGCGATCGCCCTCGGCGTGCCATCCGTCGAGCCCGGGCGCAGGCCCGGAGAAGCGCAGGGTGACGCCGGCACGGGACCACCGCTCGACGAGGCGACGGCACGGGGCCTCGGCAATGATCACCCCTTGGTCCAGGACGGCGATGTCGGCGTCGAGTTGCTCGAGTTCCGGCAGGTAGTGGGTCGTGTAGACGACAGCGGTCCCGTCGGCGGCGAGCGATCGCACGAGGCGCAGGATCTCGGTGCGGGAGGCGACGTCCGCGCCGACCGTTGGCTCGTCGAGGAAGAGCAGTTCCGGGCGGTGAACGAGCGCCATTGCGGTGTGCAGGCGGCGCTGCTGGCCTCCGCTGAGTTGATCGGCCCGCTGCCGCAGCCGGTCGGTGAGCCCGAGTGCCGCCGCCACCTCGTCGACCCGGTTGCGGACGGCCCGCCCGCGCAGCCCGGCGAGCCGGGCGAAGCAGCGCAGGTTCTCCTGGGTGGTGAGCGTCGGGTACAGGCCGAGTTGCTGGGGTGCCAGTCCGAAGTGTCGGGCCGCCCGATGGGGGTGGGCGGTGACGTCGATACCGGCGACGAGCACGCTCCCGGAGGTGGGGGGACGCAGGCCGGTGGCGATGGAGATGAGGCTGGTCTTGCCCGCGCCGTTGGAGCCGACGAGCCCCAGTACCTGCCCGGCACGGACGTGCAGGTCGATGCCGCGCAGCACCGGGGTGTGCCCGTAGGACTTGGCGAGGCTGCTGATCCGCAGCATGTGTGCTCCCTGGTCAGGTGGTCGTCCGGAGCTCAGGTGGCCGGTCCGGACTTCGAGATCCGCACCGCGACCTTACGATGTAAGGTAGGGATACGGCGTAAGGACGTCAAGTGGGTGTGACCGGTGATGCCACTGGGCCTCCGCCGGGTAGCCGGATGATCACGATCCGGAGCCGTGCGGGGTTGGGCCTACGGCCGGGGTGTTGCGTCGCCCGGGTGGGAGGTGGATGCGGGCGCCGAGGGGACACGGGGAAGGTTGATTGAAGTCGTCACTCGGTGACGGGGAGTGACAGAAGTGCGGGGAAAGTAAACCGGGTCAGCCGGATCCTCGAGGGCGGCGGAGAGATCTCCATCACCGGGTGGCGGCGTGTAGTGATCACGGGTGGGTGTCGCGGGCTGAACCGGGTAATCCGAGGACGGAGTCACAGTCGTGGGTCCTGTTTCCCTACTGAC
>CAZOWW010000040.1:0-39952 GCA_964583765.1 uncultured Kineosporiaceae bacterium
CCACTTCTGCGCCGGCCGGGCGCAGTGCCAGAGGAGGGTCCGGACCTCGTGGTGGCCTGGCACTACGGTGACCCGTCCCGCTAACAGCGGCTGCACGAGGGCGGTCGGGCGGTCGTGGATCTCTCGCACCGCGGCGTGGTGCAGGTGTCCGGACCCTACCGGCTCAGCTGGTTGCACTCGCTCACCACGCAGTCACTGGCCGATCTGCCGCCGTCGCAGCCGACGGAAACCCTCGTGCTCAGCCCGCACGGTCACATCGAACACGCCCTGCACGTGCTGGACGACGGGGAGACGACGTGGCTCGGCGTCGAACCCGGCACCGGTGCCGCCCTCGTGGAGTGGCTCACCCGGATGCGCTTCCTGCTGCGGGTGGAGGTCGCCGAGGTCAGCGAGCAGTGGGCGGTGCTCGGGGTCCCCGCCGGCGTGGGGGACAGCTCGCCCGAACCGCTGGCCGAACTGAGGTACTGGCAGGACCCCTGGCCGGCGCTCGGACCGAAGAGCCCGGACTACTGCGGCACCGCCGAGGCCGAGCACCCGGGGCGGGAGCGGGCCTGGCGGGAGGTCCTGGTGCCGCGGGCCGAGCTGGACGAGCGCACCGCCGCCCTGCCTCTGGCCGGCACCTGGGCGGCGGAGGCCGCACGGATCGCCGCCTGGCGCCCTCGCCTGGGCCTGGAGACCGATCACCGCACGATCCCGCACGAGCTGGACTGGTTGCGCACCGCGGTGCACCTGCACAAGGGCTGCTACCGCGGACAGGAGACGGTGGCCCGCGTGCACAACCTGGGCCATCCGCCGCGCCGCCTGGTCTTCCTGCACCTGGACGGCTCCGTGCACGAACTACCTGGTCACGGGGCCTCCGTGGTCGTGGCCGGGAAGGCCGTGGGCGTCGTGACGAGTGCCGCGCGGCACCACGAGCTGGGCCCGATCGCCCTGGCCCTCGTGCGGCGGGCGACCCCGGCGGACGTCCCGGTCCTCGTGGACGGCGTCGCGGCGGCGATGGAGCCCATCGTCACCCGTTGAGCGGGTTCGGGTTGCGTCTGGTTGCTCTTGCTAGCACTATGGTTCCTGTGGCTAGCATTTCGGAGCGCGTCGGAGAGCTCGGGGCGTACCTGCGCGAACAGCGCGAGCACGCCAAGTTGTCCGTCCGCCAACTCGCGTCCCTGGCCGGGGTGAGCAATCCGTACCTCAGCCAGGTGGAGCGGGGACTGCGCAAGCCGTCCGCCGAGGTGCTGGCTCAGATCGCCCGAGGGCTGCGGATCTCCGCGGAGGCCCTGTACGTGCGCGCGGGTTTCCTCGACGAACGCGAGCACGCAGGGGTCGTCGCGGCGATCCACTCCGACGGCCGGTTGACCGAACGGCAGAAGCGAGTACTGCTCGACATCTACGCCACGTTCTGCGAGGAGAACGGGCCGGCCGAGGACCTGGCAGATACCGAGGACCCATCGGGGCCCGAGGACCTGTCGGGTGCGAAGACCGATCCCGCCGAGGGATCTTCGGCGGAGTCCGAGTCGTTGTGAGGACCGGCGGCCGGTCGGACCGGCAGCCGGCGTCGGGGAGGGGTTCGGGACGGGCACCGCGGGGGATCCGTCCACGAACCGCAGCGCAGATCAGGAGAGAGGTTGTCGCGATGGAACTGCCCGAGCAGGTGAGGAAGGCGGCGGCAGAACTGCCGTCCCAGGTCCGCAAGACCGTGGCGGACGCGGTTCCCGTGGTGACGGCGGCCGGGGCGGGTGTGGTCGCCGGGGTCCGCCGGGCGATCGACAAGGTGGACAGCAAGGTGGACCGGCCGGCACTGCAGGCCAGGGCCGCCCACCTGTCCTCCGTGATCGCCACGCGCTCCGTGGAGGTCGCCGGCAAGGTCGAGGCCCAGGCCGACGAGCTGGCCACCCGGAGCAAGGATCTGTTCGAGAAGGTGCGCAGCCAGCCTGCGACCCAGGAGATGTTGGCCCGCACGAAGACGACGGCCGAGACCGTCCGCCGGGTCGTGGACGAGACCGGCGCGGCCGCGGCGAAGAAGGTGGCCGCGATGCGAGCCGGCGCGGGAACGTCCTCGCCGGCCGAGACGACCGAGACTGCTTCGGCCGAGGCGCCGTCCACGGTGGTCCCGGAGGCGGCCGAGGCCGTGCCCGCAGAGGCTGTGCCTGCAGAGGCTGTGGCCGCCGAGACACTGCCCGCAGAGGCTGTGCTCGTCGACGAGCCGGCGCCCGCCGCCGAGCCTGCCGAGGAGCCGGCGCCCACCGAGGCGTCCGGGACCGCTCCCGCGGAGGGCGAGGCCTGAGGTCGGATTGTTGGATCGGGCCGGTCCCTGTCCGCCGTCTCCGTGGCGGCGCCGGGACCGGCCCGGACGTTTTGACGGTGAACAGCGGCCACCCGGGCAGCCGCCCGATCGTCCTTCTGCCGTGACCGGGGTGGACCTGGCGACGGGACCGGGGTGGACCTGTCGACGGGACCGGGGTGGACCTGTCGACGGGACCGGGGTGGACCTGTCGACGGGACCGGGGCGGAACTGCCGGCATGACCGGGGTGGATATGCGGCATTCGGGTGCGAGATAGTCGTCGCTCGGACGTCGGGTCGACCGGATCGTGGTCGGCGTGCCCTGTACGGGTCGGTCCCCCAGGGGGCCTGACGTCCGCGACCGTTCGCATCTGTCTCGGGGGTCTCATGTTCCACGCACGGTGCCGAGTCATCTCGGCTCTGGTTCTCGTCGGCGCAACGCTCGGTCTCGCCTCGCCCGCCTCCTCGGCGGCGCCCGGAGCCGCAGTCTCCGGGGCGACGGTCGCCGATCCGGTCTTCCCGACTCTGGGCAATCCCGGCTACGACGTCACTGCGTACGACCTGGGATTGACCTACCACGAGGACACCCGGCTGGTGGACGCCACGGTGAGGATCACCGCGCGGGCCACGGACGGCCTGGCGAGCTTCGACCTCGACTCGGTGGGTGCCCAGCTGGGGACGGTCCAGGTCGACGGGCGACCGGCGGTGGCGACCCAGCAGGAGGAGAAGCTCACGATCGTGCCCGCCCACCCGATCCCGAAGGGGCGCCGGTTCGTCACCCGGGTGAGCTACACCGCCGACCCGCGGATGTCGGTACCGGGCAGCGGCTGGGTCTACACCGACGACGGTTTCGCCGTCGGAGGGCAACCCGACCTGGCCCATTCGGTGTTCCCCTGCAACGACGTCCCGAGGGACAAGGCGCGGTTCGTCGTCCACCTGGACGTGCCGAGCACGCTCACCGGCGTGGCCAGCGGCACGTTGCGCGCCACGTCCACCGCGGACGGCAGGACCCGCAGCACCTACGTCTCCGAGCACCCGATGGCCACCGAACTGCTGCAGGTCGTCGTCGGCCAGTACACCGTGGTGAACCGTGCGGGGCCGAACGGCGAGAAGCTGCGCGACGTGGTGCCGACGGCCGAGGCGGCTGCGCTGGAGCCGGCGCTCGCCCTGACCCCCGGGCAGCTGGCCTGGCTCGAGCAGAAGCTCGGGCCGTTCCCGCTGGAGGCCTACGGGATCGTTCCGATCAACTCGACTGCGCCGCCGAACTTCGACTTCACCGGGCTGGAGACCCAGACCCTCACGCTGTACCGGTCGACCTATCTCCTGCAACCCGAGGCGAAGATCGCCTCGCACATGATGCACGAGCTGGTGCACTCCTGGTTCGGGGACAGCGTGACCCCGCAGACCTGGGCCGATCTGTGGCTCAACGAGGGGCACGCCGACTTCTACGGACTCCTCTACCGGTACGAGAAGGGGTGGCCGGACTCCCGGGGGTACACGACCATGGAGGACCGGATGCGCTACACGTACAGCCAGGGAGATCTGTGGCGCTCGACCTCCGGTCCGGTCGCGTCCCCGAACGCGGCGAATCTGTGGGACAACCAGCGCTACACCGGCGGTGTCCTCGTGCTCTACGCCCTGCGCGAGAAGATTGGCGAGGAGGCCTTCGACCGGGTCGAGCACACCTTCCTCGCCCGGTACCGCGACCGCACCGCGAGCACCGAGGACTACATCCGGGTGGCCACCCAGGCGTCGGGCCAGGACGTCACCTCGTTCCTGAGGGACTGGCTCTACGGCACGACGACCCCGCCGATGCCCGGCCATCCGGACTGGACCGTGACCCCGGCGGTGCCTGCAGTGGCTCCTGCGGTCGCCTCCGGTGCCTCGGTGGTGCCGTTCGGCATCCGGGTGCCCCAGATCCACGACGACGCCTCGGCGACGCGCTGACCGAGGCCGTCCCGGAGACGCCGTCCCGCCGGGTCCGCTCGAGGGGAGCCACCCGGCTGGTGCTGCAGGGGAAGCCGTTCGGCCCGGTCCCGTGTCCACGGGACCGGGCCGCGGATCCGGTGATTGTGGGGAACCTGCGCGCCGGATGTCCGCTTCGCTCGCGCGGAGTCCGTACGCTGGTGCCATGGTTCTGGCCGACGTGCAGATGTGGGTCTTCGACGGGTTGAGTATCGGTGCCTTCGCGCTGGAGGTCTGGGCGTTCGCGGACTGCGTCAGGCATCAGGCCGGAGTGTTCCCCGCGGCGGGGAAGCGGACCAAGGGCTTCTGGACGGCGGTGACCGGAGTGGCGATGGCCTTCGGTTTTCTCAGCCTGCCGCTGGGGGGCGCGCGGTTGAACCCCATCCAGTTCCTGCCGATCGTGGCGGTGGTGGCGGCCTGCGTCTACCTGGCGGACGTGCGGCCGGCGGTGCGGCAGTTCCGTGGCGGGAGCGGGCGGGGCCGCTATCCCAACGGCGGCTGGTGACCGGTTCCACCCCTTCGCGTCCGGGCCCCTGCGGGCCGGTCGTCGAGTGAGGCCGTCGGCAGCCCGCGGGTGGGTTGTGGGTATCCCGCGGGTGGGCTGTCGGCGCGTCGTTGCGGCGAGAAGGTGTCTCCGAGCGGCCCCATGACGCTACGCTGCGTGCATCGCATCGGTGCGCCCGGTGACCTGGGGCATGACTGGAGTGCAGATGACAGAGTTCCTGGCCGGGGGGCGCCGCAGGATCGATCGGGTGCTCGCGCCGGACTTCCTGCTCGACCTCACGGACCTGCCCCTGGACGAGGTGCGTGAGCGGCGGATCGATGCGGACCAGGAGGAAGCCGACCTGTCGTACGCGCGGCGGTTGCTGCAGGGCCGGATCGATCTCCTGCGGGCCGAACAGTCCAGCCGGGACGGTCGTGGCCCGCTCGCCCGCCACCCACGAACGGACGCCGAGATCGTCGATGCGCTCAAGCGCATCCTGACCGATCGGCCTCAGGAGGAGTCCGCGCCGCCTCGGCACCTCTCCCTCGAACCGAGCCGCGTCGGGGAGCACCGGCGGGAGGCGGAGCGGGCGGTCGCCGATCTCGGTGGCTCGGACCTGGGCGCCCTGGACGACACGGCCCTCGCCGAGGCGATCGCGGATCTGTCCACGATCGAGGGCCGGGTGAGCAGGGCCCGCCGTCAGGTGCAGATCGTCGTCGATACCCTCACCGACGAGGTCGCCCGCAGGTACCGGCTCGGGGAAGTGAGTCTCGCCGAGCACCGCTGAGCGGGCACCGCCGGGGCGGTCCGCGGGACGACGTCCCCGGTCCCGCCGTCCGACGCCGCCGAGGGGAAGTCAGCCATGCGTGCCGTGGTGCAGCGCGTCTCGCGGGCACGGGTCGTGGTCGCCGATGAGGTCACCGGTGAGGTCGACCGTCCGGGACTGCTCGTGCTGCTCGGGGTCACCCACGACGACGGCGCCGAGCAGGTCGACTGGCTGGCGCGCAAGGTGGCCGAGCTGCGCATCCTCCGCGGCGAGCGCAGCGCCGTGGACGAGGGTGCCCCGGTGCTCGTGGTCAGCCAGTTCACGCTCTACGCGGACGTCCGCAAGGGGCGTCGGCCGTCCTGGAACGGCGCGGCTCCCGGGGACGTCGCCGAGCCGGTCGTCGACGCCTTCGTGACCGCGCTGCGCGGGTACGGTCTGACGGTCTCGACCGGGCAGTTCGGCGCGGACATGGCGGTGGAACTGGTCAACGACGGACCGGTGACCCTGATCCTGGAGGTCTGAGCCGTCGCCGGACGGTCGGAGCGGTGGAGGGCGAGGCGGCGTGACACGACTCGAGGCAGTGACCGGCGATCTGACCACCCAGACGACGGACGTGGTGGTCAACGCGGCGAACTCGACCCTGCTGGGTGGGGGTGGGGTGGACGGTGCACTCCACGAGGCCGCGGGTCCCGCGCTGCTGGAGGAGTGCCGTCGCCTGCGGCACACGGTCCTGCCCGACGGCCTGGGGGTGGGCCGGGCGGTCGCGACCGGGGCCGGACTCCTGCCGGCCCGCTGGGTGGTGCACACCGTGGGCCCGAACCTCCACCGGGGTCAACAGGATCCGGCGCTGCTCGCCGCGGCCTTCACCTCGAGTCTCGGGGTCGCGGCGGAGCTGGGTGCCGCCTCGGTGGCCTTCCCGGCGATCAGTGCGGGTGCCTACGGCTGGCCGATGCCCCAGGTCGCCCGGATCGCGGTGCAGGCGACGGCCTCGGCCGTACGCACCCTGAGGAGCCTTGAGCTCATCCGCTTCGTGCTGATGAACCCGGCGGCGTGCGAGCTGTTCGCCGCGGAGATCCGCGCCCTCGCGCCGCCGCCGGGGACCGACGTCGAGGCCTGATCCCGCCCGGTCCAGGCCTCAGCCGGTGGTCGGACGCGTGTCCGGGGCGGGGGCCACCGCGGTCCACGGCACCGAGAGTTCCCCGAGCCGCCAGCGGGCCGGGCCGCCCAGCACGGGCCACCCCTCGGCCCGGACGCCTGCCACCGTGCGCAGCCACCGCTGGCGGGCGCCGAAGCCGCTGCGGTCCACGGCCCGGGTCCAGGCGTCGTCCAGGGCGGTGAGGAAGGTGTGCACCGGCTCGCCCGGCACGTTGCGGTGGATCAGCGCCTTGGGCAGCCGGGCCGCCACCTGTCCCGGACGCTCGAGTCCTGCCAGGCGCAGGGACAGGGTCAGCGCCGTCGGCAGTCCCCCGGCGTCCACGCTCACCCAGCTCGCGAGCCGGCCGAGCTCGTCGCAGGTGCCCTCCACGAGCAGCCCGCCCGGGGCCAACCGTTCGGCCATGCGCGCCCAGGCCCCGGCGACGTCCTCCTCGGCGTACTGCCGCAGCACGTTGAAGGCGCGCACGATCACGGGACGGCGACCGGACGGCATGGGCAGTTCGAAACCGCCGACGACGAACGAGAGGCCGGGGCGGGCCAGCGGCTCGGCGACGGCGACCCGGGCGGGCTCGATCTCGATCCCGACCACCTCGACGTCCGCGCGGTGGGCGGCCAGACGGCGGTGGAGCTCCACGACCGTGATCGGGCTCGCGCCGTAGCCCAGGTCGGCCACCAGAGGGTCCGCAACCCCGCTCAGGAGCGCTCCGTGCACGCCGATCAGCCAGCGATCGACCCGGCGCAGGCGGTTGGGGTGAGTCGTGCCACGGGTGACGGTTCCCTCCGGCCTCGTCTGGCGACCCACAGGCAGCAGCTTAGGATCTAGGCGGGCCGACCGGCGGTGCGCCGGAGGCCGCCCTGACGCGACCCAGGACGTGACGGATCACGTGGACAGACTCGACCGGCATGCGACAGACCGGCACCGCACGGAGTTCACCTGCACGGAGTTCAACGGACGACGACGTCACGAACGCCCCGACGGCCTGCCCCGCAGGGTGGCCATGCTGTCGGTGCACACCTCCCCCCTCGAACAGCCGGGGACCGGCGATGCCGGCGGCCTGAACGTGTACGTCAGCGAGACCGCGCGCCGCATGGCCCGGCGGGGCATCGAGGTGGACGTCTTCACCCGGGCGACGTCCAGCGACCTGCCACCCGCCGTCGAGCTGGCCCCGGGCGTGCTCGTGCGGCACGTTCCGGCCGGGCCGCTCGAGGGACTGCGCAAGCACGATCTGGTCGGGCAGCTCTGCGCCTTCACGGCCGGCCTGGTGCGGTTCGGTGCCCGGCACGAGCTCGGCCACTACGACCTCGTGCACTCGCACTACTGGCTCGCCGGCCAGGTGGGCTGGCTCGTCGCGGACCGCTGGGACGTGCCGCTCGTCCACACCATGCACACCATGGCCAAGGTGAAGAACGCCGCGCTGGCGGACGGCGATGTGCCGGAGCCGCAGGGACGCGTGATCGGCGAGGAACAGGTGGTCGCGGCCGCGGGACGGCTCATCGCGAACACCGAGGAGGAGGCCAGGGATCTGGTCACGCTGTACGGCGCGGATCCCGCGCAGGTGGCCATCGCCCCGCCCGGGGTCGACCTGGAGGTCTTTTCCCCCGGGGGCCCCTGCGGACGGCGCTCGGCGCGACGCAGGCTGGGCCTGCCCGACGACGTCCAGTTGCTCCTCTTCGTGGGCCGGATCCAGCCGCTCAAGGCACCCGATGTGGTGGTGCGGGCCGTGGCCCGGTTGGTGACCCAGGACCCCTCCCGGCGTGGCCGGCTGATGCTCGCGGTGCTGGGGGGCTCCAGCGGAGGGGACACCGACTGGCTGGGCGAGTTGCGGGCGATGACCGCAGGGCTCGGCGTCGCCGACGTGGTCCGGTTCGAACCGCCGGTGGCCCGTCGCGAGCTGGCCCGGTGGTACCGCGCGGCCGACCTGGTCGTGGTGCCCTCGCACAACGAGTCGTTCGGTCTGGTCGCGGCCGAGGCGCAGGCGTGCGGGACGCCGGTCGTGGCCACCCGGGTGGGTGGGCTGCGGACCGCGGTCGCGGACGGAAGCACGGGCCTGCTCGTGGACGGGCATGATCCCGGCCGGTGGGCGCGGGCCCTGGCGACATTGCTGGACCACCCGGCCCGGCGGGCCCAGATGCAGGTGGAGGCGGTGGCTCGGGCCGGGCGCTTCTCCTGGGAACGCACCGTGGACGTGTCGGTCGGGGTGTACTCGGCGGCCGTGCGGAGCCGCCGGTGCCGGCCGGTGCGGCCCGTGGCACGTGCCGCGTGCCTTGACCCGACGGGCCCGTTGACGGGCGGTTACGGCGCGGTGGCGGTGGCGCCCTGAGGGGCCGTCGCGCTGCCGCAGGGTTGCGGATCGTGGTCCCGGTGGAGGCCCGGCCCTGCCCCGCCCGGGACGTTGGTCGCGCCCTCGGCCCGGTTAGCCTTTGGGCATGACCTACCCGCTGATCCTGCTCCGCCACGGCGAGAGCGACTGGAACGCCAAGAACCTGTTCACCGGCTGGGTGGACGTGCCGCTCTCGGAGAAGGGTCGGCTGGAGGCCGACGCCGGGGGCCGGCTGCTCGCCGACGCGGGGGTGCTGCCGGACGTCGTGCACACGTCGCTCCTGCGTCGCGCGATCACCACGGCCAACCTCGCCCTGGACTCCGCGGACCGGCACTGGATCCCCGTCAAGCGCACCTGGCGCCTCAACGAGCGTCACTACGGCGCGCTGCAGGGCAAGAACAAGAAGCAGACCCTCGAGGAGTTCGGCGAGGCCCAGTTCCAGCTGTGGCGTCGCTCCTACGACGTGCCGCCACCGCCCATCGCGGACGACGACGAGTTCTCGCAGGCCGGTGAGGCCCGGTACGTCGGGATCGACGGCGACCTGCCGCGCACCGAGTGCCTCCAGGACGTCGTGACCCGGATGCTGCCCTACTGGGAGTCGGCCGTCGTGCCCGACCTGAAGGCGGGCCTGACCGTGATGATCGCGGCGCACGGCAACTCGCTGCGGGCGCTGGTGAAGCACCTCGACGGCATCAGTGACACCGACATCGCCGGCCTGAACATCCCCACTGGGATCCCGCTGCTGTACACGCTCGACGAGCAGCTGCGGCCGACCGTGCCGGGTGGGCGCTACCTCGACCCCGAGGCGGCTGCTGCCGCTGCGGCGGCCGTGGCCAACCAGGGACGTTGATCCCGCCGGGCCGGTCCTCGGACCCGCCCGTGCCGACCGGCCCGCGAGCCCCGTTCGGGGGGCGCCGCGGGCCGGTCCATGTCCGGCCCCGCAACACCCATCAGGCGCCGGCGGAGCCGATCACATGTGCCCCGCTGGGTTCCCCCACGTGATGACGCTCCCCGGTGACCAGGAAGATCACCCGGCGGGCCACGGAGACCGCGTGATCGGCGAACCGTTCGTAGTACCGCCCGCACAGCGTGACGTCGACCGCCGCCTCGATGCCGTACGTCCAACTGGGCGACAGGAGCAGGGTGAACAGCCCGCGGTGGAGCTGGTCCATGGCGTCGTCGTCCGTCTCGAGCTCCCCGGCCACGGCGAGATCCCGGGTGGCGATGACGCTGCCGGTCTTGGCCACGATCCGTTCGGCCACCTGACCCATCTGGACGATGGTGGCCCGCGGCTCGGGCGGGATCGCCGAGTGCGGGTAGCGCAGCCGCGCCAGCTTGGCCACGTGCCGGGCCAGGTCACCCATGCGTTCGAGGTCGGCGGTCATCCGCAGTCCGGTCACGATCACCCGCAGGTCCGTGGCCACCGGCGCCTGGGTGGCGAGCATGGCCAGGGCCCGTTCCTCGATCTGTTCCTGGATCGCGTCCACCTGCAGATCGGCCGCGATCACGGTTTCGGCCAGGGTCAGGTCGGCGTCCATGAGGGCCGTGGTGGCCCGGGCGATGGCGGATCCCACCAGCCGGGTCATCTCGACCATGTTCTCGGACATCGCCCGAAGCTCTCCGTGGAACTGCTCGCGCATGGGGTCCGCTCCTGTTCGCGCCGGCCGGATCGGCCATGGATGATCGGCCCGGAGGGCCGGACGGGCCCCGGCCGACTGCTCGGACTGGGGCGGGGTCGGGCACGGGGGATCTGACGATGAACGGTCGCAGCCTGTCATGAACGACTGCCGGACACCTGGTGAACAGCGCTGGAAGGCCTGACACAAGGCACCCTCGGTCGCTGGTGTGTCGGGTGCGCCGTCCTAACCTGAGACCGTGAATCCGTCGTGGACCGCCGTCCTGGCCGGCCTCGTGGGTCTGCTGGTCGGTGCGGCGGCGGTGCTCGCCTTCCGTGCCAGCGAACGCGAGCAGCTGGGCCTGCCCGCGTTGCCGGAACCGGACCTGCCTCCCGGTGTCGGCGACGTCTTGAGCGTGCTGCGTTCCGCGGCGGTGGTGCTGGACCTCGCGGACGGCGTGGTCAAGGCCAGCCCGGCGGCCTACGCGTTCGGCCTCGTGCGTGGGCACGACCTGGTGCACGCGGAACTGCGGGAGATGGCCGCCGAGACGCGCCGGTTCGGTCTGGTGCGGGAGCGCGAGATGAATCTGGCCCGTGGGCCGCTGGGACGCGGGCGCCTGGTCGTGCACGCCCGGGTCGCCCCGCTGGGGACGGACCACGTGCTGATCCTCGTGGAGGACCGCACCGAGGCCCAGCGGGTCGAGGAGGTGCGGCGTGACTTCGTGGCCAACGTGAGCCACGAGCTCAAGACCCCGATCGGGGCACTGCACCTGCTGGCCGAGGCTGTGCAGGACGGTGCCGACGACCCCGAGGCGGTGCGCCACTTCGCGGAGCGGATGCTGCGGGAGTCCCGCCGGCTGGCGACCCTCGTGCAGGAGATCATCGACCTGTCCCGCCTGCAGGTCGCGGACGCCCTGCACTCGCCCGAGCCCGTGGACATCGACGAGGTCGTCGCCGAGGCGGTGGACCGCTGCCGGCTCGCGGCACAGGCCAAGCGCATCGAGATCAGCTACGGCGGGGACCCCGGTGCGGTCGTCTTCGGGGATCACAACCTCCTGGTCACCGCGGTGCGTAATCTGGTGGACAACGCCATCGCCTACTCGGCCGAGGACACCCCGGTCGGGGTTGGCGTGCGGCGAGACCGCGGTCTGGTCGAGATCTCGGTCAGCGATCAGGGGCTCGGCATTCCCGTGGCCGAGCAGCAACGGATCTTCGAGCGGTTCTATCGCATCGATCAGGCGCGTTCCCGGGCCACCGGCGGCACCGGACTGGGCCTGAGCATCGTCAAGCACGTCGCGAGCAACCACGGCGGCGAGGTGACGCTGTGGAGCGTGGAGGGGCAGGGGTCGACCTTCACCCTGCGGCTACCGGACAGTGCGCCGTCCCAGTCCGGGCAGTCGCAGGAGCAGGCCGACGCCCCGTCCGAGCAGCCGGAGACCCTCCGGGCTGCTGGTACCCATCTGAGGGGAGCACGACCGTGACCCGGATCCTCGTCGTCGAGGACGAAGAGTCCTTCAGCGACCCGCTGTCCTACCTGCTACGGCGGGAGGGGTACGAGGTCGCGGTGGCGGACGACGGCACCGCCGCCCTGGCGGAGTTCGATCGCAACGGGGCGGATCTCGTGCTCCTCGACCTGATGCTGCCGGGGTTGCCCGGCACCGAGGTCTGCCGGCAGCTGCGCAGCCGCAGCAATGTGCCGGTGATCATGCTGACCGCCAAGGACAGCGAGATCGACAAGGTGGTCGGCCTGGAGCTCGGGGCCGACGACTACGTGACCAAGCCGTACTCCTCGCGAGAACTCGTCGCCCGGGTGCGGGCCGTGCTGCGGCGGGGGACCGAGCCCGAGACCCTCGTGCCCGCGACGATCGGGGCCGGGCCGGTGCGCATGGACGTGGAACGCCACGTGGTGAGTGTGAACAACGAGCCGGTGCAGATGCCACTCAAGGAGTTCGAGCTCCTGGAGATCCTTCTGCGCAACGCGGGCCGGGTGCTGACGCGCATGCAGCTGATCGACCGCGTCTGGGGTTCCGACTACGTGGGCGACACGAAGACCCTCGACGTCCATGTGAAGCGTCTGCGGAGCAAGATCGAACCGGACCCGGCCAACCCCCGCTACCTGGTGACGGTGCGTGGACTCGGTTACAAGTTCGAGCCCTGACGGGTGCGGGCCGGTCGGGCGCGGATGTCCCCGCCGTGCTCGCCCCGCAGCCTGCTACCTCCCGAATGGTGGCATTTGTCCTGGGTGATCAGGGTGGGTATGGGCCGAGCCCTCCGAACGGTCGGACCTCTCGGCCATGTGAGGGAAGCCCTGGTTCGGTCACTCGGAGGAGGCGGCACCAGCACGGAAATGGCCCCCTGTCAAGCCCGATCGGGACACCCACCATGGCTCTGACCTGCGGAAACGCTTCGTGTGTTCGATGACGACGGCAGGGTGTCGTGTTAGACTGGGGTTGGGAAAGGGGACGAGAACACATGGCGTTCATGGTCGGCGAGACTGTTGTGTACCCCCACCACGGGGCTGCACTCATCGAGGAGATCAAGACCCGAGTCATCAAGGGCGAGGAGAGGCAGTACCTGGTTCTCAAGGTCGCCCAGGGGGATCTGACCATCGAAGTGCCCGCCCAGAACGTCGATCTGGTGGGCGTGCGTGACGTCGTCGGCCAGGAGGGCCTCGACCGGGTGTTCGAGGTTCTGCGGGCCCCCTACGCGGAGGAACCGACCAACTGGTCCCGCCGGTACAAGGCCAACCTCGAGAAGCTGGCCAGCGGCGACGTGATCAAGGTGGCCGAGGTTGTCCGCGATCTGTGGCGACGTGATCAGGACCGCGGCCTCTCGGCGGGCGAGAAGCGGATGCTGGCGAAGGCTCGACAGATACTGGTCTCCGAACTGGCACTGGCGGAGCACACGAACGAGGACAAAGCCGAGTCCCTGCTCGACGAGGTCCTGGCTTCCTGAGCCGTTGACGGCCCCGGACCAATGGTCCGGGGCCGCGGCATGATCGACCTGGTTTCCCGGGCTGCGCGGGGTGTGGTGAGCGCGCCCGGGCGTGTGCCGGGTCGGAACCAGCGGTCAGGGGGGATGATTGTTCGATGACTCGGCGTGATGTAGGCATACCTCCCGCTGTCGTCGAGGTTCTGCGGTTCTGCGTCGTGGTCTTCCTCGCGGGGGTCGGCTTCCAGATCTCGCGGTGGACCGCCGGGTCCATCGAGATGCGACTCGGCCCGTTCGACGCTGACAGTGTGGGGATCATCGTCGGGGCGGGACTCGGTTACGTCGTCGGCGGGGTCGTCGGGCGGATCACCGGGCGCTCGGTCGCGGCCACCGAGGCGGTCCTCTCGGGCCGCTCGGCCGAGCAGCTCCTCGCCGGACTGGTCGGGTCGGTGCTGGGCATGCTCGTGGCCGGCGGCCTCACCTGGCCGTTGCTGCTCGTGGGCTCGGCGCTGATCACGATCCCGGTGTTCGTCTTCATCTGCGTGACCCTGGCCAGCCTCGGCTACCGCCTGGGCCTGGCCCGGCGCGCGCATGTGCTCGCCCTGTTCGGTCCGCACGCGGGCCTGCGCGAGCGCCCGACGGCACTCGCCTCGCTCCCGCGGATCCTGGACTCCTCGGTCGCCATCGACGGGCGCATCCTCGACGTCGTCCGGGCCGGATTCCTGCACGGGGTGGTCCTCGTGCCCGAACCCGTCCTCGGCGAACTGCAGGGCCTGGCGGACGCCACCGACGACCTGCGTCGCGGACGTGGCCGGCACGGGCTGGAGGTCATCGAGACGCTGCGCCGCGAGGAGGCGGTCGAGCTCGAGGTGATCGGTGACGAGGCCCTCGAGGTGCCCGAGGTCGACGCGAAGCTGATCCGGATGGCGATCCGGCGCCAGGCCGCGTTGCTCACCCTCGACACGAACCTGGCCAAGGTCGCCGCGCTCGCGGGCTGCCGCGTGATGAACCTGCACGCCCTCACCCTCGCCCTGCGGCCGCCGGTGCGCGCCGGGGACAGCGTCACCGTGCACCTGACCCGGGCGGGCAAGGAGGCCGGGCAGGCGGTCGGCTACCTCGACGACGGCACGATGGTGGTCGTCGAGCGGGCCCGGGACCGGGTGGGCGCGGACGTCTCCGTACAGGTGACGAGCGTGCTGACCACGGCCAACGGGCGCATGGTCTTCGGGCGCCTGGTGCATTCGGCGGTTCCTGCCCCGAGCACCGGCCGCTCCGGACCGCACGGGATCCACGACCCCGCTGCCCGTCTGACCCGATGAGCACTGGTCGTCCGATGAGCACGGGTCGTCTCGGGGTCGTGCCCCTCCTGCTGCCCCCCCGGCGGGTCGAGCGCCTGCTGCGCGAGGTCGCGGGGATGCCGGTGGTGGACCGGGCGGTGCGTGCCCTCGCCGTTCCGGGTGTGGTGGACCGGGTCCTGGTGCTGGTCGGCGAGGACGCCGCGCCCCGGGCGAAGGCCGTCTGCCGGTCGGGGCCGGGAGTGTCGGTGGACCTGCTCGTCGCCGACCGGTTCGACGACGCGGTGGTGCGGCTGCCGGAGTGCCTGGGGGCCCCTGCCCCGGGCTCGGGACCGGAGCGCCGTGCCGCCGGGCAGGCGGCGGATCCGATCATGCTGCTGCTCGACCCGGCCCAGCTCGTGACCCCGGTGGCTCTGCTGACCGCGGTCGCTGCCGTGGCGTCGGCTCCCGGCGGGGGCGTCGTCCTGCCGGTCCGGCCGGTCACGGACACCCTCAAGCAGGTGGACGCCGAGGGGATCGTCCTGAGCACGGTCCCCCGCGAGGCGCACCTGGAGGTGCTCACCCCACTCGCCCTGCCGCTCCGCCTGCTGAGGGCTGCGGCGCCGGGCCTGGTTGCCTGGGATCTGCCGGAGCTCCTGCGGCGGCTCCTGACCGCAGGGACGCCGGTCCGCACCGTCCCCGCCGGGGCCGACGTCCTGCTCGCCGAGGGGGAGGACGGGCTCGACGTCACGCTGGCGGCGCTCGGTGCCGAGGCTGCGGATCTCGGCTGACCTGGGGTCCCGGATCTCCGCTGATGTGAGCCCCGGGTCTCGGCTGATTCCTCCGGATCTGGGCTGACCTGGTTCTCCAGGCGATAGCCGGCCGGGAACCGACGGGCGAACGCCGTACCGACATCAGCCCAACTTCTGCCGCCGGGCCGCGTTTCACCGTCCAGGTACCCGGGTCCCTCGTCAGGGTCGGTATGTCGGCCTGACCGCATCCGTCCGCCGGGCTGACGTCCGTGTCCATGACGGCACCGGGGAGTGGCAATGGCTCTCTACGTGGTCAGGGGTTCCTTCCACGTCATCGGCGACGAGCCGGACGGCGACTCCATGCGCTTCGTGCCCGATGCTCCTGGCATCCTTGCCCGGCTAGGGATCGCCGCGAGAGTCAGCGGCAACGGCAGCGTGCAACTGCGGCTCGACGCCATCGACGCGTTGGAGACGCACTACTCCCCGAGCGCCGGGGGTGGTCCCCAGCGGCACCAGCCTCTCGGACTCGCCCATGCGGCCAGGGACGATCTTCTCGCGACCCTCGGATTCACCGGCGTGCGCCACCGTCGTGAGACGGTCGTCGCCGCGGTCCCGGCCCAGTCCCGCGGCCATGTGCTCACCGGGTTCGCGGACACGCATGGTCGCCCGGTCGCTCTGGTGTATCCGGGTGATCCGGTGGAGGCGGACGGGACGCCGGTGACCGTGGACGGCGCGCGCCTGCGGGCCAGCGCCAACTGGCGCCTGCTCGAACGTGGCCTCGCCTATCCGACCTACTACAGCCGGCTCGACCCTCAGTCGCGAGCGCTGTTCACCGGCGCGGTGCGCCGGGCACGCACGGCCGGTCTCGGGCTGTGGCCGGGCGATCGCACCGTGACCGGGGTCGTCGTCGAGGGGGAGGAGGTGTTGACGGACCAGGCAGTGGTGCTGCCCAAACTGTTCCGCAGGCTCGTCGACTACCTCGCCCTCAGCGCGCCCGCGGTGCCTGCCGTGCTGGGCGGGGCTGGGGTGTCCGGGGTGCTGGGTGGGGCTGGGGTGCCAGGGGTATTGGGCACGTCCGGTGTGTCCGGTGGGCGGGGGGTGTCCGAGGTTCTCGGTGCGCATGGTTCGGGCGGGGGGATCGCCCTGGGCGCGGGGGCGCCCTCGATGGACGGTTTCTCGGCCTTCCTCGCGGCGCGGGCCGACCGGGTGAGCGTGCTGGGTCGGCCGGGGGTGACCACCCTCGACACCCTGGTCGAGGTGATCGGGCAGCGCGTGCGACTCGTGTGCGAGCCCGAGGAGCTGATCTTCGTGGAGGCCTGAGCGAGGGATGGGCCCGATGGTCCGGCCGCTCGGGGACCTCATGGTCAGCGCGGGTGGTACTTCGTGGACGGCTGTGGCGCCGGACCCTCGCGTGGACCGTGATGAGCCCGTACAGGACCTGACGGCACCAGGGATATGTCCGGAGTGCGAGAGTGCTTCGCCTGGTCCTGGTGCCAGGGCAACGGGATTCGGCGCTCTTGTGCCCTGACGGTCCTGTCGGCACATAGGATGGACGCGACGAGATGTGATCATTGTCTGTTACCCGGGGAGTGAGGCTCGGATGTCCTTCCAGGAAGCCGTACGCGCGGTTCTGGGGAACTACGCTGGATTCGAGGGGCGCGCCCGTCGCTCTGAGTATTGGTACTGGGCGCTGTTCTACGTCATCGCCGAGGTGGCCGCCTCGGTTCTCGGTGCCATTGTCCACCTGAACAACGTATTTTCGTCTCTCGTGTGGTTGGGATTGTTCTGTCCATGGATTGCCGTCTCGGCGCGGCGCCTGCACGACACGGGCAAGAGCGGGTGGTTCACGCTGCTGTGGATCATCCCCGTTATTGGATGGATCATCCTGATCGTCTTCTGGGCCACTGACGGTGACCCGGTGCCGAACCAGTACGGCCCTCCTGTCAAGGGGATTCCTGGCTACCCCGGCGGCCCTGGCTACCCGGCTTACCCGGGCCAGCCCGGTCAGCAGCCCTACCCGCCGCAGGCGTACCCGGGTCAGCCTCAGCAGCCGTACCCCGGCCAGCCCGGTCCGCAGGCCTACCCCGGCCAGCCCCAGCAGCCTTACCCGGGTCAGCCCGGCCAGTCGCCCTACCCGGGCCAGCCTCAGTCGCCGTACCCGGGTCAGCCCCAGCAGCCCTACCCGGGTCAGCCCGGCCAGCCGCCTTACCCGCCGCAGCAGTACCCCGGTCAGCCCGGCCAGCAGTGATCCGGTCGGTCCGGCTCCCGCTTGCTGTTGGCTGAGCCAGGCCGGCACCGGCACAGGAAATGCATATGATCGACTTCACCCCGCGGCGCCATGAATAGCCGGTGTCGGGACGGGCGGGACTCGTGACGCGGGTCCTGGAATGGGGTCGAAGTGTTGTTCGTGGGGCGGAGATGCGTCATTCGGCGCGCTCCGCCCCACGACCTTTTGTGCGCCTGTTCCGCGTGTGACGCGCCTGAATGTTTCGGTGTGTTCGGAGCGATGGGACGGTGGATCGATCCTGCCCCATAGGTGCCCCTCGCGAAGTTTGTTCCACGTATGCCGGTTCCCGGGTGCAGGGTCCTCCGAGCTGTCCCCGGGGCGCCGCCTCGTTGTGCATCGCCGGGTTCGCCAGTCGCGTACCGGACTGACGGGAGCCGCCCTGGCCGAAACTTCGACCGGTTGCGGCTGATGGGCTTGAGCACGTGGACCGCCTGGAACACCCCGACTTCCAAGAGCCCCCAAGTCGGCTGGGGCACTCCGACCGCCGGGGCGCTCCGACCGTCTGTGGTACTCCGACCGCCGGTGGCACTCAATCCCGGTCGAGGAGCCGCGCCGCGACCGGAACGTCCTCCGGCCAGGTGATCTTGATGTTGCGGCGGCTTCCCTGCACGGCGTGGATCGATGTCGTCCCGGCCCACGCCACCGTGCTGGCGGTGTCGGTGCCCTCGAATCCTGCCGCCGCGGCGGCCTCGAAGGCAGTGAGCAGTGGCATCGCCCGGAACGCCTGCGGGGTCTGTGCCCCGGCCAGCCTCGGCCCGAGCAGGTGAGCGGTGGTCGGGTCGCTGCCTTCCTCGGCACGGTCGCAGGCCTCGGATCGGGCGGACATCGTGGCGGATGGTCGTCCGAGGGGCACGGCGGAGGGGAGTTCGAGCAGCGCGGCCGGCAGCACCCTGGGCACCTCGACCACCGGGATCGCTGATCCCCGGGCGGCGGCCTGTTCCGCGACCTGCTGCCACAGTGCAGTCTCTGCCAGAGGTCGGGCGCCGTCGTGGATCGCGACCACGTCGAGGGCGCCGTCCTGGATCCGCTCGGCGAGCAGGCGCAGCCCGGCCATCTCGGAGTCGTGCCGGCAGGCGCCCCCGGCGACGACCTCGACGTCCAGGTCGGGCACCTCACGGGCGAGCAGTTCTCGGGAGCTCTCGAGATCCTCGGCCCGCGCCACGAGGACGAAGGTGCCGTAGGCCGGTGCCTGTCGCGCCCGGTGGAACGACCAGGCCAGCACGCTGCGGCCGGCGAACGGCAGGTGCACTTTGTTGATCGGGACGTCGTCGCGTCGCGCCCCCACGCGGGTGCCGCTCCCGCCGGCGAGGACGACGGCGGCCGCACGGAGGGCACCCGGGCGGAGAGCACCGACGCGGACAGCGTCGGCATCGACGGTGGTTTCCGGCACAGCACCGGCGCCGACGGCGGCAGCCCGCACCGTGCCTGGGTGGCCGGCACCGGTGCCGACAGCACCAGTGTCGACGGCACCGGCGGGGGTGTACGGGTCGGCCATGGCTGCGACCCTACGATCAGGACCGTGCTCCCGGAAGGTGAACCCCCCGGCGACCGGTCTGCGGCCGGCGATCTGTCAGCGACCGGCGTTCAGCCTGGTGCTGCCGCCCCGTCTGTGGCAGACGTCCAGCCTGGTGCCGCCGCCCCGCGATCTGTCGCCAGAGTTCCGCAACCTGTTGCCGCCACCCCCCAGCGTTCACTCCTGCCGCGCGTCGGTGTCGGCACCGATGTCCACGCGTACGCCGCGCCGAACGCCGGGCGGGACCTGTGGCTCGGCGGCCTCCACTGGCCGGGGGAGCGTGGCCTCGACGGCCACTCCGATGCGGACGTCATCGCGCACGCCTGCTGTGACGCGCTGCTCTCCGCCGCCGGATTGGCAGACCTCGGGGCACAGTTCGGCACGGCCGACCCCCGGTGGGCGGGCGCCTCGGGGGTGGCACTGCTCGCGGAGATCGCCCGTCGAGTGCGCTCCGCCGGCTTCGAGATCGGGAACGTTGCCGTGCAGGTGATCGGCAACCGGCCCCGGTTCGCTCCGCGGCGGGACGAGTCCCAGGCCGCGCTCAGCCATGCCTGCGATGCGCCCGTGACCGTCTCGGCGACCACCACGGACGGCCTCGGCCTCACCGGTCGTGGCGAAGGAGTGGCGGCCATCGCGACGGCGCTGGTACTGCCCGCGGATCTGCCTGCCATCGACCGGTGACCCGATCCCCACCGGGTCCCTCCGGTCAGGAGGTGACTCGACGGTGCTCCTCGGCCACGCTCCGGCGCGTTCCGGGGTCGGGCTCCGCGGGAAGCCGATCGGTCCCGCAGGAGCGCAGGTCATCGCCCTGTGGACGGCTCCCGGGCGGCGTCCACAGGCGTCACGAGGACGGACGGGGCATCGGTACTCTTGACAGGTGAACGTTCGCCTCTATGACTCCGCGACCAGGCAGGTGCGGGACTTCGTCCCGCTCGAAGAGGGCCGGGTCGGGATCTACGTCTGTGGGGCCACACCGCAGTCCTCCCCGCATCTCGGGCATGTGCGGGCCCAGGTGAGCTTCGACGTCCTGCGGCGCTGGTTCCTGCGCCAGGGCTACGAGGTCACGTTCATCCGCAACGTCACCGACATCGACGACAAGATCCTCGCGAAGTCCGCCGAGGCGGGTCGGGAGTGGTGGGCCCACGCCTTCCGCCACGAGCAGGAGTTCGCCGCGGCCTACGACACGCTGAACGTGCTGCGCCCCACCTACGAGCCCCGGGCCACCGGCCACATCACCGAGATGATCGAACTCGTCGAGGAGATCATCGAGGCGGGCTACGGCTACCAGGCCGCCGACGGCAGCGGGGATGTCTACTTCGACGTGTGTGCGTTCGCGCCCTACGGCGAGCTCACCCACCAGTCGATCGCCGACATGGCCCCGGCCGAGGACGCCGATCCGCGGGGCAAGCGTGACCCGCGCGACTTCGCGCTCTGGAAGGGCGCCAAGCACGGCGAACCGGCCACCGCCTCCTGGCCGACACCGTGGGGGCGGGCCCGGCCCGGCTGGCACCTGGAGTGCTCGGCAATGGCGCGGCGGTACCTGGGCCGTGAGTTCGACATCCACGGCGGTGGCCTCGACCTGCGTTTCCCGCACCACGAGAACGAGCTCGCGCAGTCCCGGGCGGCCGGGGACGGCTTCGCCCGGTACTGGCTGCACAACGCCTGGGTGGTCACGGACGGCGAGAAGATGAGCAAGTCGCTCGGCAACACGTTGTCGATCGCCGCGCTCACCCAGCGGGTCCGGCCCGTGGTCCTGCGGTACCTGCTGACCGCGGCGCACTACCGCTCCAACATCGAGATCGGGGACGGCGCGGAGCGCGAGGCTCGGCTCCAGGAGGCCGCGGCCTCCTACGAGCGCATCGAGGGCTTCGTGCTGCGGGCGGACGAGCTGCTCGGCGGCAAGGCCGCGGACATCGACCTGGATGCCGTGGAGCTCCCGCCCGCTTTCGTCGCCGCGATGGATGACGACCTGGGGGTCTCGGCGGCCCTCGCCGCCGTGCACGAGCAGGTCCGCACGGGCAACAACGCGCTCGCCGCCGGGGACCATGCGGGGGTGGAGTCGGCGGTCGGTGCGGTGCGGGGGATGACCGCCGTGCTGGGGGTCGATCCGCTCGACCCGCACTGGCGCTCGGGCGCGGCCGACGGCGATGCGCCGATGCGCCAGGCCCTGGCCGCGGTGGTCCGCGCCGAACTGGACGCCCGGGTCGCGGCCCGGCGGGACAAGGACTGGGCAACAGCCGACGCCATCCGCAAGCGGCTCGCCGATGCCGGAATCTCGGTGGAGGACACGGCCGACGGTGCGCGGTGGACCCTGACCAAGAGAGAACCGGAAGGTGGTATCGGTGGCTGACACCTCCGGTAGGCGGGGTGCCGTGCGCAAGCCCGGCTCCAAGAAGGGCCCGATCGTGGGGTCCGGCGGACAGCAGCGGAAGTCCCTCCAGCCCAAGGGGCCGACCCCGCGGGCCGAGGACCGCGTGCACCATCCCGCGGCACGCCGCAAGGGGTCCACGGGACGCTCCCCGGCCGCTCAGGGTCGCTCAGGCGGAGCCGGCCGCGCGAGCGGTGGCTCCGCACGAAGCAGGGGAGCAGCCGGGACCGCCGAGATCGTCGCGGGTCGCAACGCCGTGGTCGAGGCGCTGCGGGCCGGGGTACCGGTCACCGCGGTGTACGTCGCGTCGCGGATCGACACCGACGAACGCGTCAAGGAGGCTCTGAAGATCGCCGGGGACCAGCAGATCCCGTTGCTGGAGGCCTCCCGCACCGACCTCGATCGCCTCACCGGTGACGCCGTGCACCAGGGGCTGGCGGCCCAGGTGCCGCCGTACGCGTACGCCCACCCCATGGACCTGCTCGACCTCGCCGTCGCCTCGGGCCGTCCTCCGCTCCTGGTCGTCCTGGACGGGGTCACCGACCCCCGCAACCTCGGTGCGGTGATCCGTTCCGTCGCCGCCTTCGGTGGGCACGGTGTGATCGTTCCCGAGCGGCGGGCCGCCGGCGTGACGGCCTCGGCCTGGAAGACGTCCGCGGGCGCGGCCGCCCGGATCCCGGTCGCCAGGGCGACGAACCTCACCCGCACCCTGCGCGAGCTGCAGGACGCCGGTTGCGTCGTGGTCGGGCTGGACGCCGAGGGCGCCGTGCCGCTGCCCGAGCTCGCCTCCGACGAGCGGCCGTTCGTGCTCGTCGTCGGGGCGGAGGGAGCGGGACTTTCCCGGCTGGTCCGCGAGACCTGCGACCTGGTCGTCTCGATCCCGATGGCGGTGGGTACCGAGTCCCTGAACGCCGGAGTCGCGGCCGGCGTCATGCTCTACGAGCTGCATCGGCGGCGTCCGACCAACTGAGCCGCCGGTCGGCTCATCGGCTCGGGCCGCCGGTCGTGCGCGCTTCGCCACGCGGGGCGACGCGGTACCCAGTCGTTCGGGCGATGCTCAGCCGTTGTCGTTGAGGCGACGCTCAGCCGTTGAGGATGACCGGCAGCTCCTGCGTGTCCACGCCCAGCACCGCGGCCTCATCCGGCTTGTGCACGAGCACCTTGGAGACGTAGCTCTGCGCCGCCTCGATGAGCCCGACGTCGCCGCCCTTGTTCTCCGAGAGGTACCAGCGGTGCTCCAGCACCTCGTGGTAGATCTCGGCCGGCTCGAGCTTGCCCCGCAGGTGCTTGGGGACCGCGCGCACCACGGGCTCGAAGCACTCGGCGAGCCACAGGTGGGCGACGATCTCCTCGCTCTCGGTGTGGCGGGACTCCGCGCGGTAGGTGTCCAGGTCGTTGAGGAGCCGTCGTGCCTGGTTCTCCTCGACGTCCAACCCGGTCAGCCGCAGCAACCGGCGCGAGTGGTGGCCGGCGTCCACGACCTTGGGCTGCAGCATGACGGTGGAGCCGTCGGGATCCGTGGTGATCTGCAGCTCGGCCACGTCGAAGCCGAGCTCGTTGAGCTTGCGGATCCGCGCATCCACGCGCCAGCGTTCCCCGGGCGCGAAGGACTCCGGGTCGGTCAGCTCGGCCCACAGCGACTCGTACCGACGCACGATCACTTCGCTCAGCTTGAGCGGGTCGAGGTTCTCGTCGAGCAGGCCGCCCGCGGAGAGGTCCATCAGCTCGCCGGCGATGTTCATGTGCGCGACGTCGAGGTCGTACTCGCGCTGCCCGCGACTGAGGACGTCCTGCAGTTCGCCGGTCTCGGCGTCCACCAGGTATGCGGCGAACGCGCCCGCGTCCCGGCGGAACAGCGTGTTCGAGAGCGAGACGTCACCCCAGAAGAAGCCACTCACGTGCAGACGCACCAGGAGCACGGCGAGCGCGTCGACCAGCCGGGTCGCGGTGTGCGCTCGCAGGGACTGGGAGAACAGTGCCCGGTACGGCAGGGAGAACTGCAAGTGCCGGGTGACCAGCGCGGTGTCGAGCGGCTCGCCGGTGGCGGTGTGCCGGCCTGTGACCACTCCCACGGGTTCCACGGCCGGTAGACCGACGCGGCGCAGGGCCCGCAGCAGGTTGTACTCGCGGCGGGCCAGGCTCTCGTGGATCTCCTTGACCGCGATGACCGATCCGGACATCCGGACGAACCGCACCACGTGCCGCGAGATACCGCGGGGCAGGGCGGCGAGCCGGTCGTCCGGCCACTCCTCGAGCGGGACCTGCCAGGGCAGGTCGAGGAGGGCGGGATCCGGGGCAGCGGCGGTGATCTGCAGGGCGTTCGGCATCACGGCCATTGTGCCGCCTCGAAGCGCCGGTGACGACAACGGCACGGGCGAAGTGTCCAGGGCGACCTGGCGAACGGTGAGCGACCGGCCGGTGATCGGGCAGAAACCGATCCCGGGGAGCGTCGCCCGGTCGCCCTGGAGCCCCGCTGGCACGGCCCTCAGCTCAGAAGCCGATCCCGGGGGCGTCGCCCGGACGCGCGGGAGCCCCGCACCGTGACGGTGCGGGGCTCCCGGTGACGCAGGTCGGTCAGGCGCCGAGGCGCAGACCCGTGCTGGTGTCGAACAGGTGCACGTGCTGGTCGACCGGAGCCAGGTGAACCGTGGAGCCCTTCTCCGGAGGACGCCGACCGTCGGCGCGGGCGATGATCTGCTGGTCATCGGAGCCGAGCAGGCGGCCGTAGATGTACGCGTCGGCGCCGAGTTCCTCGACGAGGTCCACGTGGATCGCCAGACCGTGGTCGGACAGAGCCAGGTCCTCCGGGCGAACACCCACGGTGATCTCCCGGCCCGAGGCCGCTGCGATCACACCGCGCTCGACCGGCCACAGCAGGTCGCCGAGCTGAACGCCGCCGTCGATCTTCGGCTGGTTGATCAGGTTCATGGCGGGAGAGCCCATGAAACCGGCCACGAAGACGTTGTTCGGGTGGTCGTAGAGGTACCGCGGGGTGCCCACCTGCTGCAGGAGGCCGTCCTTGAGCACGGCGACCCGGTCACCCATGGTCATGGCCTCGACCTGGTCGTGGGTGACGTACAGGGTGGTGACGTCGAGGCGCCGCTGCAGCGACCCGATCTGGGTACGCGTCTGCACGCGGAGCTTGGCGTCCAGGTTGGACAGCGGCTCGTCCATGAGGAAGACCTGGGGCTTGCGCACGATGGCCCGGCCCATCGCGACACGCTGCCGCTGACCACCCGAGAGGGCCTTCGGCTTGCGGTCGAGGTAGGGAACCAGGTCGAGGATCTTCGCGGCCTCCTCGACCCTCTTGCGGATCTCCGCCCGCGAGATGCCGGCGATCTTGAGCGCGAAGCCCATGTTGTCACCGACGGTCATGTGCGGGTAGAGGGCATAGCTCTGGAACACCATCGCGATGTCGCGGTCCTTGGGCGGAACCGAGGTGACGTCCCGCTCACCGATCAGCACGCGCCCGCTGGTGATGTCCTCGAGGCCGGCGAGCATGCGCAGAGAGGTGGACTTACCGCATCCGGAGGGCCCGACCAGAACGAGGAACTCCCCGTTCTCGATCTTGAGATCCAGCGCGTCCACAGCCGGCTTGGTGGAGCCCGGGTAGACGCGGGAGGCCTTGTCGAACGTGACTGTAGCCATGACGAAGTAAACCCCTTCACCGGCAGGAACGTGCCGGACGATCCGAGTGAGGGTGATCCGCCTTCCCGATCCGGGACGACGGGATGCTGCCACGGCGCAGAGCGCCGCAATCAGGCATCCTTGCCTAGTCTCGTTCCCACGTAAAGGCTCTGTCGGCGCGTCACCCACTCGGAGGTACGGTCCCGGTATGCGGGCGCGACTGTCGGAGATCGCCGCGGCGGCGGGTGTGAGCCCGGCGACCGTGTCGCGGGTGCTGAACGGCAAAACGGGTGTTGCGGTCAGTACTCGGGAATCGGTGATCCGCGCCCTCGACGGCCTGGGTTACGAACGACCCGAGCGGCTGCGCACCCGATCCGGGCGGCTCGTCGGACTCGTGGTACCCGAACTGGACAATCCGGTCTTCCCCGCGTTCGTGCACGGCATCGAGTCGGCCCTGACCCAGTACGGGTACGCGACCGTGCTGTGCACCCAGACTCCCGGTGGTGCCCACGAGGACGACCTCACCCGCACCCTGATCGAGACCGGGGTGGCCGGGATCATCTACGTCTCCGGCCTGCACGCGGACGCGACCGCGGACCCCTCCCGCTATCAGGAGCTGCGGCGCCGCGGACTGCCGATCGTGCTGGTCAACGGGCATGTCGAGGGCATCGATGCGTTGTGCATCAGCAACGACGACGTCGCCTCCATGGACCTGGCCGTGGCGCACCTCGCGGCCCTGGGCCACGAGCGGATCGGCCTTGCCGTGGGCCCCCCGCGGTTCGTGCCCGTGGTGCGCAAGATCGCGGGCTTCCGGGCGGCCATGCGGCGCAGGCTCGGCCAGGAGGACGTCGAGCGGTGGGTGGCGTGCACCCTGTTCTCGATGGAGGGCGGCGCCGCGGCGGTGCGCCGGCTCCTCCCCGAGGGGTGCACCGCGCTGATCTGCGGATCGGACGTCATGGCGCTCGGCGCGATCCGGGCGGCGCGGGAGAGCGGGCGCCGCGTGCCGCAGGACCTGTCGGTCGTGGGCTACGACGACTCCGCGCTCATGGCCTTCACCGATCCGCCGCTCACCACGATCCGGCAGGTCGTGCCGGCCATGGCCCGAGCTGCGGCGCGCGGGCTGCTCGACGAGATCGCCGCGGCCGAGGTGGGCCCCCGCGTGGAGTACCTGTTCCGCCCGGAGCTGGTGGTGCGGGGCTCGACGGACGCGGCTCCTCCTGCTGCGGTTCTGGGGGAGAACCCTGCTGCGGTTCCGGACGAGAAGCCCGTTACGGCTCCGAACGAGAACCAGGATTGATTCGTCAACTGAAACTCTCCCCTTTCTGCGCCGGGCCGGATACCGTCGAACATGGCCCGCTCGCCGTCGTCCGGGCCCCGACCTCAGTGGAGGTGTGGCCGTCATGCGAGTTGTGGAGGTAATCCGGCGCAAGGGCAGCGAGGTGGTGACCGTGCCGCCGGAGGCGGTGGTCGCGTCGCTGGTGGAGCGTCTCGCCGAGCACGGGATCGGAGCCCTGGTGGTCTCGCCGGACGGCGTGACCGTGGTCGGGATCGTGAGCGAGCGGGACGTCGTACGACACCTCCGGGGTGGGGACGCCGGCGTGCTGAGCGATCCGATCTCCTCGATCATGACTGCGCCGGTGCACACCTGCCGGCTCGAGGACCGGTTGGAGGACCTCATGGCGACCATGACGCAGCGGCGCGTGCGGCACCTGCCCGTGCTGGTGGACGGCGTGCTCGCCGGGATCGTGAGCATCGGGGACGTGGTGCGGTTCCGCCTGGAGGAACTGCAGAGCGAGCGGGACGAGCTGCACCGGTACATCACCAGCTGAGGTCTCGCCGCGCGTGGTGCCCGGGTGGCTCACCGAGCCGTGGGGCTTCCGGGTAGTCGCTGTGGGGCATCCCGGTGGTCAGAGCCGGCCGGCTCCTCGGCCCGGGGATCGGCGCCGCAGGACCCGCCGTCAGCCGAACGTGGGGACCGGCCGGCCGAAGAGGAAGCCCTGGGCGTGCTCGACCCCGATGCCGGCCAGCATGCGCAGCTGCTCCTCGGTCTCGACGCCCTCGACCACGACGTCCACTCCGAGGCCACGGCCGAGGCCGGTGAGTGCCTCGACGATCCGCTCGCACTGGCTGTCGCGGCCGAGGCCGGCGGTGAAGCTCCGGTCGACCTTGATCCCCGAGACCGGCAGATCACGCAGGTAGCCGAAGGCGGAGAAGCCGGTGCCGAAGTCGTCCACGACGAGCCGCACGCCGAGATCGGCGAGGTCGGTGAGTTCCCGCCGCGCCGACGGGGCTCCGCTGAGCATGACCGACTCGGTGAGCTCGACCACCAGGCGATGCGCGGACAGTCCGCTCCCGCGCAGCACCTGAGCGACATCGCGGGCCAGCCCGGGGCGGGTGACCTGGCGGGCGGAGACGTTCACCGACACGTAGCCGCTGGTCGGATCGGCCGCGGCCGCCGCCTGCGCCGCCCGGCGGATCACCCAGCTGCCGACCTGGTCGATGAGCCCGGACTCCTCGGCCACGTGCAGGAAGTCGGTCGGCGCGAGCAGGCCGCGCTGGGGGTGTTGCCAGCGCAGCAGGGCCTCGCGCCCGACCGTGCGCCCGGTCGCGATCTCGACGATGGGCTGGAAGTGCAGCCGGAGGCCTCCGGTGACCAGGCTGTTCCGCAGCCCGTGCTCGATGTCCAGGCGGTCCATCGCCCGGCGCCGCAGGGCGACGTCCACGAGGTCCCAGCGGTTGCGGCCGTCCTCCTTCGCCCGGTACATGGAGGTGTCGGCGTCCCGGAGCAGGATCAGGGGATCGACGTCGGGCGAGGTGGATACCGCGATCCCGATACTCAGCGTCGGCACCAGGGTGCGTCCCGCGAAGGAGGCCGGGCTGGTCACCGCGGCCTGCACGCGCTCGGCGACGACGATCGCCTCCCGCTCGGTCGAGATGTCGTCACAGACGACCACGAACTCGTCGCCACCGAGGCGCCCAGCGGTGTCGCCGGAGCGCAGTGCCTTCTGCAGCCGTCGCGAGACCTCGACCAGGACGGCGTCCCCGACCTCGTGCCCCATCGAGTCGTTGATCACCTTGAAGTGGTCCACGTCGCAGAACAGCACGGCGACGTGACGTCCGGTGCGGCGTCCACGGTCGAGCGCCTTCTGGATGCGGTCGAGCACCAGGGTGCGGTTCGGCAGGCCGGTGAGCGGGTCGTGCAGGGCCAGGTGTGTGAGCAGGTTGTGCGTGCGCCGGGACTCGGTGACGTCCTGGATCTGGAGGATCAGATAGGCGGGCTGGTCGGCGTCGTCCCGGGCGAGGGCGACCGAGAGCCGGCCCCAGAGCGTCTCTCCGCTGCGGCGCACGAAGCGGCGTTCGAGGTCGAGGGAGTCCTGTTCACCGCGCAGGACTCCGCGGATCTGGTGGGACAACTCGGCGATCTCGTCGGCGTGGGTGAGGTCGCCGAGGGTACGGTCGCGCAGTTCGTCCGCCTGATAACCGAACAGCCGGCACAGCGAACGGTTCACCCGCCGTAGGCGGCCGTCGAGGTCCAGCAGCGCGAATCCGACCGGCGTGTGTTCCATGGTCAGCCGGAACTGCTCCTCGCTGCGGCGCAGCGCGCGTTCGCGCTCGGCGTCCGCGGTCAGGTCGAGGAAGGTCGTGGCGACGGCGCGGGTCGTTCCGGTCTCGTCGATCAGAGGGGTCGAGGTGACCGACAGGTGTCGCTCACCGTTGCCCAGGTCCAGTGACACACGCCGTCCGCGCTGGGGGATCCCCGTGCGCAGGTGGGCGGGGAGGCCCGGGACGGCGGGCTGCAGGTGGGCGGGGAGTCCGGGGACGTCGGGCTGAGGGTGGTGGACCGTGCGCGGGGCGAGGCCAGCCGCCTGAGTCGTGGGGCCGACCGGACCGACCGCCGATGCCGGACCGATCAGGTATTCCGGACCGGCCGGGCCGGCAGCGAGGGCCGGTGTCCCCAGGGATCCCGGACGTGTTGGCCAGGTGGGCTCTCCGCCGGAGGGCGGCGCGGGATCCGTGGGGGGAAGCGGCGCGGGGGAGAATTCCGTCCGCTCGAGGGCCGTCGGGGGGAGGCCGTTCTCCGGCAGAACGATCGCCCGTGCCCGGGCGGACGGACCGGACGGGCGGGACCATGCCTGCTCGGTCCTGCGTGGACCGGCATGCCGACCCCCTGACTGGGGCCAGGAACCGGTGACCGGCGTTCCGCCGCCCGCGGGCACGCCCCACGGCGAGGTCGAAGGTGCGTCCTCATGGGGGCCGGAGGGTGGAGCAGGCGGTTCGTGGGCGTGGCTCGCGTCGTCCTCGGTCGCGTGGTCGGGATCCAGGCCTGCGCAGGACGGTGTCCGGGGCCTGTCGGTGAGAGGGCCGCTCGGGAGGCCGGGGAGGGGGTGTTCCGGGAGACCGGCGAGAGGGTCCCTCGGATGGCCGTCGGAGGGAGCTGCCGGGAGAAGGCCGGCGACCGGCGGGCCGGCGATAGTGACGACCGGCAGATCATCGGTGGCGGGACCGGGGGGTCCGTCAGCGGCGGGACTGGCGGTGGCGGGACTGGCGGTGGCGAAACCGGTGCGGTGAGGATCGCCGTCGAGTGGGGGGCGGGCCGGGAGCGTCTCGGCCTCGAAGGGCCCATCCGCGTGCCACCCGGGCAGCGGAGCGACCAGAGGGGAACGCACGAGGGAGAGATCGCCGACGCCGAGCCCGAGGATCTGCCGTGCAGCGGCGTTGGCGCTCAGGATGAGCCCGTCGATACCCTGAATGATCACCCCTTCGGTGAGCACGGAGAGGACCGCATCGTGGCTCAGCCGCAGGTCGACGGCGGTGCGGTCTGGGACGTCGGGACGCACGACACCTCCGGACCGGCCTACCAAGGGGATGTGACATTCGGTTCAATGAGCGTAACGCTTCGTGGATACCCAGGGAGGCGTCGGGCAAACGGACGAGGCGAGTGAGTCGCCGGTGCCTCCGGCTGTGGCTCCGGGCAGGGCCACCCCGACCCTGACTGCCCCGGTTCGACCATGGTCGAGGGAAAGATCGGAGGACCAGGGGCGATCGGCCCACTATCCTGGTCCGGTCGCCACCGTTGGATCGGCGACACGGCCGGCATGGCGCAATTGGCAGCGCACCCGACTTGTAATCGGGCGGTTCCGGGTTCGAGTCCCGGTGCCGGCTCCTGGTCTGAACTGCAAGAACGGCGCAGGGACGGTCACCACGACCGTCCCTGACAGCAGTTCCTGACCGCATCACTCGTCGATCAGCTCGTTCAGCCGGTCGAGCGCCTCTCGCTGATCGTCCACGGCCACGTGTCCGCGGGGATTCATCGTCATCTCCGGCGCGGTGTGTTCCCCGATCCCGTGACCACGGGGGCTCAAGCCCGGCGGCGCTCATCTCGGCCCGGGCACCCAAGGGTTACGCCACCCCAGCCGGGGGGCGCCAGCTCCCCGAGACCGGCCCGCCTCCCGCCTGATCGTGCGGTGGCGCTCCCCCGTCCGGCGCGGTGTCGGACTACGTCTGCCCGAACCGAGGAGAGCGCCGTCGAGATTTCCGCGAGTTCAGGACTTGCCAGGAGGAGCCGACATCACAGCTGCACTTCGATGCCGCAACCATCGATGGATTTTGAGGTGCCCCCAGAATTCACAAGGGGGGCTGAAGAGGTAGGTATCAATGGTCTTCCGCGGGTCTCGCGTAGGCTTCGAGGTATCGATTGAGAAGCACCGCCAGGGCTTCCACGGGTAACCCACCGGTCCCGTTGGGAAACATGCCCTCAATACCGGAGAAAGTGTGCATGAATCTCACACTTCGGGGCTGTCGCAAGGCAAGCCCTGCGCCGCGAATGCCTAGCATCTTCGCTCGACCCAGGAACCTGACAGCGTGGAACGACTCGCAATCTCTCCAGGTCACGGCCCAATCCATGCCGAATCTCTGTCTATAGAAGAGCTCTTGTTCGTTTAGGGTCAGAGTCGGCGGAGCGATTAGCTGCAGGATCGACGCGAGAAGAACGCAGGTCCCGAATACTGCGGTTAATACTCCGATGACGGTACTTCCTGCGGCACCGATGAGGACGCCCAATGATAGGGCGGCGACACCGCCGAGGAGCATCTGGAGTGTTCTCTTCCGGGAATTGGTCAGGCATCGGGGCAGGAGGTCGCAGGATTTGACCCACTCCGCGTCCATCCTTCGTCTCCTCACCGCGATCTCCTCATGGAATGCTCCCTTTTGGTGGCAGTGAATCCGGTTGGCGGGGATTTCTGTTGCGGAGGAGCGGACGCGGCGAGTGGGCGGCCCGAAATCAATGATCCCCGACATGTGAGGCGTAGGCGTCGCGATATCGGTTCAGGAGAATTGCGAGTGCCTCCGCGGGGAGCCCGCCGATCCCGTTCCCGAAGATGGTGTCTGTATTCTCGGTGCTCTTCGTGTTCTTCGCGGGCTGCCCGATCAATCTGCTCGGGGCGCGCCTGGACCCAACTCCTGGATTGCATACGCCGACAACCTTCACCGACGTAAGTGCCCTGACGGCCTTGAACGACGTGTACGCTTGCCAGGTCGCCGACTTCTCCGGACCGAACCGTGCCTCCAAGGAAAATCCCCGCTCATCGAGAAACAGGGTGGGGTGGACGGCCAGCATCATGAGAGCGCCGAAGATACCGGCGACCCCGAATCCGAGAGGAAGGAATCCCGCAACCGGATTCCCTGAGAGGATGGCGAGGATTCCTACCGTGAAGGCCGCGGTCGCGACAAGCAGCCCACGTATGGCCCTGTCTCGCGGATAGGTAAGGGCCCGCCGGTCGAGCGTGCAAGATTCAACCCACTTGGCGCCTTGTGGCCGATTGTCCACGCTGACTCCTTTCTGGTGTTTTTCGGTGTGATGCGACCACGCAAGCTCGACGCGGACCGAAGTTGATCGGATCCCCGGCAGGGCCGTTCGCCAGAGCTCCGCCCGTCGCCGAGTCGTCTCTTGCGTGTCGGGTGGCCGCACAGGCGCCGCGGCAACCCGTCTCTGGTGGTCCGATGCTCTGCCGGAGGGCGGCCGAAGCCTACCCATGTCCAACCACTGTCCGTGGTGAGAACGGTGCCGAGTGCGGGAAACCGCCCAGTAAGCTCCTTGGTGTGTGCCGGATGGTGCGGCCGTGTTGTGTGCTCTCGGCACCTTCGTTTGCCGGGCGGCCGGGCTTGCAACACCTGTCGGATCGTGAAGTGGTCTCCTCATCGCCCACGCATCGGAGGAGTTGCGAGACCACGGTGGTCGGTGGGGGTCGTCCGTGGTTCCATCCCCTTCGCCGAGCCGTACTTCCGGCATTCTTGAGGAATATCAATGAATCGGCGAGAAGGTGCCGAAATCCCCAAACGGGTTAGGAGTCCCCGCCGGCCTGCCGGGGGTTGCTGAGACAGAAGACGCGCTTCGTCCGCGCCTTACCCAGCTGAATGGACACGGAGTGTCGGACCAGGACGCCATGGGGCAGGTGTCTCGACGATCGAGTCGGTGCGGGTCCCGGGTCATTTCGGGCAGTGATGGGTCGCGACGGACTCTGTGCATGTCGAACTACTCCTTCGCCTCGTCTCACAGCGACCGGAACGCCTGGACCCTCAAGTCCAGGAGATCGACGCCGTGGACGCAAGCCACGTCCTCCAGTCCATTCGACATGGGATGTTGCGCGCGGATCCTCCAGCCTCCCCGTAGTCTGACGGACCGGTTCACCCAGGCGTCGTTGGTCGGCTCATGTGACGGGGCGGACTTGCGGGGCACCATTGGTGACGTCGGCCAGTCCCTGCTCATCGAGGTGGTCATCTCCCACAACCGCCGTGGAGGCTGGTGAGTTCGCCGTCCTCCGGGCCAGGGCCAGCAACGCTTCAAGATCCTTCACGGCAACATCGTCACGCTCCTTCGGGTCTAGGCTGCGCGGATGGTCGAGCCCCCCACGACGTACTCGATTTCGGTCCGGTTGCAACGGACCACGACGGAAGAGCTGTACCTGTCCGTTCCTGTCGACGGAGCGATCATGCAGGATGAACCCGCCGCCGATGGCAGGTATCGGATCGATCCCGGCAGGCTTTGGGCGGAAGCCATCCGACTTGCCACAGAGTCGGTCGACTGGACTGTCGAGGACCGACAGGTGACTCCGCATCCCATCCAGCAGGCACCGCCGCAGATCGCCGAGCAACTCGGATCGCAGGGGGGCGGGGGAAGCCTGACCGGCACGGCGGATTCCCCCGCGCGCTGAGACCGTCGCGCATGCCCGACTCCGGCCCTGCAACTGCCTGCAATAACCAGCCTCCGCCCCCGGTCCGGGAATCGCTGTCCCAGCACCGTATGCCTCAGATCAGTGCCCGGCGCCCCGGCTGACGACCGTCACGAGGGGCCCTGCCGCTGGTCCTCGGGTTCCGCCTGGACAGCCAGCTCATCCCGGTCCTGAGCCTTCGGCTCCGGATTCCTCGTGCCGTCGCCCTCGTCATCGCACTTGTCGTCGTCCTGACGGAGGCCAGTCCGGCGTTCCTCCCCGGTACGCCGTCGTCCGAGATCCGATGAGGCCGTCGTCCTCTCCCGTCGGGTGTCCCGATGCCGGTCGGAGGACATGAAGCCGCCGACGAGCGCCAACAGGAACAACCCCAGATACGCCAGGGTCGACATCGCGAAGTCATGACTGCCTGCGCGACGGACCCGTGCGGGATCGGCAGGGTCGTACTCGACGGCGACGGTGCAGCCCCTGACCGGCAGGTGGACGAACCAGGGCACATCCAGCCAGGCCCTCACCGGGGTGCCCTGCGCGACGAAGGTGATGCGGTCCTCATTGCCCCACTTGCCGCGGGTCGATTGCTCGACGGTCGCCGTTGTCGTGACGTGGTGCATGGTCAGCCGCACCTGGACGTAGGCATCGGTCCCCTCGAGCCCGAGGGCCAGCAGAGCCACCACCACCGCTGCGAGTCTGCGGAAGCCGTCCACATAGCCATGATCTGACGAGGCCGGGGGACGCCGCCAGGGTCGGGGGGCGATGCCGGGGTCCCGGACGACTCAAGAGCGACTCGGGACCCGTCCGGGGTCGTGCCTGCCCGCGGATACGGCTGCCTGCCCCTCCGTTCCCGGACCTCCGCCGAGTCGTCGGCCGGTCGCCATCAGGTCGGGTATTTCGTGATCATCCCGCGTGCTTCGTTGGCCTCGTGCGCGATCGGGATCTCCGCCGGTGGATGACGTACAGCAACAGTAAGGACAGGGAGGTGAGCATCGTGACCTGATCGAAGAGGTCGTCCGCGCCCAGAATGCGGGCATCGGTCGGATTGTCCCGGTCATAGGCGACCCGCACGTGGTCCCCCCTGTCGGGGTCGCCTGAGAAGAAGCCGGTGAACACGGTGGTGTCCACGGGCTCGCCGTCGAGCGTGGTGAAGTGCACCCTCGCCGAGGAAGGGTGGGTACGGGAGCCGTCGGTGACCGAGATGACGACTGCCGGGACCCGTCCTCCCGAATTCAGGCGAATGTCGTCGCAGGCTCCCTGCACTGTCACCACGAGCACCATGAGCCACATCAGGACCAGGACGACGACGGTGCCGGTCTCCATGGCCGGGTCGGTCCGGAAATCGGCTCGGTCCGACGGGGTCCTCCCAGCGGGTCCCCGACGGAGCCCGCGCCGCTTCCGCGAGGGGCGCCTTCGCTTCCGCACGGCGCACAGTGTGCACGATCTTGAGTGCGGGACGCCGGCCGCCTCGGTGCGACGGCGGCCGGCGTCCACGCCGACTCTGTGTCGTCCTTCCCGCCCAGCGCGGGAACAGGTCCGGGGCTACTGGCTGGTCATTCGCGTCCGCCGGGGGAGCCGTGGCAGCGACCGGTTCCGCTGTCGGAGTAGCGGAGCACGCTGGGGTCCTGGCCGGCGGCGGCGAAGGCCGGCGTGAAGTCCCAGCGGTAGCCGTCGTGTCCCAGGGTCAACTTCAGGGCGCCGTAGGCGTTGTCCTCCCCGGTGACGACGTGTTCGGCCTGCAGAGCCGGGCCGGTCTGCAGGGTGTCCAGGTCCTCGCCGCCGGTGCCCACGGTGAACTGGGTGATGCCCTTCTCGGCGTCCACCCGGCCGTCGGGGGCCAGGGGCTGGAATCGGGCGTAGACGTGCTCGTGGCCGTTGAGGATCACATCCGTCCCGTGCTGGTAGAGCAGCTTCCACCAGGTGTCGGCGGCGCCGCCCTCCGTGGAGGCGAACGCGGTGTAGGGGACGGATCCGCTGTCGCCGGTGGCGGTGAAGGTCGGCTGATGCCAGTACGCAAGGGTGCACCGGCTGTGGTTCGCGTTCAGGTCCGCGGCCAGCCAGGACGTCTCCTGGCCGAGTACCCCGCTGGACGGATCGCAACTGTGGTTGAAGGCGCCGGAGTTGCACTCGATGTTCAGGGAGATGATGTGCCAGTTGCCCAGATCGTAGGAGTACCACCCCTGGTTGTACGTGCCCGCCTGACCTGCGGGGCGCACGACACCATCGGCGTCCGTGCCGTTGAAGTACGAGAAGTAGCCCAGGCCGTTCTGAGCCGCCTCGTTGTCACCGTGCTTGGTGTAGGCGTAGTACTCGTGGTTGCCGGGTGCGGGACGTTGCAGGAACTTGAACGCCCCGAAAGTCTTGTCGTAGGAGTTCTGGAAACCGCTCAACTTGCCGACCTGGTACTGCAGATCGCCGAGAATCGCCACCAGATTCGGTCTCATCGCTTCGACCTGGGATGCGGTAGCGTACTCGGCGTCGAAGCCGCCGATCGATTCACCACCGCATTTCAGGCCGGTCGGGGTGCTCGCGTTCTCGGGAGTGTTCGGCTCGCAGCCGATGTCTCCCACCGCGGCCAGCACCGGAGCTGAATCGGGCGACGCGTAGGGCCAGAGCGGGGCGGAGGATCGTGCTGAGGCGATCGCGGCCGTGCTGATAGCGCTCAGTGCGACGGTCGCGGCTGCGATCACTTTCGTTGTCCGTCGGGACAGGATACGCATGGGACTTCCTCTCGAAACAGCGGGTGGACACGCCACGACAAACGCTAGGCGTCCGCCCGTCCCTCGGTCGGGTCGCCCGTGGCCGTCGGATGAACGCACAGGAAGCGGCCGGGGACCATTCACTGAATTCGATGTCCATTTCGTATGCCCGGCAGTTCGCAGTCCCGGTGGAGCTCATTGCGCGGTCCAGGGCTCGGAGGTGGGTGATCGGTCGGCGCCGTCCCGCGATGCTCACCTTGGGACACCTGACGAGCCGATCGGTGGTTCGAGCACCGAGGGGCACATGATCGCGGCTCTGCCGGTCCCGTCAATGTCGATCTTTGAGAGTAGATCCAGATCTGGGCCGGCGGCGTCGACGAGTGGCTGCCCGGCGGCTTCTTCGAGTGCCGTGGTTCCTGGCGAACCGAGCGAAACGAGCGCCCCGAGCGAATCGAGCGCACTGTGCGAGTCGAGCGAATCGAGTGAGCCGGACGAACCGGGCGACCGGGCGAGCCGAGCACCTCGCGCGAACCGATCGCACCCGGGGAGTCGGGTGCACCGGGCCTGCTGGTCGCACCAGGCCTGCTGGTCGCACGGGGCCTGCTGGTTGCACGGCCGGACCGGGGGGACCGGTGGGCCGGGTGTCGGGGACATCGAGAGCCTCGGCGTGGACGGCGAGCGCGGGTCCCCCGTCGGTGGTGTTCGTCCTGCACGAGATCCCCCGATTCGGTGCTCCTGTCCGGATTCGCGCAAGATAGGAAGTGCATTGCGTGATTCGCACAGTGTCCCCTCTTCGCCTGTCTCCGGGGCGTGCCGGGGACGGCCAGGAGCAGGTTCTTCGAAAATCCTGGCGGGAACCTGTAAGGCGAGCCGTGGGCCGCCGGTCAGGAAGGGTGAACGGCACCCAGCACACGATCTCCCGGAGAGGACGGTGCCCCATGCTTTCCATGTCTTTCCGCCTACGGCGGCGCGTTCTGGCGGTGACAGCCGCATTGGCCCTGGCAACGGTTCCCGCGGTTTCTGCGTCCGCCTGTCTGAACGGAGGCTCGCACGGCGGTGGCCTTCGCGGAGGAGGTTCCCTCGGCGGGGGCGGCTCCTACGGTGGCTCCTACGGCGGCAGTTCCTGCAGTGGTTGCTCCGGCGGTGGATCGTCGTACGGCGGCTCGTACGGCGGTTCCTACAGTGGTGGTTCGTACGGTGGCGGCTCGTACAGCGGCGGGTCTTCCAACGGTGGTTCCTGCAGCCTCTGCTCGGGCGGTGCGACGAGTATTGCCACGACGATTCCCGGTTGTGACAGTCAGTGCGCTTCGCTCATCGTGAATCTCATCTCGGGCGCGTCCAGTTGCCGCGGGAACTGCTCGACGGACATCACGCAGATCGTCGCGAAGATCCCACGGTGCAATTCGGGCTGCGCCTCGCGGGTCAAGAAGGTCGTCACGCACATCACGACCACGTCGAAGACCGTCACGACCTCACGCACGACGAAGACCAAGCACCGCACGACCTACCACGTGCCGGTGTGCGCCTCGACCTCGAAGTCCGGGTCCGTGACCCGGTGCACCACCGTCGTGGGTACTCCCAACTTCACCGGGTGACGCCCACCTCCCGGTGATCCTCTCCACCGGGTGATCCTGCTCGTCGGGTGGTCTCTCCCCGTGGGCCGAGCCGGTACCAGGGCCGACAGCCTCCGTCTGCCGGTTTCACCCACGGCTCTCCGAGAGGCTCTTCGAGCCGCTTCGCTCTCCTTCCCTGCCACTGCTCTGCCCTTTTCGCTGCCCTACCTCTAGAAATGCTCTGCCTCTACCACTCCTCCGCCCCGCCACTGCCCCGTTGCGCACCCCGAGGAGGTGAGAACTGCAGGAACTGTCGAGGAGCCGCCACTTCCCGTCCTGGCCTTCGGGGGCGGCTCCTCGACAGAACGGCCGCCTTCGACCTGGGCCCGAAGGCGGCCGTTACACCTGCCCCGCACTCCTCGGTTCGGTTCCTCTTGGCTGCGGAGCCGACGAACTGGTGTGGTCGCTGTCGGCGTCCTCCGCAGGCTCGGGACGGTGTGCATGGTGAGCGTCACTTGTTGAGTGATTCGGTCGACAACTAGGCTCGGACTGTGGAGCTGGACCGGGTACGCGAGGCGTACGACGCCGTCGCTGAGCGATATGCAGAGGAACTGCACGCGGAGCTCGCGGGGAAGCCGCTGGACAGGGCATTGCTCCAGTGTCTGGTCGATCTCGTCGCCGACGACGACGCCACCGGTTCGGACGGTGTCACAAGACGGATCATCGCCGATGTGGGGTGCGGTCCGGGGCACGTGGCAACTCACCTGAGAGAACTGGGTGCGGAGGTGGTGGGCGTCGACCTCTCCCCGGTCATGATCCAGCAGGCTCGGACCCGCTGGCCCGAGATCCCCTTCCTGGTCGGATCGATGCTCGGTCTGGCGGTACCGGACGGCACCTGGCGCGGTGCGGTGTGTGCGTACTCCGTCATCCACTTCGACACCGCGCAGCGGAATGCCGCCTTCGCTGAGCTTGCGCGGGTGGTGGCCGTGGGCGGCTGGCTTCTGGTCGCCTTCCACATCAGCGCGGCAGGGGTCGACCCCGGAGGCCTGGTTCACGTCGAGGAGTGGTGGGCTCAGCCCGTCGACCTCGACTTCCGGTACCTCGATCCTGACGTCGTCACGGCCGAACTCGGCGCTGCCGGATGGCGCGTGCACACCCGGGTGGTCCGGGAGCACTACCCCGCGCTCGAGTTCCAGAGCCGGCGCGCCTACCTGCTCGCCCAGCGCGTTGCCTGACGGCGCCCGGCCTGCCTCCGGTCGAGGTCTCAGGCGTCCTCGGCTTCGTGGCGTGAACCCGCCGGCGGTGTCGAGCCACTGGAGCTCCGAGGCATGAGGCAGTCGAGGCATGAGGTCACCCGAGCTCCGAGAGGTGGGGCCGCGGGCATGCCGAGATGCGGGGGCCGCCGGGTGGTGTCCGCGTCGTGATGCGGGCGCCACCCGGCGGCGGGATGGTTCGTCGATCCTCCGATCGTGCTCCTGGAGGTTCGGGTCGTGCTCCTGAAGGGTCAGGGCGTGCTCTCGGCGGGGTCAGGGCATGACCGGGGTGTTGTGGGTCAGGTCAGGCCCCTCGAGGTCAGGCGGTGCCCCTTGGTGGTCAGCGGTGTGGGTCAGGGGTTGACAGTGGCCAGATGGGCCTTGAAGCCCTCGCCGAAAGTGCTGGTGGGGGTTCCGTTCCAGTCGGTGATCAGGTCGTTGCCGCTGCTGGCGCACACGCCCCACACGTTCCAGGTCCAGGCGCCGTAGCCGATGCCGTTGGCGTCGTCCCAGGTCATGACCTGGTCGATGAAGTCGTGGCCGCAGGTGTTCTGCCCGACCTCGCCGTTCTGCACGGGCACCTGCTTGGCGACCGCACCGATGTTGGTGTCCCAGCAGGAGCTGGTCACGCAGCCGTTGAAGTTGTACACGTGCCACGAGGCCATCAGGTTGCCGGTGGAGTCGGTGGGCTTGTAGGTCAGCCACTGGCTCAGGTCGTTGGTCCAGGTCAGGCCACCTACCATGATCACATTGGTGGCGCCGGTCGCGCGCACCGCGTTGACCAGGGTCTGCATGCCCGCGACCGGGTAGCTGATGCCCGTGCAGGTGCCGCCGTCGCGCAGGCAGGTCCAGGCCTCGGTGGCATCGGTCCAGTTGTTCGCGGCGTCCGGGTAGGGCT
>CAZOWW010000041.1:0-39777 GCA_964583765.1 uncultured Kineosporiaceae bacterium
CAGCTCACCGTCGTCCGGGCGGGCCCGGCGGCAGGACCCGCGCTGCCGGCCAGTAGCGTGGTCTCGGCGCCGCAGGATGCGGATGCCCGGGACGTCGAATGCAGAGGGGACCCTGACACAGATGGCGCGTAAGGGCACGGTGACCGTTGTCGGAGCCGGCTTCTACGGCTCCACGACCGCGCAGCGACTGGCGGAGTACGACATCTTCGACAAGGTCGTCCTGACCGACATCCGGGACGGTTGGGCCGAAGGTCTCGCGCTGGACCTGAACCAGTCCCGCCCGAACGAGGGCTTCGAGACCCAGGTCGTCGGCAAGACGACCACCACGGACGGCGGCGGCTACGAGGTCATCGAGGGTTCCTCGGTGGTCGTGATCACCGCGGGCCTTCCCCGCAAGCCCGGCATGAGCCGGATGGACCTGCTCGGCCTCAACGCCGGCATCGTGCGTGGTGTCGCCGAGAACGTCGCCCGGTTCGCCCCGGACGCCGTCGTCATCGTGGTGTCGAACCCGCTGGACGAGATGACCACCCTCGCCAAGCTCGCCACCGGCTTCCCGCACCAGCGGGTCATCGGCCAGGCGGGCATGCTCGACACGGCGCGGTTCAGCTACTTCGTGGCCGAGAAGCTCGCGGTGCCGGTGGGCGCGGTGAAGACCCTCACCCTCGGCTCGCACGGCGACACCATGGTGCCGGTGCCCAGTGCCTCCACCGTGAACGGCCGGCCGCTCACCGATCTGCTGGACGCGGCGACCATCGAGGAACTCGTGGTCCGCACCCGCAACGGGGGCGCCGAGGTCGTGGCCCTGCTCAAGACCGGCTCTGCCTACTACGCGCCGTCGGCGGCAGCCGCGCGCATGGCCAAGGCCGTGGCCGAGGACTCCGGCGCCGTCATGCCGGTGTGCGCCTGGGTGGACGGCGAGTACGGCATTCCCGGTGTCTACCTCGGGGTCGAGGCCGCGATCGGCGCCGGCGGCGTGATCAAGGTTGTCGAGCGGGACCTGTCCGAGATCGAGCTCAGCGGGCTGCGGGCGGCTGCCGAGGCCGTGCGCGCCAAGGCGGCGGACGTCGCCACCCTCTGATCGTCGGTACGCCGAACGGGCCTGTGCACGGCCGGTTCCCCCGGGGGGAGCCGGCCGTACCCCGTTCAGGACACTTCCGTCGGGTGCGCCACCGGTGCCGAATATGCCCGTTGCCGGGGGTACGGTGGGGTCACCGAGCTGGGGGTATTTGATGATCAAGGTGGCTGCGTTCTTCCTCGCCGATGCTGCGACGGTGCGGGAGGGCCTGCTCAACGTTCTCGGCGCGGGTGTCAACGTCGTCGTGCGCCCGACCTTCCCGGCCCCGCTGGGCGTCCCGCTCGTGGCCGTGCTGGAGGTGGAGCCGGACGACCGCACCACGCACCAGATCGTGGTGAGCGTGCAGGCGGACGCGACGCCGCTGGTGCAGGTGCAGGTGCAGCTCGAGGGCGGCGCGAGCGGTCCCTTCGCCGACCTGCCGGCCTACGTGCCGCTGGTGCTCCCCGTGGGGGACGCCCGGCTGCCCCAGCCCGGCCGGTACGAGGCTGCCCTGGCCATCGATGACCAGTTGATGTCCGTCGTCGCGTTCCGGGCCCACCAGTCCCAGGGCGCGGGGGAGCAGCGTCCGCAGCAGCCAGGGGTCGGGACCTCGCCCACCGACATCCCGCCCTTCGTCTGACGGGTCCCGCGCTCGTCGGGCGGCGGGTGACTGTCTGACGCGTCCCGGCAGCCCCACGACTCCCGTCAGGGAGCGGTGGCCCAGAGGCGGTCGGCGCCGTCGAGCACCAGGCGCGCGGCCGCCGGGAGCGCCTCGATTTCCTCCGCGCTCATCGTCGGGTTGTCCAGGCGTATCTGGAGCACGAGGTCGAGCCGCCGGCGGGGATCCATCCCGCGCTCGTGCAGCGCCCGCAGGAGGAGATCCAGCAGCCACTTCGCCGGCTCGGCGAGCTCGCCCAGCGCCGCCTGGGCGATGATCAACGCCGAGAAGGCGGGGTCGAGGTCACGATCGGAATCCCGGGCGTTCGTCCAGTCGATCACCACGGGTCCGGTCGGCCCCATGAGGACGTTGTCGGGATGCAGGTCGAGGTGGACCAGCCCCGTTCCTGCCGGCGCTCCGGGACGGGTGGGTAACGCCCGCAGACGGGCCAGCAGGTCGGCGAGCACGAGGGCGGCGTCCTCGATCGAGCAGGTACCGTCGCCCAGTTCGGCCAGCATGGTCCGCCCCGGCACGAATTCCATGACCAGGTCCTGGCCCTCGGCCCGGAACACCTGCGGCACCGGGAAGCCGTGCGAGGACGCGTACCGCATCGCCTCGGCGTCGTGCGCGACGTCATGCGGATGGTTCAGGCGTCGCAGGACGGTGCCGTCCGGCAGCAGGTGGACATCGGCCTCTCGACCGCGGCCGATGAGTTCCCCCGCCTCGTGCATCGACATGATCTCCTGATGGTGGGTGCCTGCGCTGGTCGTGGTCGTCGGACGTGCCGGACGCACCGCCCGGCACGGTACCACCGGCTGATCGGCCTATCGGGCTGACAAGGGGTGCGTCGATGATGCCCGCCCCGGTCGTCGGGTCGTCGGCGGAGCTACCGGTTGCGGGGGTGATTCCAGGGCGGGATCTCCGGCGAAGTCCTGGTGCGTACCCTCGCCGGTACGCGGGCTCTACGGCGTGAAGGTCGCGGGACCCATTCGGTGGGACTGGAGGTGCACGGCGTGAACGTGAACCGCTGGCTGGCCCGACGCGCGATTGCCCTCGCCGCCCAGATGTCCGACTCGAGGACGACGTACTTCGAGAGCAACTTCGGATTGGACAATGAGTGTGGGTGGGAACTTGTCGCGATCTACCTCTACGCCGCCTGGTTCGTGATCATCGTCGCGAGCATTGTGCTCTACACGGCGCTCGTGATCACGCAGGATCTTCTCCCAGGGTGGTGCGGAGGCGTCATCGACTCGGTCGGTGCCTTCGGTCTTTCCTTTCCCATCTGCTGCGGGTTCAGCGCCGAGTGCGGTATCAACCGCCGGAAGCGGAGGCATGATCCGCTACGTCCGGTGCAGGATCCCCTCCGGCGATCGGACCTGCTCCGGACCGAGAGCCGGGTCGGCATGGTTCTCGCTCTTGTGGTGGGGACGGTCCTCAGACTCACGACGTTCCGCTGAACGATGGGATCAAGCCACCGAGGTCGGCCTGGCTCCAGGATCAGGCGTGTTGTCTTGGGACCGGCCACGCGCCGACACCGGTCGACCGCTCGGCGCGGGTGTCGAGGAGCACGGCGCAGGCATGCTCCGGGCGCCCTGCCGTCACCGGGGGTCACGGCTAGGCTGCCGCTCAGGTCACGGTCGTGCGGAAGGAGCCCCCACCGGTGGCGAAGATCAAGGTGTCCGGTCCCGTCGTCGAGCTCGACGGCGACGAGATGACCCGCATCATCTGGCAGTTCATCAAGGACCGCCTGATCCTGCCGTACCTGGACGTCGACCTGCGGTACTTCGACCTGTCCGTGACCCATCGTGACGCCACCGACGACCAGGTCACCGTGGACGCCGCGCTCGCCATCAAGGAGCACGGGGTCGGCGTGAAGTGCGCGACGATCACCCCGGACGAGGCGCGGGTCGCCGAGTTCGGTCTGAAGAAGATGTGGCGCTCGCCCAACGGAACGATCCGCAACATCCTCGGGGGCGTCGTCTTCCGCGAGCCGATCATCATCAGCAACATTCCGCGGCTCGTGCCCGGATGGACCAAGCCCATCGTGATCGGCCGTCACGCGCACGGTGACCAGTACAAGGCCACGGACCTGAAGATCCCGGGCGCGGGAACCGTCACGCTCACGTACACCCCGGCCGACGGCTCGGCGCCCCTGGAGCTGGAGGTGGCCCGCTTCCCGGAGGGGGGCGGGGTCGCCATGGGGATGTACAACTTCACGAAGTCGATCGAGGACTTCGCCCGGGCCTCGCTCTCCTACGGCCTCGCCCGCGGCTACCCGGTGTACCTGTCCACCAAGAACACGATCCTCAAGGCCTACGACGGGCTCTTCAAGGACATCTTCGCCGAGGTCTACGAGAAGGACTTCCGGGCCTCGTTCGAGGCGGCCGGCCTGACCTACGAGCACCGACTGATCGACGACATGGTCGCGGCCGCGCTGAAGTGGGAGGGCGGCTACGTCTGGGCCTGCAAGAACTACGACGGGGACGTGCAGTCGGACACCGTCGCCCAGGGCTTCGGCTCGCTCGGCCTGATGACCAGCGTGCTGCTCACCCCGGACGGCCGCACCGTCGAGGCCGAGGCCGCCCACGGCACGGTCACGCGGCACTACCGCCTGCACCAGCAGGGCAAGCCCACTTCGACGAACCCCATCGCCTCCATCTACGCCTGGACCGGCGGTCTGGCGCACCGGGGCAAGTTGGACGCCACCCCCGAGGTCACCGCGTTCGCCCGCACCCTGGAGGCGGTCTGCATCCGGACGGTCGAGGCCGGGAGCATGACCAAGGACCTCGCCCTGCTCGTCGGGCCGGACCAGCCCTGGTTGACCACCCAGGAGTTCCTCGCCGCCCTCGCCACCAACCTGGAGCGGGCCCTGCGCTGAGGGGCGACTTCTGATCTGAACGGCACCTTCGGAACGGACGAGTGGCGGATCCGACGCTCGGGTCAGCGGAAGACGACCGTGCTGGGTCCGTTGAGGAGCACCCGGTGCTCGGCGTGCCACAGCACGGCGCGCGCCAGAACCTGCGCCTCGACGTCCCGTCCGGCGCCGGCGAGCCGGTTCGGCGACATCGTGTGATCCACGCGCTGGACGTCCTGCTCGATGATCGGGCCCTCGTCCAGGGCGGCGGTCACGTAGTGCGCCGTGGCCCCGATGAGCTTCACCCCGCGGGCGTGGGCCTGGTGGTAGGGCCGGGCGCCCTTGAAACTCGGCAGGAACGAGTGGTGGATGTTGATGATGCGCCCGGGCAGCGAGCGGCACAGGTCGTCCGAGAGCACCTGCATGTAGCGGGCCAGCACCACCAGCTCGATGTCGAGTTCGGCGACGAGCCCGCGCAGCTTGGCCTCGGCGGCCTCCTTGTCCGCCGGGTCCTTGCCGACCGGGATGTGGTGGAACGGCACCTCGTAGAACTCGGCGAGCTCGCCCAGGACGGGGTGGTTGCTGACCACCGCGGGGATCTCGATCGGCAGGCTGCCGTTGCGGGCGCGGAACAGCAGGTCGTTGAGGCAGTGGCCGCCGAGGCTGACCAGGACCAGGGTGCGCGTCGGAGCCGCCGCGTGGTGCAACTGCCAGTCCATGCCGAACCGCTCCGCCACCGGTGCGAACTGCACGCGCAGCCCGGCCCCGAAGTCGGCCACACGAGGGTCCGTCGTGGACGTGCCGTCCCGGCCCGCGCCGTCCGCCGGTTCCACGGCCACCCGCATGAAGAACCGGCCCGAGGCGGCGTCCCCGTACTGCTGGCTCTCGACGATGTTGCCACCCTGCTCGACGACCACCCCGGTCACGTCGTGGACGATGCCGGGCCGGTCGGGGCAGGACAGGGTGAGCACGTGGGTGGACACGAGCCGAGGGTATCGGCTGGTGCCGGAGTGGCCCGCGGATACGGACCGGCTCGCGGATCCGGGGCCGAGTAGGCTTGGTGGTGCCGCGACTGGCGTTCAGGTGGGTCACCACCGGGGAGCGGCTGATCGGTCCCTACGGCCGTTCGCCTGGGCCTGGGGCTGCCAACCGCAGACGACGTCGGCGGCAGCCCGGTCGCCGCGTCCTTCCTCAGGAGCGCCCATGCCCCAGAACTCCTCGGCCGCGACCCCGATGCCGTCGGCCCCCGGGCCCGTCACCGACCGTCCCCTGGCCGACGTCGACCCCGAGCTCGCCGCAGTGATCGCCTCGGAGCTGGGGCGGCAGCGCGGCACCCTCGAGATGATCGCGAGCGAGAACTTCGCGCCGCGCGCCGTGCTCGAGGCGCAGGGCAGCGTGCTGACGAACAAGTACGCCGAGGGCTACCCCGGCAAGCGGTACTACGGCGGTTGCGAGTTCGTGGACATCGCGGAGGACCTGGCCCGCGAGCGGGCGAAGTCGCTGTTCGGAGCGGTCTACGCGAACGTGCAGCCGCACTCGGGCGCCCAGGCGAACGCGGCCGTGCTGCACGCGCTCATCCGGCCCGGTGACCGGATCCTGGGCCTGGAGCTCGCGCACGGCGGGCACCTCACCCACGGCATGAAGATCAATTTCTCGGGCCGCCTGTACGACGTCGCCGCCTACGGGGTCGACCCGCGGACCTTCCGGATCGACCTGGACCACGTGCGGGAGCGGGCGCTGGCGCACCGGCCGCAGGTGATCATCGCCGGTTGGTCGGCCTACCCACGGCATCTGGACTTCGCCGCGTTCCGTGCGATCGCGGACGAGGTCGGCGCCCTGCTCTGGGTGGACATGGCTCACTTCTCGGGTCTCGTCGCGGCGGGGCTGCACCCGAGCCCCGTGCCGCACGCGCACGTGGTCTCGTCGACGACGCACAAGACCCTCGCCGGTCCGCGGGGCGGCCTGATCCTCGCCGGCACGGACGACTTCTCCAAGAAGCTGCAGTCCGCGGTGTTCCCGGGGCAGCAGGGTGGTCCGCTCGAGCACGTGATCGCCGCCAAGGCGGTCAGCTTCGCGATCGCGGCCACCCCCGAGTTCGCCGAGCGCCAGGAGCGCACCCTGCGGGGCGCGAAGATCCTCGCCGAGCGCCTGCTCGCGGCCGACGCCCGTGAGGCGGGGGTCTCCGTGCTCACCGGCGGCACCGACGTCCACCTGGTGCTCGTGGATCTGCGCGAGTCCGCGCTGGATGGTCAGCAGGCCGAGGACCGGCTGCACGAGGTCGGCATCACCGTCAACCGCAACGCCGTCCCGTTCGACCCCCGCCCGCCGGTGGTCACCTCGGGCCTGCGGATCGGCACGCCGGCCCTGGCCACGCGGGGCTTCGGCGACGAGCAGTTCGCCGAGGTGGCGGACGTGATCGCGGCCGCGCTGCAGCCCGACGCGGACGTCTCCACGCTGCGCAAACGGGTCGAGCGGCTGGCGGCGGACTTCCCGCTCTACGACGGACTGGAGACCTGGTGACCGCGCGCCTGCTGGACGGCAAGGCGACCGCTGCGGCGATCAAGGCCGAACTCACCGTGCGGGTCACGCGCCTGCGGGAGCGCGGCGTGGTGCCGGGCCTGGGCACCGTGCTGGTCGGTGACGACCCGGGCAGCCACTCGTACGTGGCCGGCAAGCACCGGGACTGCGCCGAGGTCGGCATCGCCTCGATCCGGGTGGACCTGCCGGCCGAGGCCTCGCAGGAACAGGTGGAGGACGTCGTCCGGGCGCTGAACGCGGACGACGCCTGCACCGGCTACATCGTGCAGCTACCCCTGCCCCGCGGCCTGGACGCCAATCGGGTGCTCGAGCTGGTCGACCCGGCCAAGGATGCGGACGGGCTGCACCCGACGAATCTGGGCCGGCTGGTGCTCTCGGTGAACCAACCGCTGGCCTCGCCGCCGCCGTGCACCCCGCGCGGCATCGTCGAGCTGCTCGCGCGTCACGGGGTGTCCCTGTCGGGGGCCCAGGTGTGCGTGGTCGGCCGGGGGGTCACCGTCGGCCGGCCGCTGGGGTTGCTCCTGACCCGGCGGGAGATCAACGCCACGGTCACGCTCTGCCACACCGGCACCAAGGACCTGGCCGCGCAGGTCTCCCGGGCCGATGTCGTGGTGGCCGCGGCCGGGGTCGCGGGCATGATCACCGCCGCCATGGTGCGTCCGGGAGCGGTCGTGCTGGACGTCGGGGTGACCCGGGTCGTCGATGAGGCGACGGGTCGCACCCGCCTCGTCGGGGACGTGGCGCCCGAGGTGGCCGAGGTGGCGTCCTGGCTCGCGCCGATGCCCGGCGGGGTCGGGCCCATGACGCGGGCGATGCTGCTGGCCAACGTGGTGGACGCCGCGGAGCGCGCCGCGCTCTGAGCAGGACCGGGCCGTGGGCCGTACCGGCGGGTACGGCCCACGGCCCGGAACCATGGGCGCCGGCTCGGCTGCGTCAGGTGCCCAGTTGTTCAGGTGCCGAGCTGTTCAGATCCCCAGCTGCCAGACGCTCAGCGCGTAGGCGCCGTACCAGAGGCCGAACAGGACCAGCGGTACCAGCACCAGCACCCGGGAGACCGGTCTGGCCCGGCAGATCACCAGGGCGAGCGGTACCACCAGTGTGACCACCGGGACGAGCAGGCGAGGTCGGGACTGCGCCATCACCGTGGAGCCGTAGAGCTGGATCAGGGAGAGACCGCCGTAGACGAGCAGCCCGAACCAGAGCCGCTCGGCGAGGGCGAACCCGTACAGCATGACCGCGATGACGCCGAGCACCACGACCACGCCCATGAAGAAGTCGGGACTGGCCGCGGCGGTGTCCCAGATCTGGCGCAGCGTCGTACGCCCGCCGTCCCAGCCCGAGTGCCAGCCGTCCTGTTCCATGCGGAACCAGCCGCCCAGGTCGCCGACCCGCAGCCCGATGAGCAGGATGTACCCGGGCACCGCGGCCAGGGAGAACGCCGCGGGACCGAGGGTCCCGGCCAGTCGACGGGGCTCGTGCCCGTCCCGCCACCAGGCCAGGAGTGCACAGGCCACGACTGTCCCGGCGACCGCGAGGCCCTGGCAGCGCACCGTGCCGGCGAGGAAGGCGAGGACCCCGGCGGCCCACCACTGGCGCCGCTGGGTGGCACGCAGCGCGGTGAAGGCGAAGGCGCAGAACAGGGCCTCGCTGTACCCCGCGGAGAGCACGATGCCCATCGGTTGTGCGGACCACAGCAGCACCGAGACGAGCCCCACCCGCGGGCCGTACAGGTCGCGGACGAGCTGGTACAGGGCCACCGCGGCCACCGTCCCGGCCACCGCCGAGACGAGCAGCGCCGCATAGCCGGACTGCATCCGCAGGACCTTTGAGACCAACCAGATCGCGCCCGGGTAGCCGGGGAAGAAGGCGATCGCGTGCGGGTCCACCACCTGCGCCCCCGGCACCAGGGTCGAGGGGTACCCGTGCTGGGCGACGGTCATGAACCACCCGTAGTCCCAGTCCCGCAGGGGATCGAGGAACAGGGGTGTACCGGAGTACCGGCCACTGTGCCGGTTGCGCACGATCAGCGTGAGCAGGACGAGGTTGGCCAGGCGCACCAGCAGGAAGAGCGTTGCGGCGAGGGTCGACGAGGGGCGCAGCCACCCACGCGTCCAGCCGAGCGGGCGTCCCAGGTTCCGGGGCAGGCCCCGGAACCCGGAGGACACGGCGTCGACGGTGCGGTGGCGGAGCCCGAGGTCAGGGGTGGGGCGGTGGCGCAAGAGGGTATGCGAGCTCATCGGGTCACCCGTTCTGCTGGCGAGGGAGATCCCAGACCCAGACGTCGTCGATCTGCTGACCCGGCCCGACCAGTTGGTCGATCGTCCGGCGCAGCTCGTCGGAGTTCTGGTAGCGCACGGGCACGACCAGGACGGAGACGTGGTGCTGGGCGAAGTCGAGCCGGGCCCGGAGGCGCATGATGTCGTTGACGTTCAGGGGATGGCCCTGCACGACGTCGTTGAGCGCCTGGACGATCGGCGGATTGTCCGGCCCGAACCGACCCGAGCGATCGGTGGAACCGGGGGTCGGGGCGAGGAAGTAGCCACCGGTGATCGCGAAGCCCAGATCGCTGTCGATCTGGAACTGCATCGCATCGATGTTCTCGCCCCAGATGAGGGGCAGGATCTGCAGGTTGGTGCCGGTCGGGACGTGGGCGCGCCAGTGCCCACTGGTGAAGAACACCGGCGACGCCGTGAGCGTGCCGGTCCGGATCGGGAGCGGTGCGATGGGTACCAGGGCCGCGGCGAGCAGGGCGGTCCAGGCGACGGCCCAGCAACGGCGGGCCGCGGAGCGGGGCCCCCAGCGGCGGCCGAGGCGGACGGCCTGGTCCACGCCGAGCGCCAGCAGGATCGCCGCGATCGGGGTGATGAGCAGGGAGATGCGGGTCGGTACCACCGTGTCGAACACGGGCAGCGAGGACAGCGCATACCAGGGACCGCGAACGCCCGTCACGTGCCCGTTCACCCGCACATACCGTCCCAGCCCCAGGATCCCGGCGACCACCGTGGTCACCGCCAGCGCTCGCACCAGAGGGGATCGGAACCGCCACGCCACCACGGCGAGGAGCAGCACGAGCAGCACCGGGCCGAAGAAGGTGTTCTGCTCCGCCGCGTCCTGCGCGAGCTTGGCGATGTTCGACGGTGGACCGAGCAGTGACTGGCTCGAGTGCGCGGGATAGGAGGCCAGGTCCGTGGGGTACTGCTGGACCCAGTCGCCGAGCCCGCGGTAGCTCATGGGCCCGAAGAACTGCCAGTACAGCGGCCAGGCCAGCGCCGCGGCGACGAGCACCGTGGTCACCCCCAGCGCGGCCAGACCCCGGCGCAGGTGCGGGAGCACCAGCCGCGGAGCCGTCGCCAGCAGCGCGAGAAGGAAGACGGCGGTGGCCACGGCCGCCAGCAGCAGGACCTCCTCGTTGAGGAACGCCTGCAGCACCACGAGAAGGGCCAGCTCGCACCCGGTGCGCACCACGCGTCCCGGGATCCGCAGCCGGAGCACGGCGGCCAGGATCAGGGGGAGCAGGAACTGCGAGGCCACGTTCGGGTGACCGCAGTCCTGGGAGATCATGGACGGCGCGAAGCCCGCGAGAAGGCCCCCCAACGCCGCCGCGAGCGGGGAACGGACGACGTTCCGGGCCAGGAACCAGTACCAGGCGGTCGCGGTGGCCGCCGGGGCCAGGGTGAGGAAGACGGCCGCGCTGATTGCGGGGCCGAAGGCCAGGGTGACGGGCGTCAGCGGGATGGCTACGGCGAGTACTGACGTGTTGTCCATCAGGTTCACGCCGTGCGGCGCGTTGAGCAGGTGGGTGAAGAACGGGTTCTCACCGTGCGTGAACAACCGGGTGGCATGCAGCAGCAGCCACCGCAGTTGGACGGTGTCCTCCCAGTCGTCGCTGATGAACCGACTGCCCGGGGAGGCCCACAGGCTGGAGGTGACCCAGGCCGCGGTCAGCAGGTACCCGCTCACGACGCAGGCATGCCACGCCCGGCGGTGGCTCCGCGAAGGGGCCGGTGCCTCGGTCCCGCTCGTGGCGGGGGCGTCCTGCAGTTCGGCGCACGTCATGGTCGTGACCGATTAGCCGATGGTCCGGGGGGAGAGGGTGCCCATGGATCCGGAAGGGTACCCGTTCCCTCGGGATTCTTCGGAATCCACGCCGGACCCCTTCGGTGCTCTCCGCGACCCCGCCCTTTCGGAGCGTGTTCGGCGTCGGGACCGAGGGTCCGGGGATGATCCGGTGTCCGACTGTCGATGCGGTTCAATGGTGCTGTTCGGAGAAGATTCCTCCCGGAGTTTCCCGGTGACGCCGCGGGCCGTCCGGAATTCCGGTGCCGGGATTTCCCGGCCGTCCGGTCAGCTCTGCGATCCGTCACCGGACCGGTGCCCGGCAGGCACCACCGGACCCACTCGGTCCGTCGGTCCGGGTGGAGCCGTGGCGGCGGCGCACCGGGCTGGTGATCCGGCGAGGTCCCGTCGGCGGCGGCCCCGACCGAACCACAGGAAGGCGATGGCACCCCAAGCAGCCTGCGGAGATACCGGTGCGGGCCGGCGGGGGACGGGGGCGTCCGGCCGGGCCTCGCCCGGCGCCGGCTCCTGGGGGGAGGGGACGTGGCGCTCGGTGCCGTCGTCGGACCTCGTCCAGCGGATGGTCGTCCCGTCCCGGCGCGTTCCCGAGGGGTTCCGGGGATCCCCGGCGTCAAGGGGAATTCCGGCCGCCCTTGTTCCGGGGATCTCCTCTGGTGATCCGCCGACCCTGTCCGGGCATTTCACGACGCTGATGGCCTGCTCGCGGGTGGGCCTCCCGGGCGTTTTTGCGCATCTCCCGGAGGGGGCATTCCCGACTGGATCATCGCCGCGCCGGAGGGGGTGTGGTGCTTGTCACAGTGGGTCACCCGAAACTTTCGGGTCCCTCCGGGGAAATCCTGTGCCCCGGTCGGAATCTGCTCGAGAAGCGGCTGACAGGAAAAGCGTCGTGGGCTGTCGCGTTGTTACCGGCCCGGTCGGTGCGGGAGATGGGGAGCCCCGGGAGCGCGCCCCGCGCATCGACCGCGGTCGCATCGACCGGCCGTTCGGCTCCGGGACCGGTACCCCGTGCAGGGCCGGATCACCGTTCCCCGGCCGGGCACCGGGCTCGCCGGCGCACCTGATCGGTCCCCGCGCGGCGCCTGCCCGGGGGGAGGGGGAGCCCGGTCGTCCCGCGGAGGGCGGAGTCGAGCCTGGTGACGTGCTGTGAGAGCCCTGGATCCGACCGTCGAGGAACGGGGGACGTGGAGACGTTCGCGGGCGGTTGCGGAGCGTGTCCTTCCGGACCGGTGACGACGGGATCGGTGGGCGCCGACGGGGTGGGCGACCGGGCCGGAGAAGGGGCGGTCGGGCAGCCGGGGTGGGTGGCCGGGAGCCGGGCCGCAGGAGGTGGGATGGGAACGCTCAGGCGCCCAGGCTCGCGGAGAGCCATTGGAGGCACGTGGGCAGGAGGCGCGCGAAGACCCCGAAGTTGTGCCCCGTGTCCCCCAGGACGATCGAGTCCACCTGGACCGGTGGCCGCGCCAGGTGCGAGAACCGGGCGATGTCCGGGTAGACCCCGTGCTCGGTGCGCCCGACGGTGAAGAGCAGCCGGACCGGTGGCGGGGGCAGGACCGCGATCCGCCAGACCAGGTCGTTCGCCTGACGCAGCAGCTCGTCACCGTGGAAGAGGTCGCCCGTGGTCGCGTCCCTCGCTGCGTGGAGGTCGCCGGACATGTCGACGGCGGCCGAGTAGACGTGGGGGAACGTCATCGCGAACTTCGCCGCGCAGTAGCCGCCGGTGGACACGCCCAGCGCTCCCCAGGAGGGCCCTGGTGGGAGCAGGCGGTAGTGCGCGCTCAGCCAGCGGGGGACGTCCTCGCCGAAGTAGCTGAGCACCTTCGGACCTCCTGGGACGTCCGTGCACTCGGTGTCCCGGGGCGGGACGAGGGTGGGGCTCATGAGGGCGAGCACGAACGGACGGGTGTGCCCGGTGCGGACGAGCTCGTTCATCGTGCCGATCGTGCCGAGGCTGCCGATCAGGGTTCCGATGTGGCCGGGGTATCCGGCGAGCACCAGGACGAGCGGGAAGCGGGTGTGTGCCTGCGCCGGGTCGCGGTACTGGGGCGGGAGGTAGATGTAGGCCTGCTCGTGCAGGCCCGTGGCGCCACCGGCGATCTGCACCGTCTCCTGCTCCCCGGGGTCCGGATCGGGCGGGGCGTACTGGCGGTTCACATCCAGGATCGGGTGCGGTGGCTCGTCCGCATGGGGCCGGTGGCCGGCCGGAGGGTCACCGGGAACGGCCGGCGAAGTGCCGTCCTGGTCGTCCGGGATCCCGGACTGGACGCCGAGTACCTGTTGCTGGGTCGCGCCGAGGAGTTCCCCCCAGCTGGCGTAGAAGTCGAACTGGTCGTTCACGCTCGTTGCGATCATGATGATCGCGGTCAGCTGGCAGGTCAGGAGCAGGCCGAGGCGGGCGAGCACCGCGCCAACGCTGTGCCCGGCAGCCCGGGGCCACAGCAGCACCGCACCGGCGACGCTCGCGCAGGCGAGCAGGACGACGAGCAGAAGGAAGGCATGGCTGCGCAGGTCCATGGACGCTCCCACCGTACGTCCGGGCTCCGCCCCTGGGCGGGACGGATGCCGGGCCAGCCCGCAGGAGGACGCCGGGGGCCCGGGGGCACAAGATACCGCCGCGGCGAAGGACCGTCCCCGATCTCGCCAAGCCTGGGACCAGGCTGATACCCAGGCGGTGTCCGGCGGGACGACTCGGTCGGGCAGCGCGGTCGGGTGGCGCGGTGTCCCCGGGCGAGGAGAGGATGTCGACGTGCTCAGGGTGGCGACGGCCAACGTGAACGGCATCCGTGCGGCCCAGCGGCGGGGGGTCGAAGCCTGGCTGGTCGAACGCGCGCTGGACGTGCTGTGCCTGCAGGAGGTCAGGGCGCCGGACGACGTGCTGTGGTCCACGGTCGGCTCCACGTGGCGGGGTGTGCACCAGGAGGCCTCGGCGAAGGGACGGGCCGGGGTCGCGGTGCTCTCGCAGGTGGTGCCGGTCGCGGTGCGGGTCGGTCTGGGACCGGGGGACGACGCCGCGGAGTTCGACGACACGGGCCGCTGGGTGGAGGCGGATCACGCGGTCGCCGGGGAACCCGGGCTGCTCACGGTGGTCTCGGTGTACGTCCACAAGGGCGAGGCCGGCACGACGAAGCAGGAACAGAAGTACCGGTTCCTCGAGGTCGTGCTGGGCCGCATGCAGGAGTTGGCCGCCGACGGCCGGCACGTCGTGGTGTGCGGTGACTTCAACATCGCGCACCGGGAGGTGGACCTGAAGAACTGGAAGGGCAATGTGGGCAACGCCGGGTTCCTGCCCGAGGAGCGGGCCTGGCTGGACCGCATGCTCGCCGGGACCGGGTACCAGGATGTGCATCGCGCCCTGGTGGGTGACCTCCCCGGCCCCTACACGTGGTGGTCCTGGCGGGGGAAGGCCTTCGACCTGGACTCCGGGTGGCGCATCGACTACCAGTTCGCGACGCCGTCCCTGGCCGCTCTGGCCCGCAAGGCCGAGGTGGACCGCGCGCCGAGTTATGCCGATCGCTGGAGCGACCACGCGGCGGTCGTCGTCGACTACGACTGTGACCTCGTGACCTCGTGAGCCCGTGACCCCGTGACCCCGTGAGCTTCCGGCCGGCGCCGGCTGTGCTGCCGGAACCGCTGGCAGCGTCCCCCGGGTCGAAAGGGTCTTCGTCCACGGGGCCCGGCAGGGCGGCGGCAGGGTGGGGTGCCGGGGTACTGGCGGTCTCCCGCATGCCCGGCCGGGATTGCGTCTGGTGCACAGTTGCACTCCAGTTGTCCGCGGTCGGGGCCGATCCACGGGGGTGTGAACGGATCTCGCTGGCGCAGTGGCACAACGGTCGCCGGCATCGCGGTGGTGATGGTGATGCTGCTGGGGTTCCTCGTCGAGCAGCGCATCGCCGCCAATGCCTTCGATCGGCTGGAGGCGGACCAGATCGCCCAGGACGCCCAGCGGCTGCGGCTCGGTCTGGAGTCCGGGGTCACCCTGCTCCACAACTACGGCGCCACGAACTCCATCTGGGACAGTTCCTTCGGGGACGTGGCCCGTTCCGACGAGGTGGGCTTCCTCGCGGACTTCTCCCCGCACGATCTGCGGACCCTCTACGGACTCGACGGCGTGCTCGCGGTCGGTCCCGACGGTGCTCTGCGCCTCGGGGGGTTGGCGGAGGGCGACACCTACCGGCGTCCTCCGGCCGGGCTGATCTCGGCTCCGGACCTCGCACGCCTGTTCGACGCCACCGCTCAAGCGGGAAGTGGGCGGTGCGGGGTGACCTCGACCTCGGCCGGGCCGTATCTCTTCTGCGGTTTCGCGGCACACGAGGACGACGGCGGCAGCGCGATCTCGGGCGGACTGATCTACCTCAAGTCCCTGAACGGCCAGGGTCTGGAGAGCCTGGGCCGCCAGCTGGCGGTGCCGCTGACGTTGGCCGCCGGCACCGGATCCTCGTCCGCGGGAGAGTCCTCGTCCGGCGGAGCGACGCTGATCGACAGTTCGATCGGCCGCCTGCAGGTGCGAACGCACGGCGTGAGTTCCTCCCGCATGCTCCTGGAGATCACCGTTCCTGCCCTGGGCGGCTCGGTGCGGCTGCAGGCGGTGCAGCCGCGCCATCCATGAGCGTGCGGCCGAGGTGACCCGGTGGCTGAGAGGCCGGTTGGTCGTGCGGGGGGACTGCCGGTGTCGTCCCCGGCCACCGGGTGCCTGCCCGCCCCCCGATCCGGTGACGGGCCTCGTCCCGGGGCCCACCCGCTCAAGCCGTGGGATGCCCCGGTCGAGGAACGGGGAGGAATGTCGGATCGTCGGTGACGTGCCTGCGCACGGGATCCGCCGAGGGGAGCGGGAGCGGCATGGAAGCTGCGGACGTTCCGGTCGGGTCGTCGAACCGCCGCGTACTGGTGGTCGGGACGGTCCCGGACGCGCACGGGGACCTGTGCTCGATCCTCCTTGCCGGGCCCGCGGGGGCTGATCCCTTCGGGGCCCGCTCGGCCGGCGGGGAGGCGGAGGCGGTCTCGCTCGTCGGGGAAGCGGCCGCCGAGGGACGTCCCTTTGCTGTGGTCTTCTGGAACCTGCCCGTCGTCCGCGGAGCGGACGGGTTGGACACCGTCGACCGGATCTGGGCACGCGATCCGCACGCCATCGTCGTCGTCTGCGCGGAACCCTCCGCGCCGTCCTGGGACGTGGTCCGCGCACGCCCAGACGTCAGCGACCGGTTGCTCGTCCTGCGTCGCCCGTTCGACCAGCTCGAGGTACGCCAGCTGTCCACCAGCCTGATCGACCGCTGGTGGTACGCCCAGGAGACCCGCGCCCGGCGCCAGTTGCTCGACGAGCAGGTGGCCCGGCGCACGGCCGAGCTGAGCGAACTGAACGCGGCCCTGCGGCAGGACCTCGCGGAACACCGGCGGACCGAGTCGGAGCTGAGCCTGGCTGCGAGCGTCTTCCGCCACGCCATGGACGGCATCATGATCACCGATGCGCGGGGCGTGGTGATGGCGGTCAACCCGGCCTTCACGGCGCTCACCGGCTACCGCCCCGAGGACATCACCGGCCGCTCGTCGACCCTGCTCGTGCGGGGATTGCCCTGCGGGGAGACCCTCCGTGCGATGGGGGATTCCCTGCGGTCCCACGGCTGCTGGGAGGGGGAGCTCTGGAACCGGCGCCGGAGCGGCGAGGAGTTCCTGGCGCGGATCAGCGTGGCGCGGGTGGTCGATGCGTCGGAGTCCGACCGGCGCTTCGTGGGCATGTTCAGCGATGTGACCGAACTGCGGCGCAAGGACGAGTACATCCAGCACATATCGTCCCATGACCAGGTGACGGGGCTGCCCAATCGCGCGTTGCTCATGGACCGGCTGGACCACGAGACCATCCTGGCCCGGCGTCGCCGCAGGCAGTTCGGCGTGATGTTCCTGGACCTCGACCGCTTCAAGATCATCAATGACTCCCATGGGCACGATGTCGGCAACGAGGTGCTCAAGGAGGTGGCCGTCCGGCTGCGCGAGTCCCTGCGGGACACGGACCTCGTGGCCCGGGTGGGCGGGGACGAGTTCGTGGTGCTGCTGGCCGATCTGCCGGGTACCGAGGACTACGCGGGGGTCGCCCAGCGGATCCTGGGCCGCCTGAGCCGCGTCGTGACCGTGCGGGGGCTCGAGCTGCCGGTGTCGGCGTCGATCGGCATCGCCTGCTTCCCCGAGGACGGCGTGACCTCGGTGGAGCTGACCAAGCACGCGGACGCGGCGATGTGCTCGGCCAAGGCTGCCGGCCGGGGAACGGTCCGCTTCTTCCGGCCCGAGATGACCGCCCAGGCCGAGCGGCGCCTGGATCTGGAGGTGGCGCTGCGCTCGGCGGTGGATCGGGGCGAGTTCGAGCTGTTCTACCAGCCGAAGGTCTCGATCATCGGTGGGGAGCTGTGCGGGGTCGAGGCCCTCGCGCGCTGGCGCCACCCGCAGCGCGGACTGATCCTGCCGGCCGAGTTCATCCCGACCGCGGAGGAGACCGGCATCATCTGCGACCTGGGCAGCTGGGTACTCGAGGAGGCCTGTCGGCAGTCCCGGGAATGGCGGGACGCCTACGGGCGCCGGGTGCAGATCGGCGTCAACATCTCGGCGTTGCAGGTGGTCCGGGGCGACCTCGTCGGGGAGATCCAGGAGACCTGCGCCAAGAACGGGATCTCGCCGTCCGACCTGGAGATCGAGATCACCGAGAGCATCATCATGGAGAATCTCGGTGCCGGTGCGGAGATCCTGGCCCGGCTGCGCAAGACCGGCCTCAGCGTTGCGGTGGACGACTTCGGTACCGGGTACTCGAGTTTCGCCTATCTCCGGCGCCTGCCGATCGACGTGCTGAAGATCGACCGGTCCTTCGTGATGAACATCGACCAGGACAGCATCGACCGGGAGATCGTGAACACGATCATCACCCTCGCACGGGCGCTGACGCTCTCGATCGTCGCCGAGGGCGTGGAGACGCAGAGCCAGGCCGATGTGCTGACCTCGTACGGCTGCCGGGTGGCCCAGGGCTACCTGTTCTCCCGGCCGCTGCCGTCCGCGGAGTTCGAGGAGCGGTTCCTGGCGCGCCGGTGACCGGGCCTGCTGGTGACCGGGCCTGCTGGTGACCGGGCCTGCTGGTGACCGTGTCGAGCCGGCGGGGACGGGGCGCCGGACTGGTGCCGGCCGGTCGCGGTCAAGGTGGGCATCGGCGGGGCCGAAAGAAAGGACGTGGTGGTCCGGGACGGCGCGGGGGAGATCCGCATGGACAGGGACGACGCAGGGTTCGTCTTGGCCGTGATGACCGGCCTCGACTGGTACCAGCTGCTGCTCCTGCGGGGGATCCGGGCGTCGCTCGCGCAGCGGGGCCTCCCGGTGATCGTGCACACCGACGACCGCGTGACGGACGAGCCCGCCTCCTCGCTCACCTGCCTGATCACCCACCGTCGACCCCTGGGGATCATCCTGACGCCGTCGCTCTCCGGCGCGCAGGACCAGGCGCTGGGCAGGCTCGCCCGGGAGCGGGGGATCCCCGTGGTGCGCCTGGGCCAGGACATCCGGGGCGAGACCTGTGTGCGGGCCGACAACGTCCAGGGCATGACCCTGCTCACGGCTCATCTGCTCGACGACTTCGGCGCCCGGCGTCCGGCCCTGCTCTACGGGACGTCGAACCAGACGGACCACGTCGACCGCGAACTGGCCTTCCGCGCCGAACTCCAGCGCCGGGGCCTGCCCCTGGACGAGGAGCTGATCCTGGCCACCGGCACCAGCCTGGCCCGCGCGTCGGTCGCGCTCACCGGGCTGCTGAATGAACACCCGGACATCGATGCCGTGGTGACCATGGACGACCGCGTCGCGGCGATGGCCGTGGATCTCGTGGGGCGGTTCGGCCGCGTGGTGGGCGACGACATCGCCGTCTCCGGTTTCGACAACTACCCCCTGTCCACGTCGATCGGGCCCGGTATCACGAGCGTGGACCAGCGGCTGGAGGAGCAGGGGGCGCAGGCGGGCGAAGCCCTGCTCGACCTGCTCGACGGTGCTCCGCCCGGGACGCACCACCTGACCCCGTGCGTGCTCGTCGTGCGTGGGTCCACCTTCCCGGACCACCCCGGAGGACTTCCGGACCAGCCGATCCTCCGCGGGGCGGCAGAGCTCGTCCACCAGCAGTTGGCCACCCAGGAGTCGCTGATCCGGTTGTGCGGCGCATTGATCGGCGTTCGCGCGGTGGAGGAGCTGCGGACCCCGGTGGAGGCGGAGGTGGGCGCGCTGGGCATCGACCGGTTCTTCCTGGCGCTCTACGAGCAGAGCGAATCGATCGAGGAGGAGCCGGACGGGTCTCTCGCGTCGGACGAGCCCGCGACACGGAACGGACCCACCGCGGGCGACGAGCCCGCGGCACGAGCGGGATCGGATGCCTGTCGGCACCGCCCTGCCCGGCTCGTCTGCGACCACCACGCCGGCACCGGCCACACTCCCCTCCCGCAGCGCTTCACGAACTGCCTGTTGCCGGGCTATCTGGCCGCCGAGATGTCCACCGGGACGTTGTGCCGGGCCGAACTGGTCGTGGGACGCCGGGCGGTCGGCTACCTCCTCTTCGAGCCCTCCCCGACGGCCGTCCCGGTGCTGAGCACGATTCGTACCAACCTGGAGCGTGCTCTCGCCGTGGTGCTCCCGGCCTCGGGCACCCGGATTCACCCGTAGCCGGCTGCGCCCCGTGCGGAGTCGCATCTGGACCGGGAGCGGACCGGGATCGGCTCGGTGCGGGAGGGCACCGGTGCCGTCACCTGGCCGGTCCGGCCGGACACCGCGGAGAGCTGATCCAGGGCAGGTGGTCCTGTCGTGAGGTGCGCGGTCCCGTCGTGAGGCGCGCGGTCGTGTCGTGAGGTACGGCGAGAACGCGGAACCTGGTGGTCGGCGAACGCCGGAGCCCCGGGGTCCGGGCAGGACTCCGGGGCTCGGGTGCCGCACGCTCCCCGGCGGTCGGGGTACCGCCGGGGAACCGGTGTCGGACGGGACTTACAGGGACACCGCAGTGCCACCGATGGTCACGGAGAGGTGTCCGTTCGAGGCGAAGGACCAGGACAGGGCGCCCGAGTAGGCGGAGCACCGGGAGCCGTTCGAGCCCAGCCACCACTGGTTGGAGCTGCTGCTGTCGACGACCTTGTCGTTGGTCCCACCGCTCGCGAAGCGGCACGACGTGTTGCCGGAGAACACCGGGCCGCTGGCCTCGAAGTGGAAGTTGCGCTCGGTGTTGTCGATGCTCAGGTTGCTCGTGACGGTGATCGCGCCGGGGTTGCTGTTGTAGGTGAACCCGTCGTGGCCGTTCTTGTAGGCGATGCTGCGCAGGACGGTGTGGGCCACCGCGATCTTGTCGCCGCCGAGCTTGAAGCCGTTGCGGTCGCCGTTGGCGTTCACGGTGCCGTTCGTGAGGGTGCCGTTGCCGTAGGACAGCGAGTCCTCGATCAGCACCGGGCCGATCGCGCCGGTGTCGGTCTTCGTGTAGAGGTCCCAACCGTCGTCGATGTTGTTGTGGGACACGTCGTACTGGAAGACGTTGCCCGTCCCCACGGTGAGCTTGGCCGCGAAGCCGTCCGCGTTCTCACCCGCGGAGTCCATGTTGTCGTGCGACTCGGAGCTGATGACGAGGTTGTTCGCGGGCCACTGGCTCTGCGGGGTGTCCGAGGCGATGCGCGAGATCTGCAGGCCGCTGTCCCGGTTGAACGCCGTGACGACGCGCTCGAGGATGTTGTTGCTGCCGCCGACGAAGATCCCGTTGTCGCCCGCGTGCTGCACGACCAGGCCGACGACGTGCCAGTACGAGCCGTTGAGCTGGAGCCCGCGGTTCGACGAGGACTCGGACTGGGCCGAGAAGTCCAGCACCGGGGTCGCGCCCGAGTAGGCGGCCAGGGTCTTGCGGGCGCTGGACGTGCCGCTGTTGCTGGCGTCGATGGTCACCGTCGACGAGAGGTTGTACGTGCCCCCGAGCAGGTAGACGGTGCCTCCCGCGCCGATCTTGGTGATCGCCGTGGCCAGGGTGGTCGGGGCCGACAACGTGCCCGCGGCGCTCGCGCTGCCCGTCGGCGAGGCGTAGACCGCGCCGGTCACCGGGGTGCTGCTCGTGGTCGTGGTGCTGGTCTTGGTCGTCGTCGTGCTGCTCGTGGTCGTGGTGCCGGTCGTCGTGCTGGTGGTCTTGGTCGTGCTGGTGCTGCTCGTGGTCTTGGTCGTCGTGCTCGTGGTCTTGGTCGTCGTCGTGGTGGAGCCGGTGCAGGTGGTGCCGTTGAGGCTGAACGAACCGGGCGCCGGGTTGGTGGTGCCCGAGCTCGTGCCCTGGAAGCCGAAGGAGGTGGAGGCGTTGGTGGCCAGCGCCCCGTTCCAGGAGGCGTTCGTCGCGGTGACCGCGCTGCCGCTCTGCTGCACGGTGGCGTTCCAGGCGGACGTCACGGCCTGGCCGCCCGTGAAGGACCAGGTGAGGGTCCAACTGGTGAGGGCATCGCCGAGGTTGGTCACGCCGACGTTCGCGGTGAATCCGCCGGACCACTGCGAGGCCACCGTGTAGGTCACCTGGCAGCCGGTGGCCGCGGACGCCGGGGTGGGGGCGAACAGGGCGGCGCCGGCGAGCGCGGCGGTCGACAGGCCGCACAGCGCCACGAGACGCGATCGGAGGGGATGACGGACAGGGGAACGGGAGTCAGACACGGGAGGTCCTTCCGCCGACGCACAGGAGGGATCCGGGCGCAGGCGTGCCTGGGCGCTCGATGGGCGAGTGCCGGGTGATCGTGGGCAGCGGAGCACGCCGATCGAGGCGGGTTCCCTGGGCACGGGGCTGAATCGGCCCAAGAGGAAAACGCTTACTCCTCCGATTGTGCGAGAGTTTCGTGTCCGTGCAGGGCCCCTGTCAACTCTGTCGAGGTGGTGACGGATTTCACACTGCCCGGGCGGGGTGGAGCGGTGGCCCTCCGGTTCGGCCGGAATTGCCGAGGATGCTGGGCTCAGCCGCGGGTGATCGGGCTCAGTCGGGGTCGAGCGGGCGCTGCCGGGGTCGAGCGGTGAACTCAGTCGGTGCTGCCCAGGGCGGCGAACTCCCGCGCGGACGCGTTGCCACCTGTGCACACCACGGCCACCTGGGCACCCGCGAAGGTCTCGGGATCGGTCAACACAGCCGCCAGCCCCGTTGCGCCGGCTCCCTCGGCGAGAGTGTGTGCGTGTGTGGCCATCAACCGCTGGGCCACGCCGATCTGTGCGTCGTCGACCAGCCGGAAGTCGGCCAGCCCGGTGCGCAGGATCCGTTGCGGAACCTCGTAGCCGCGACCCGTGGCCAGGCCGTCGACGACCGTCCGGTTCGGCCGCCGCACGCAGGTGCCCGCCCGCCAGGAGTCGTGTGCGGCGGGGGAGGCCGAGGACTGCACGGCGATCACGCGGCACCGAGGCGCCATCACGGCGGCCACGACGGTGGCGGCGGCCGCCCCGGTGCCGCTGCCGACGGGTACCAGCACGACGTCCAGGTCCGGTTGTGCGGTGAAGAGCTCCAGGTAGAGGGTGCCGACCCCGGCGAGCAGTTCGGGCGTGTCACCGGGGCTCACGAGGCAGGCATCCCGGGCTGCGGCCCACTCCTCCGCTCGTTGTTGGGCCGATTCCATGTCCGGGCCGTGCAGGACCACCTCGGCGCCGAGCGCTCGGACCGCCCGCACCTTCTCGGCGCTCGCACTCTCCGGCATGACCACGGTGCATCCGGCACCCACCTGTGCGCAGGCGTAGGCCACGGACTGGGCGTGGTTGCCGGTGGAGTAGGTGACCAGTCCCCGCCCTCGCTGCTCGGCGGTCATGCCCGCCAACAGGGTGAGGCCACCTCGTACCTTGAAGGCGCCGACGGGCTGGGTGTTCTCGTGCTTGACGTACAGGGTTGCCCCGACGAGGGCATCGAGGGCGGGGTAGTGCCACAGCGGTGACACGGGGAGCTGGGGCGCGATCAGCTCCCGGGCGGCCAGGACGTCCTCGAAGGTGAGATCCATGGCGCCCAGGGTCCAGGAGTCACCTGGATGTTCCCTGATCGCCGTGGTCCCGGACGTCGTGTCCCGGCCGGACTGTCGCCGTGATCAGCGGAGGGCCGGCAGCCGTGACCGGTGGGGGCCGACCGCGGCGCGGAAGACCTCCCCGGCTCCGGAGAGCGTGCAGGGTCCCGCGTCCGCGCCCAGGAACGCCGAGGCGCCGGCGCCGAGGATCACCGTGCCTCCGCCGTCCACCTGCACCGTGACGGGGCCGAGGGTGCAGAGCAGGATCTGCGGGCCGGTCACGTCGGCGTCGAGGTGGGCGTGGGTTCCCTCGGGGATCCGCAGTCGGGTGAGCTGGAACTCCTCCACCGGCGGCCGCCAGGCCACTTCGTGCGGCCCGAGCAGGGTCGGCGGGATGCTCGGACTCGGCCGGGAGGCGCTGTCGAGGGTGAGGAGCAGCTCGTCGACGGCGATCGGCTTGGGCGTGAGCCCCGCGCGCAGCACATTGTCGGAGCTGCCCATGATCTCGATGCCGAAACCGTCCAGATAGGCGTGGGGCACGCCGGCGGGCACGAAGAGGCTGTCCCCGGGCGCCAGGTTCAGCAGGTCGAAGACCAGAGGGGCAGCGACGAGCGGGTCCTGCGGGTAGGCGCGGGCGAGCCGGCGCACCCACAGCAGGGTCCGCAGCTCGGTGGGGGACACGGACCGGGACTCCTTCCCGGGCCAGAGCATGACCTGGCGGGCCGAACCGGCGAGTTCCCGGACCAGGGACTCGCGGTCGTCCACCGGCCAGGTCACCAGTGCGCGGAGCAGGCTCTCCCCGGCGTGGGGGGAGTCCCCTCCCGTCAGCGCCTCGACCAGCCGGTGCACCCGGGGGCCCTCGAACAGGGAGAGGAGAACCCGGGTGCGTTCGGGCGGCCGGAACCCGCACAGCGCCTCGCTGGGTCGCAGCGCGTACAGCAGTTCGGGCTTGGGCCAGGGATCGACGTAGCGGTGGCCTCCGAGCGCGAGTGAGGGATCGGCGAACGCCTCGGCGGCGCGTGCCGCCGAGGGGTGCACCTGCACGGACAGCGGTCGGGCGATGGCGAGCACCTTGAGCAGGAACGGCAACCGCGTGCCGAAACGGGCGACCACGTCGGCGCCGAGCACGCCGAGCGGGTCGGCGTTGATCGCGTCGGCCAGAGACAGGCCGTCCGCGGTGTCTCCGGTGGAGCGGGCGCCGGGCAGCGCACCGTGGCCCTCGGGGGACGGGCGGTCCCGGGGCAGTTCGTGGCGGTCCTCGGGCAGCGGCACGAGGGTGGACGGTCCCGAGGGGTGAGCGCCGAGCCACAGTTCCGCCTCGGGCAGGCCACTGGCCGGCCGTCGCTGGAACCGCGCGAGTTCCACGCGCGATCCCCAGTCGTAGTGGCGGATCGGGTTGCGGAGCGGTACGGGCCAGCACTGCACCGTGCTTCGGGGTCCTTGGTCCATGGTCGCCGGAGTTCTCAGGGTGGGCTCCTCGGATCATGCAGGACGACGTGACGTCCCGGGCGCGGTCGGTCGGCGGTGAACGATGCGCAGCCCGGCAAGCCTACGCGGGAACGTGCCGAACGGGGCAGAACGTCGCCGCGTGCCGCTGGGGCCCGACGCGCGTGCGCGCCGTCCCGGGAAGTCGGGACGACGCGCACGGTGTGGTGCGGGGGCCGCCGACGCTCGCCCCGAACAGCGTCCGGGCATCTGGAACAGCGTTCGGGGCACCGTGATGTCACCGGTGGGGCTGTGGGGCCCGGCGGGACGACGGAACGGGACAGCGGGGGCGGACTTTCCGCGAGGGCGGCCCGCGCCCGGGCCGAGGGCCCCGCGCGGGCCCGGGTGTTAAGCCCAGGCGCTGATCGGCCACGAACGAGGACACCCAGGACAGCGCGGAGTTCCAGTTGATCGCGACCTCGTTGGTCGAGTACGACTGGATGTCGTCCACGTAGCAGAACTGGGCCGCGCACCCCTTGAGCAGGGACGCCGCGGTGGGGTCCTGCAGGTCGGAGTCGGGGCCACCGGCGAGCGAACCGGCCGGCGGGTGCGGCAGCGTGGGCCGGAGCTCGTTCGCGTAGATCCGGGTGTGCTGGTTCTGCGAGTAGTACGTACCGAAACCGGTGACGTACGAGATGTTGAGCGCGTTGCGGCCGAGGATGTAGTCGAAGCCGTCGAGCACGCCGTTCTTGTACGCCGTCCGGCCGCTGATGTCGTAGGCGGTGCCCAGCACCACCAGGTTGTTCAGGATCTGGCTGTTCGAACCCCATGCCCAGTGGCCGCTGGCCGGCACGTAGGGCTGGCCGTACCCCTGGGTGGCCTCGGCGGCCAGCAGAGTGTCCGCCGCCTTGAGCACGCTCGCGCGGACCTTGTCCCGGCCCGGCAGGTGGTTCGGCACCGTGGCCAGGTCCATCCGACCCAGCGGGGCGACCGACTGCCAGCTGAAGCCGTCCGTGCTGAAGATGTCGGCGGAGGTGTTCAGCGGGGAGGCGAGGACGTCACTCTGGTAGGTCTTCGCGCCGGTGGTGAGGTAGAGCTCGGCGGCGGCCCAGTAGAACTCGTCGGTCACGTTGGTGTCGTCGTAGGCGCCACCACCGGTCCCGTCGGCGCCGGGGGCGTAGACGGCCGGGTGGGCCTTGGCCGCCGCGTAGGCGGTGGTCGCGGCCGTGAGCAGCGTCCTGGCGAAGGCCTTGTCGTAGGGGCGGAACAGCCGGGCGCCCTGAGCGGCGGCGGCGGCCAGGTTCAGGGTCGCGGCCGTCGAGGGACGGTGCAGTTCCCGCAGCTGGGGGTCGCTGGCCGGGTCCTGCGGCAGGCCGGTCCACTGGGCGTCGTGCACCTTCTGGAAGGCCATCCCGGCGTAGTCGGTCAGACCGGTGACCGTCGTGTTGGCCGGCACCTGCATCTTGAGCAGGAAGGACAGCTCCCAGCGGGCCTCGTCGAGGATGTCCGGCACCTTGTTGCCGGTCTCGGGCACGCGCAGGGTGCCGTCGGCGAGCGCCTTGCGCTGACCGGTGCGGGCGAGCTGATTGCGCTCGTACTCCCCGAGCAGCTGCGAGACCGCGATGCCGCCGTTCACGACGTACTTGCCCTGGTCGCCGGCGTCGTACCAGCCGCCGGTGACGTCCGTGCGGAACGCTGCGTCGCAGGACCAGTTGTCCACTGCGGCCGAGGCGGCGGCGCAACCGACGGTGGTGTCGCCCTGGTTCGGCGAGACACCGATGTGACCGGCGGCGCGGGCATACCCGGGGGCGATCGAGTCGAGGATCGCGATGCCGCTGCGCTGGGTGTAGAAGAACGTCTTCGAGTCGACACGCAGCTGGCTGTAGAGATCCTTCTTGATCGAGAAGGCGTAGCTGGTCTCACCGTCGGCCTGCAGGGCGAATCCGCCACCCGAGCCGCGGTAGGCGCTGAAGTCGATCAGCTGGACGTTCTGTCCGGCCGAGGCATCCGTGCCCTTGGGGATCGTCGTGCCCTTGGCGACCACGGTGCCCGAGGCGTTGAGAAGCTGCCAGGGCATGGCGGTGGTCGAGTCGGTGACCAGGGTGGCGCGCTTGACGCCCAGCGGCAGGTACCCCACCTGGTTCACGCGCACCCGCGGGCCGGTGTTGGGCGCGTACGGCTTCGGCGCCTCGCCGCCCTTGAGCGAGATGTCGTCGAGGCACAGCGTCCAGGGGCTGGTACCGCCACCGACCTGGAATGCGACCTGCGCCTTCGTGCTGGTCGACAGGTCCTGCTGGGCGGTGAAGCTGTAGGAGAAGGTCGTCAGGCCGGTGCCCGGGGAGACGGTCTTGTCCACCTCGGTCGCATACGTGTCCGGGTTCTGGACGATGGCGCGGACGGCCTGACCCGCGACGTCCGAGGACGCGTTGAAGGAGAACGTGTACGAGTTGCCGGCGATCACCGGGACGTCGTTCTGCCCGATGATCACGTCCCAGGGGTTGGTGGTGCCACCCGGGATCAGGGCACAGAGCTGACCCGTGGCGGCGGATGCGCTGATGTTGCCGGTCGTCCACCAAGGGGCGGTGCCGTCGGCGAAAGATCCGTTGACGATCTGCTCGGGGGTGTCGTCCGCGAAGGACGACGCGACGCCGAGGCCGGCGGTCGCGAGGGCAATGCCCGTACTGGCTGCGATGAGTGCAAGGCCGGTGCGGGCGCGCGGGCGTGCTGTCACTGGGGAGCTCCTCGGAGGGTGAGAAACCCCGGTTCAGGGACGCTGCCGTGCCCCTGATCCGGATGTGTGTCGCGCAATCGTTGGGCGCGTCACAGCGGTTGTCAATCGACTCCCCGAACCATCTCTCTATGTGGCGATAAGGACACTGGTGGTTTCCGTGGGGAAGGCGTACCCGCGCTTCGCCGTTATCAATTCGTGACGACCGAGCGGGCGGCGCGGACCGCGTCGGACAGGCGTGCCACCGCGGCCGAGTGGTCGAGGTCCACCACGAAACCGTCCTCGCCCCGGACGCGGGCCGCCACCGCTTCCACCATCACCTGGTAGGGATCCACCGGGGCGAACTCCTCACGGTGTGCCTGCCCGGAACGTGACCGGATCTCGAGCCAGGACGGTGTGTTCCAGCTGGTGAACGCGTCCCCGCTCCCGAAGGAGAGATTCGCCTCGGTGCCGGAGAGACGGAACTCCTGGGTGTCCGGCACCCCCATCCCGAAACGGGCCACGGCGGTCGCCGTCGGCAGGTCACCGTCCCGATCCAGGTGCAGCCAAGCGGTCGAGGCGAGATCCACCCCCGTGGAGCCGATCCTGGACTCCACCCGGTCGACGACGGGCACGGCACGTGCGGGCCCGGTCAGGGGTTCGTTCGCGAAGGTGAGCTCGATGCCGGAGAGGGCGTAACAGCCGACGTCGTACTGCGCCCCGCCACCTCGCTCGGGCTCGAGGCGGAAGTTGTGGGCGTCGGCTCCCTCGAAGTCACCGAGGAAGGAGAAGGTGGACTCGATCTGCAGGATCCCGCCCAGTGCGCCTTGCGCCACGAGTTCGGCGAACCGGCGGGTGCGCGGGTGCCAGCGGTACCAGAACGCCTCGACCAAGAGCCGGTCCGCAGCCTGGGCGGCCGCAGTCATCTCGGCGACCTCGTCCGCGTCGAGGCCGAGGGGCTTCTCACACAGCACGTGCTTGCCGGCGGCCAGCGCGGCCAGGGTCCACGGGCGGTGGGACTCGTTGCTCAGGCTGATGTAGACGACGTCGACCTCGGGATCGGCGAGCACGGCCGCGTAGTCCTGACAGGCGTTGCCGGCCGGCTCCAGGGATCGCGCCCGAGTCACGTCGCGCGCAGCGACGGCCTGCAGCGTCGCTCCCCGTGCGCGGTGCACCGCGGGGGCGAGTGCCTCGCGGGCGATACCGCCGGCGCCGAGGAATCCGAACCGGATTGGGGAAGGAGCTGCGCTGGTCACTCGATCACCCTATGCGGATCGTCCGGACCTGCCCAGGGTCGTGGCCGCCCTGTGGAGGAGTGGTGCGCGGCGTGCTGGTGGGGACATCTCGCCGAGCTGCGGGGGTGCCGGGCTGTGCCTGAGCCGTGTCGACCGCGTGAAGGACCGGGGGCGGGGTCTGGCGATGGTGTTCGGCGGTCCCTTGTACCCCTGGGGGGTATGTCCAGTGGCTGGGGATGTGCCGGGAGATCGATCGGGGCAGAGCGGGCGAACATCCTCGGGGCGGAGTGGACGAACTCCGAGAACGACTCAGCAACCAGTGATAGCGTCCGATGAGTTGGTGTGGATGCTCGGCGACTTTCCGTGACCGACTCGCTGTGAGTCCCTGTCGCTGGCGTGAAGTCGCTCCGTTCGGAGGGCCTCCGGGACATCCATCAACCGAATCCAGGCAAATGGGGCCGACGTCCGGCGTTCCCGACCAGGATCGTGGGTCCCGGCTGTGGCCCCGGACCGCCGCGGATGCTTCGCGGCCCGAGTACGGGAGTGCGGGAATTCGATGGACGATCAGGACATGCCGAAGTGGCGCAAGAGCACGGAGAGTGCCACGAGCAATTGCGTGGAGGTCGCCAGGTCGGGCGAGACGGTTCTCGTGCGGGACTCCAAGAACCGGTCCGGTTCGGTCCTGACGTTCACCGGGGACGAGTGGCGGGCCTTCCTCACCGGGGTGCGTTCCGGGGAGTTCGATCTCGGGCCCGGAGGGCTGTGAACGGGCACTTGCTGTCGGGGGAAAGGGTCGACGGATCGAAGGTGGAGGGCCACCGGAATCCGGGACCCTCCACCTCTGCCCTGGCGTGCACCCGTGATCCCTGGCCTGGCGGGTGCGACCAGGACTACTCGGAGAGCGCGCGGAGTGCGGAGTCGATGAGCGAGATCGCTTCGGGGTTCCCTCCGGCCTGCTCCAGTTCCCAGAAGATCTCCAGATAGGTGGACGGCGTGGGGGTGCCGTCCGGGGGGTTCTCGTCCTGCGAGGTCTCCACGACGATCATGTCCTCCTGCGGGTACTCGAGGAAGAGGACGGTCTCGTTCTCCGCGTCCGCGAACTCGAAGAGGACGTAGGGCACCCGCAGGCTCCGGTACATGCCGAAGGTGAAGGGCACGACGCGCAGGGTCATGTTTGGTTGCTCGGTAGCCTCGCGCATGCGTAGCAGCTGACGTCGCATCAGGTGGGGGCCGCCGACCACCCGGCGAATCACGGCCTCGTCGATGATGATGTGCAGTTGTGGGGGATCGGCCCGGCTCATCAGTTCCTGGCGCTCCATCCGCAGGGCGACCAGGGCGTCGATCCGTTTGGGGTCCTTCGGACCACGGATGTACTGGAGCAGCTCCCGGGCGTACTCCTCGGTCTGCAGGAGTCCGGGCACCAGGAGCGGCTCGAAGTTGCGGATGATCGAGGCCGAGTGTTCGTACCCGAGGAAGTTGATGTACGCCGGTTCGGCGACGTCACGGTAGATGTTCCACCACGACTTCTCCCGGGAGAACCGCGCGATGTCGAGCAGTTGGGTGACCTGCCCGGGATCGGTCACCGCATAGTGCTGGAGCAGGGCCTTCAAGTCGTTCGTGGTGATGCTCACCGCACCCGTCTCGATGCGGATGAGTTTCGACAGGGACCACTCCATTGCGCGGGCGACGTCCCGCTGGGTCAGGCCGGCCGCCTCGCGGAGTTTCCGGAGCTCGCTGCGCAGCCGCCGACGATGAACCGCGGGGTCTGTGCGTTGCTGTGTGGCCATCCGTGTTCCCTCCCCGTGGGGACCGGGTGGGGGAGCCCGGTCCGGGGCTAGTTGGCTCGGTGCGAGGGGGCACCCGTACTGCTGGTGGATCGCGAGGTGGAGGTCGTCCTTGTGGAGATCATACGTTCGGAGGGTGCGATATGTCCCATGGCGAGGTGTCGGAAGTGGGTGACGAAACCCTCTCAATGATCCGAATAGGGACATCCGCGGGCCGTAGGTCACGGGTGATACCCGGCCGTTCGCGGTCTCGTTCGGAAGGGCCGGCGGTCTCGGTTCCGAAGGGCCTGCGGTCTCCGTTCCGAGGGGCCGGTGAGCATACCGGGTGATGGTGCGGATACCGGGGCCTGTACGGGTCAGGCCACCCCGCACGGGCCGCACGCCGGCACAGGGTGGCCGGCCCCGTGTACCCGATGGCAGCCGGCGTGCTCCATCGGTGACATGGTTGTCCGGTCGTTGCCCTGGTCGCTCGGTTCCGCCGGCTCGCGGGATTTCTTGCCCGGGCGGCGATGATTCTCTGGGGGCACCGTTCCCGCCGAGTCCACCGGTCTCCGGGGATTACTCGGTCCGACGTCAGGAATTGCGTGGAGCCGCCCTTTCGCCGCACCGGTTCCAGATTCTCCCAAGCCTCCGACCCGTCTGTGGTCCGGGGATTTCGGGTAGCGTGCTCCGCGGGGTTCTCCGGTCCCGTGTCTCGGCCGGTTCGCCGGCGTCGTCACCTCCCGGCGGGTGGGGCCGTCGTCCCGCAGGTGGGGTGGAATCCGGGGTGGCGTTCCGGCATCGTGCCTGGTGGTGATGGTCGGAACTCGCCCTGTCGAACGGCGTGCAGGCAGCCCGGGCATTCCTGGTGGCGTGTTCCCGCTCTGCGGGGGGCCTTCCGGGAGCACGTCGACCCGACACTTGGCTCATCGACAGAGGGCGTGCATAATGGTCGTGGGTATCCGCTCGTCATGGTGACGGGCAGCAGAGTTCCTGGCGGCTACCGGGGGCTCAGTACTCGGTGAACGCCCGGCGAGTCGCGCAGGTGGCTCTCCGGGCGTTCTTCTTCCCCGGAACGCTGGATATTTCGTCGATGATCGGCGAACATGGGAATACCAGCGGAAGGGGAACCGGTGGTTCCTGCCAGGTGGCATTCCGAGAAATCGCCTTCCGCCTGATTCCGGGGAGGAGGTGGTGAAGGTGTCGAGGGGGACCGAGCGGATCGTCGCGGCCGCGCTCGGTAGTTGGGGCGCGACTCTGCGGCTGTGCCTGCTGATGATCGTGGTAGCCGCCGCGATCGCACTGTCTCGCCAGTGAATCGCACCGTCCCGCCTGCGCACGGGACGTCCTGCAGGTCGGCACACTGCCGCTGACCGCTTCTGCCGCTCGCCACGGCGGAGCGGATACCCATGTCGGGCCGGGTCCGCCAAGGACTCGGCCCGTTCCCGTCCGGCTCAGCCGCCTGCCCGGCCGTCGCCGTGTTCCCTCCCGATCCGCTGCCGCCCGCTGTCGCCCCGCAGCGGCTCCGCGTGGTCAGGCCCGCGTGGCGATCGCACCGATCATCGTGGAGCTGCCTTCGCGGTACTCGCTCCCGGTCAGGTCGCCGTGAACGGCCTGCACCCGCAGTCCCGCAGCGGCGAACTCCGCCCGCAGGCTCTCCGGGGTGAAGCTTCGCTCCCACACGCGGTAGACCCGGGTCTCGTCGGCGGTGACCACGATGTGCTCGTCGAGATAGGTGGGACCGGCTTCCCCTTCGGCGTCGTAGCGAAGGGTGCGGGTGAGCCACAGGTGGCGCTCGGCCGACCAGAAACCGCCGGTCTGCACCCCCCACTCCTGTCGTCCCTCGGACCCCGCCCGGTGGGCCGCCGTCGCCACGTCGCACACGAACACCCCGGAGGATCCGAGCCACCCCCGGACGCGCTCGAGCACCCGGCGCAGGTCGGCGGGGGAGAGCACCCCGAGATCGAGGTAGATCAGGAGAACCGCGTCAAAGTGTTCCGCGAGCGCCAGTTCCCGGTAGTCCCCCCGCAGGTACCGCACCTCGGGGCTGTGTTCCCGCGCATGGGCCAGGCTTCCCGCGGACCAGTCGACCCCCGTGACGTCGAACCCGGCCCGGGCCAGACGGGACGTGTACAACCCCGGGCCGCAGCCCAGATCGAGCACCCGACCACCGGGCGGCAGGACCGTCGTCAACCACGCCACCGTGGCGTCGATGGTCTCCGGCCGGCGACTGGCCGCGTCCGTCCCCGGATCCAGGTGGGCCTGGAGCATGCTGGCGGCGAGGTGCGGCTCGGTCCACAGCGGATGGGTGCCCTCGGCGTGCGGCGGGGGCGGGTTCTGCCATGCCTCGAGCGTGGCGAGCAGATCGAGATGGTCGGACACGAGGTCAGCCTGGCACTTCTCCCGCGACCGTCACCAACGACATTTCGATCCGGTCAGGTGGTCGACCCGGTCAGGCAGTCGACCCGGTCAGGCAGTCGAACATGCCCTTCCGGCACGGCGACACGGTGTCCGCGGCCGCCTGCGCTCTGGCAGGATCGCTGGTGCGACCGAACGCGGATCGCATCGCGCGTGCCCGGGAACGTCGGGTCGTGCGATTCCAGGGCGAGAGGCGGTGACACGACGAGGTGACCCTGCAGCTGCGCTGGGGTGCACGCACGGACCGGGGGCGGGTGCGGGCGATCAACGAGGACGCTTTCGTCGCCACCGCACCCGTGTTCGTGGTTGCGGACGGTATGGGAGGTCACGCGGCGGGTGAGGTCGCCAGCGCGCTGACCGTCGACTGTTTCCGCGCCCTCGCCGGTCCGGGGAGCGCTCCGGCGGAGGACGTGCTCGGCGCGCTCGGCGAGGCCAACGACCGGATCCTCGAGCACGCCGCGTCGAGTCCCACGGCCCGTGGCATGGGGACCACCGTCACCGGGCTCGTCGTGGTGCAGAACGGTCCCGCGGAGGAACTGCTCGCCTTCAACGTGGGGGACTCGCGCCTCTACCGGATCCGGGGCGAGGACGTCGCCCAGGTCAGTGTCGACCACTCGGCGGTGCAGGAGCTGGTGGACGCCGGCTTGATCGCCCCCGAGCAGGCAGCCGTGCATCCCGATCGGCACATCGTGACCCAGGCCCTGGGCAGCAACCCGCCGCCGCGGCCCGACGTGTGGTTCATCGCACCGGCTGCGGGCGATCGCTTCGTCCTGTGCACGGACGGTCTCAGCGGCGAGGTGCCCCTGCAGGAGCTCGGGCGTCTCAGCCGGGAGATCGAGGACCCGGGCGAGACCGCCGACCAGCTGGTGGAGGCCGCCCTGCGGGCCGGGGGGCGCGACAATGTCACCGTGCTCGTCGTGGACGTCGTGGAGGTGTCCGGCGACGCGGGTCCGGACGAGTCGACCGCCCCGCGGGCCTCGCTCACGGCGGAGAACCCCGTCCTTCCGACGGACCTCGCAGGGAACGTCTAATCTTGCGAACTGCTCACCGCGCGGAGGAGGCCCGGTGGGCACGTCCGTCGCGACGCGGCGGGCAGGAGTCTGGCAGGCGGAGACGCCCCGGTGAGTCGAACTCCCGGCCGGTGGTCCGTCCCGTGGGGGGAGCGTGAACGCGTTGACCGATCCGGTCGCCCGGTACGTCCCCGGCGACTTCACCGCGGCCCTGGGCCGGTCCCTCCTCGTGGTCTGGGATGCCCGTGACGCGGAGTCGACCGTGGACGCCGTCTGGGCGGCGGTCTCCGGTGCCGGCGGGGTGGCGGACGTGTTGTCCGCCTTGAGCGCCGAGGGGGGCTGGCTGTCCCTGCCCGCGTTCGCCCTGATCGCCCGCGAACCCACGGCCGTGCGGGTGCTCGTGCGGGGGGACGTCGAGGTGCGGGTCACCCGATGCGGTGGCGAGCCGGACGTGACGGTGGCGGCGATGTCGGTCACCACCTGGCTGGAATCCACGGTGGAGGACGCCGGGGCGATCACCGTGCTCGCCGGGGACGCGCACCGCGCCGCGTCCCTGCCCCTGGTCCGTGGGGCGGTGCCCGTCTCCCGCCTGGTCTGGTCGGGTGAGGGCGAACCGCTCCCCGCCCCGTGCGTCCCTGCGCGTTCGGCATTGCCCGCCGAGGGCCGGCACTCCCTGCCGGCGTCCGGCGAACTGCCTGTGTCCGACCGGACGGAGGACCCCAGGACGACGACCGCGGCCGCCGGATCGGCGCCCTCCGAGCTCCTCGGCGGGAGCCGGGCGGAAGGTCCCGCGGACTCGGGGCCGGACGCTCCGGCGATCGTCCCTGCCGCGGCCGCATCGGGACTGGCGGGCGTGCGGGGCCTCTACGCCGCGCTGAGCCGGGGGCTGACCGCGGCGGCCGAGGATCCGGCCCCTGCGGACGACCCGGATTCACCCCCGACGAGACCGGATTCTCCCCCGACCAGAAGCGCTGCGAGCGGCCCGAGCGCCCTGCTGGCGGATCTGCCGACGGGCTCGGCCGCCCTCGAACACACCCTCCTACCCCTGGACGACGCGGCGGTCCCGGCCGAGCAGGAGAACCCCACCGGCACGGTCGGGGAGAGCGTCGATCCGGAGGCCGACGGGACCGCGCAGGTCGCGGGATCCGACCGCGGGCCCACCCGGGACCCTGAGCTGAGCCTGAGCTACCAGCTCCTGCACGGCGCCAGCGAGCGCAGGTCGGTGGGCGCAGCGGCGATCCGCGTGGAGGAGGCCGATCCGGATGCGGCCGACGAGGCCGCCTCACCGGGCGAGGCACCTGCGCCGTCCGGGGACGAGCCCACGACGGGAGATGTCCCGGCGCCCCCCGGTCCCGGTTCGTCCGGGCCCGACTCGGGGACGATTCCGGTGCTGCCCTCGGCCGCGCACTCCTCGCCGGACACCGAACTGATCTCGGCCTCGCCCTGGTCCCTGTCGCGTCCCCCGGCGCCCGCGACACCGGCCCCGAGCGCCCCGGTGGCGCCGTGGGCCGCAGGCGTGGCCGGTCTGACGCCCGGTCCTGACCCTGCGCCTGGCCCCGGCCCCGAAGCCGACCGGTTGGGCGATCACGACGAACGGACGGTCTCCCGGTCCGCGCTCGCCGGCCTGGCCGCAGCCGGTGGCCGCCCTGGCCCCGGCCGCGGGCCCACGGTGCTGTCCGCCATGTGCCCCGCGGGCCACCCCAACCCGCCGTCCGCGACGCGGTGCCGCAACTGCGACGTCGCCGTGCCGGCGCAGGAGCCGGTCTCCGTGGCCCGGCCGAGTCTGGGACGGCTCCGCGCCACCGTGGGGGGCGACGTGGAGCTGGACCGGCCCGCGCTGATCGGTCGCCAGCCGCGACGCGCCGGGATGGTGAACGGCGAGATGCCGCAACTGGTGGAGGTGCCCAATCCCGAGCAGGACCTCTCCCGCGCGCACGTCGAGGTGCGGATCGAGGACTGGCAGGTGTGGGTGGTCGACCTGGACTCCAGCAACGGTACCTTCGTGGCGCTCCCGGGCCGTTCTCCCGAGCGGTTGCGGGCCAAGGAACCCACCCTGATCGTTCCCGGATCCGTCATTCACCTCTCCCGTGAGGTGACCTTCACGTTCGAGGCGCCCTGATGCCCACGGCCGGCTCCCTGGCGCCGCCCGACCTGCCCGGGTACACGTTCCTGCGGCACCTCGGTTCGGGCGGCTTCTCCGACGTCCACCTGTACGAGCGGCACATGCCCCGACGCGTGGTCGCCGTCAAGGTGCTGCGGGACCACGCGGTGGACGACCAGGCCCGGCGCCGGTTCTCCGACGAGGCCAACGTCATGGCCTCGCTCGCCTCGCACCCCTCGATCGTCACCATCTACGACGCCGCGATCGCCGAGGACGGGCGTCCCTACCTGGTGATGGAGTACTACCCCGAGGAGAACCTCCGCGAGCGCTCGCTGCGGGAGCGCATGCGCGTGGAGACCGTGCTCTCCTACGGCATCCAGATCGCCTGCGCGGTGGAGACGGCACACCGGGCGCACATCCTGCACCGGGACATCAAGCCGGCGAACATCCTGGTCAGCCAGGTGGGTACGCCCGCGTTGACCGACTTCGGGATCGCGGCCACCCTGGCCGAGGCATCTCTGGGGCAGGACGAGGACGGCGGCCTGTCCGTGCCCTGGTCCCCGCCCGAGGTGCTCGCCTCGGGGGCGGCCAGCGACACGCGCTCGGACGTGTGGTCCATCGGCGCCACGATGTACACGCTGCTCACCGGTCGCTCGCCGTTCGAGTTGCCGGGCGGCCCCAACGAGTTGGCCGACCTGATGCGCCGGATCGAGGGGGAGCCCCCGCAGCCGCTGCGCCGTCCGGACGTGCCGGACTCCTTCGAGCGTGTCCTGCAGCAGGCCCTGGCCAAGCGTCCCGCGGCCCGGCCGCCCTCGGCCCTGGCCCTGGCCCAGGCCCTGCAGGGGGTCGAGCGCGAGTTGCGGCTGCCCGTCACGCCGCTCGTGCTCATGTCCCCGGCCACCTGGGACGGTGCCGCGTCCGGTGCGACCGCGGCGGCCTCGGCCTCCGGCGGCTCCCGCTCGGCCGATCCCGATCCGGACGAGGAAGCGACCCGCGTCGTCAACGTCGCGCGCACCGTCGCCGACGTCCAGGGCCCGCCCGCGGCCCGGCAGGGGACGGGCGGGGCGGTGGACAACCTGACCGTCGACCGGGCCTCGCTGTTCCCCGGCCACCCGTCTGCTTTCCCCGACCACCCGTCTGCTTTCCCCGACCACCCACCCGCGGAAGGGGGCGACGACGCCCGCACCCGGCTGCGCGAGTCCGGGCTCTCCGGGGTGCGCACCGTGTCGCCGGACTCCCTGGCCCCACGGGCGGGCTGGCCCGGCGGTCCCGCGACCCGGTCGGCGCCGGAACCGGTCGAGCCGACCATGCGGCGACCCGCCACGGTCACCGAGGAGGCCGGACCGGCATCCCCGTCACGCCTCGGTGGAGCGCTCTGGGCGGTGGTCGCCGTGGTGGTGATCGCGCTCGTGGTCGCCGTCGGGACGCTCGCCCACTCACTGTCGGGCTCCTCGTCCTCGACCACGACCACCACCGGACCCTCGATCGCGCTGACCCAGAACGCGGTCGTCGCCGGTCCGCCCGAGGTGACCGGTCTGGTGTTGAAGGTGACCGGGCACGGCACGGTCACGGTCTCCTGGGACCGTCCCGATCAGGCCCCGGCCTGGTACATGTGGCAGCGGGTGGACGGCAACGCTCCGGACCACCACGAACACGCGACCACCAAGGCGGAGACCGCCGCGGCGAGGTTCGTGCTCAAGGGTCTGGGGGTCGGCGAGAAGCCCTGCATCGACATCCAGTCGAACAACGGGAACGCCGCCACTTCCCAGGTCGTCCACGCCTGCCTGACCGAGCCGGTCCGGTGAACGGCCCGAGCGGGGTTCCGGCGCCGCCGCGGCTGCGCGTCGACTTCGCCGGTGAGGTCTTCGAGGTCGACCCCGAACGGCCGTTCGTGGTCGGTCGTGAGGGCGACCTGGCCATCGACGACAACCCCTACCTGCACCGCACCTTCCTCGTGCTCTCCGCGAGCGCCGGGTTGTGGTGGCTGAGCAATGTGGGCAGTCGCACCTCGGCGACCGTCTGCGACCCGGACAGCCGGATGCAGGCGTGGCTGGCTCCCGAGGCCCGGATGCCGCTCGTCTTCGCGCGCACCATCGTCTGGTTCACCGCGGGGCCCACCACCTACGAGCTGGACATCGAGCTCGAGGAACCGCCCTACCTGCCCTCGCCCGAGATCGCCAGCGCCTCGGGCGGCACGACGATCGGGCGTACCTCGTTCACCCCGGACCAGTTGCTCCTCGTGCTCGCGCTCGCCGAGCCGACCCTGCAGCGCAAGGGGCGCGGAGGCAGCGCGGTGCCGTCCCTGGCGGACGCCGCGGCCCGGCTCGGCTGGACCGCCACCCGGCTGAACCGCAAGCTCGACAACGTCTGCCAGAAGCTCACCCGCCAGGGGGTCAAGGGCCTCCACGGCGGCCCCGACCGGCTGGCCGTGGACCGGCGGGCGCGGCTCGTGGAGTACGCCCTGGCGGCCCGGTTGGTGACTGTCGAGGACCTTCCGCTGCTCGACGCGGCCGCCCGCGCGGCCCGCCGCGCCGCTGACCACGGGGAGTGACAGCGCGCTGCCGATAGCGGATCAACCGGCCGGAGCTGCACGAACGGTAATTGATCTGTAACGAGAATCTGCTGTCGAAGCGCTTCCGGGTGCCTGCGGTGACCGTCCCGGGACCGCTATTCTCAGGCCGTCCTCGTGGGAGGACGGCCAGGGTCCACCGGTGGGGGCGCATCCGGATGGGGACTGGTCCCCACAGACAAAGTCGTCGTGCTCGAGGCACTCTTCACCGGGCCATGGCTTCGTGCCGGGGCGGCACGTCCGCACCCAGAAGCCCGAAGTGCCATGGACGGAAGGCCGAAGCGGACGGTGCGGTATTGAGACGGCAGGCGAGCAGCGCCGGGGAACCGGCGCGGCCGGGGGGAAGAACGGTATGACGGTCTTGGGACTCATGGGTGCCCGTCGACGGACGATCGCCTCGGGCAGTGCGGTCTCGCTGGCCGCAGCGGGGCTTCTGGTGACCATCTTCACCTCGCACGGCTTCCCTGCCTCCGACGTGTCGCTGAACGACTCCGGGGTCTGGGTGACGCAGAGCCGCGCGCTCCTCCTGGGTCGGTTCAACCGCCAGGTCGACCAGCTCGACGCCGCCTCGTCGGCGGCACCCGACCCCGGCTACGACGTCCTGCAGGACAACGCCGACGTGGTGGTGGTGGACCGTGGGAGCGGCCGCCTCGTGGCCATCGATCCGGCCATGGTCAAGGGCAACGGCCAGGTCGAGTTCGGTGAGCAGTCCCAGGTGGCCCTCGGCGGCGGGCGGTCCGCCCTGCTCGACGGCCGGCACGGCGACGTCTGGGTGCGACCCGGCACCGGCGTCCTGGCGGTGCGGACCGGGGACGACCATCCGGACGCCACCGTGGGTGCCTCCAGCGCGGTGGCCGTGGGTCTGGACGGCACCGCGTACGCGGCCTCGGCCAGCCGCGGCGTGCTCGTCGACCTGGTGGCCGGTCACCGGCCGGCCAGCCACACCCTCCCGGGTCTCGTCGGGGCCGGGCATCTGAGCGTGACCGTCGTCGGCACCACCCCGGTGGTTCTCGACGCCGATCGGCACCAGCTCCTCCTGCGCGGGCACGACGCCGTCGATCTCTCGGCCTACGGTGCGCATCCGGTGCTGCAGCAGCCCGGTCCGGTCGCCGACCAGGTGCTCGTGGCCACCGACAGCACCCTGCTCGCGGTGCCGCTGGGCAGCGGTGAACCCCGCCGGATCGGTGGCGGGGGCGGACGTGCCGCGGCTCCCGTGCTGCTGAACGGCTGCGTGCACGCGGCCTGGTCGGACCACCCCACCTACCTCCGCTGGTGCGCGGGTCTCGACCCCTCGACCCAGAAGGTGCCCTCCGCGGACGCCTCGGCCAACCTGGAGTTCCGGGTGAACCGCGGCCAGATCGTCCTCAACGACGTCGCCTCGGGCAAGATCTGG
>CAZOWW010000042.1:0-39645 GCA_964583765.1 uncultured Kineosporiaceae bacterium
AGGCACCCTTCGGCCAGTCCGTCTTCGCCGTGGGCCGCGTACCGGGCTGACCCCGCCGCAGGGGCGCGTATCGAACTGATCTCGCCACAGGCCGCCAGCTGGACTGAACCTGCGCCCTGGCTGGGAGTGGGCTCCGAGGTTGCCCTTCTGAGTTGTCCGGAACGCCAAGATCGAACAAGCTTCAATCATGCCGGAGACACGATCGCGTACGGGCCAGGGCGGCACTCCCCCTCGGAACTGGCGGGAACGACTCCGCCGGGATCCGCGGCTCCATGATGTCGCCTGGGTGACCCTGCCGCTGCGGGCGTTTCTCGGGGTGACTTTCCTGTACGCCGGATTCTCCAAGCTCACGGATCATCACTACCTCGACGGAAAGTCACCGCTCGGAGTTCGACAGCAGATGCTGCATGCGGCGGTGGGATCGCCGATCAGTGGGCTGGTGACTTTCAGCGCTCATCAGGCCACCGTGACCGGACTGTTGATCGCCTTCGGCGAGATCGCGGCCGGACTTGGTGTCATGATCGGCCTGTGGACGAGGCTGGCGGCCACCGTGGGCCTACTGCTCGCGTTGTCGTTCTTCCTCACGGTGAGCTGGAAGACCACCCCCTACTACTTCGGTTCGGACATCGTGTTCGTCTTCGCCTGGACTCCCCTGCTGATCGGCGGAGACGGCGGGTTGCTCTCGGTCCAGTCCGTCCTGCGCCGACGCGTTCGAGCCGACCTCGGCCTGTCGCCGACTCCGTCCGCCCAGGAACCATTGGCGGTCACCGATGAGGTGGGACGACGTGTTCTGCTGCGCAGCGGCGCTCTGGCAGGCGCGCTCGGGTTCGTCATCGCTGTCACGGGAGGCCTGCTGACCAGGACTCGCCGTGGCGAGCGTTCCGCGCGGGCGACACCGCACCTGACACCGTCCAGCACCACTTCGGGGGGAGCCGGCTCGCAGACCTCGGGGCAGGCGATCGCCAAGGTCTCCGACCTGCAGGTCGGAGACGCCAAGAGCTTCACGGGTCCCGACGGCAACCCGGCGTGGCTCCTGCACCCGAGCACGGCGACCTTCACCGCGTTCAGCGCCGTCTGCACCCACCAGGGCTGCCCGGTCCAGTGGGCCGGAGGGCAGTTCCAGTGCCCGTGCCACGGGGCGACCTACGATGCGAACGGCCAGGTGACCGGCGGCCCGGCGCCGTCACCCCTTCAATCGATCAACGTGAAGGTGATCGATGGCCAGGTGGTGGCGACCTGATCCCGCGGCACTTCACGTTTCCTCGCCTCGATTGAGGTAGGGTTTCATGAAGTCGGCGGGCGGTCCGTCGGTCAGGGAGGCGGTCAGCATGTCCGTGCGGGTGCGCGTGGAGGCCGAGGCCGTGGACCGCCTGGCGGAGCTGGGGCTGAGCGTCGAGATCGTGCAGCGGACGATCCAACGCGCGGATGCCGAGGCGGCCCTGTGTACCCCGATGGATCCGCCGAGCATGGAGGGTTGGACCCGGTGGGGCCGAACGACGCGGTTCCTGCGCGAAGCACTCGTCCCCGCGGGGTGGACCTTCGACAACCCCCGCAATCTCGCCCGCACCGTCCATCCGAGTGGAGAGTTCGCCGTCGTGGCCACCTCCGGGGACGCGATGACCGGTCGAGCGCAGGGAAGACCGACCACGAGGAACCCGAAGGGGGAGGCGACCGAGCGGGCGGTCCAGGTCAACGAACAGCTGACCCTCGACCTGGGGAACCTCATCCGTCTCCCGGGGAGCGGCCGCACGGACGACACGTGGGATCTGCGCACCTGGTATCTGCTGTACTACGCCGACAGGGAGGAGTTCCGGGCCGAACTGTCCCTGCCTGCGACCATCCAGAACGGCTGGATCACCGACTGGATCGAACGCATCATCCTGCCGCCCCTGCCACGTCAGGACACCCCCGTGGCAGCCCCGGCCAGTCCTGACGACGAGGATCCCTTCGGCGAGATCGTCGTCGAGGTCAATCGGCGCTGAGTTTCGACAACGGAGAGGAGCCGCCGGTCATGTTGACCCCCTCGCGGCTGGCGGTCGCCCGCAAACGCCAGGGGTTGACGCTGACCAGGTTGGCTGAGTTGACCGGCCTGAGCACTCGCAGCCTCTCGCTGTACGAGAACGGCCATCAGAGTCCTTCGGAGGAAACCCTGAGCGGGCTGGCGACCGCCCTGGGCGTAAAGATCACCTTCCTCACCGGGACCGATCTGGAAGAGATCCCCCAGGACGCGGTGAGCTTCCGGGCCCTGAGCAAGATGACGGCCCGTCAACGCGACCGCGCCCTCGGTGCGGGTCGGATCGCCCTGCTCATCGACGACTGGATCGAGACCCGTTTCACCCTGCCCGCGTCGGACGTGCCCACGCTGACCGGCTACGACCCCGAGGCTGCCGCGGATGTGGTCCGTGCCCGTTGGGGCCTGGGTACCCGTCCGGTCAGGAACGTGCTGCACCTGCTGGAGGCCCACGGGGTTCGCGTGTACTCCCTGACCAGTCACAATCGTGAGTTGGACGCCTTCTCGCTGTACTGGCACAGCCGGCCGTTCGTCTTCCTGTCCACCGACAAGTCCGGTGAGAGAGGTCGCTTCGACGCCGCTCATGAACTGGGCCACCTCGTTCTCCACGGAGAGCACGAGGTTCCCCACCGGGAGACTCAGCCTCCCCAGCGCCCATCGGCCGAAGCCGATGCCAACCGTTTCGCCGCTGCCTTCCTCATGCCCCGCGCCAGCATCCTCGCCCACAATCTCTACGGGGCCGGCCCGGAGCGCATCCTCACGGCCAAGGCCACCTGGAACGTTGCCGCCATGGCACTGACCCACCGACTCCACGAGCTTGAGTTGCTCACCGAATGGGGATACCGCACCGCCTGCATCCAGCTATCACGCCTGGGATATCGCAACAGCGAGCCCCACGGCATCCCCCGGGAGTCCTCCCAACTCCTGGCCAAGGTCTTCCGTTCGCTCCGCGACGACGGCACAACTCCCGCCAAGATCGCCGCCGACGTCGGCATCAGCGTGGACGAACTTCACGCCCACGTCTTCGGCCTCACCCTCACCGCTGTCGATGGCCACGCCGCCCCCACCATCGGGGGTCCCCATGGTCACCTCAGTCCGGTGCCCCCGGTCAGGGGACGGTAGCGATATCTGGGTGCAGGAGCGCGGAGAGGTGTCCAAGGCCTGCCCTTGAGACAGTAAGCACGGGGATCGCCGCGATCTTCTCGGCGTCAAGGGCAGCCCAGCCCGAGGGCAGACCGGTGGATCGACGGGGCGATCCGCACGGGATGACGGCCACGCTGCCGGCGACCGTGGATGCTCGACCAAGCTCACCTGGCCGGGTTCGACCTCGATCCCGTCCTTCCGCGGGCGTCGGAAGAGCGCGTCCGCAGGGACTACCGAGGAGTGGTCCGCGCGCCGGTCGATCCGGTCACTGCCCACTCGGTCGATGCGCTGCGGGCGGACTACGACCTGGCGCGCGCGAAGGTCCTGGGTGTGGCGGTGGAACGGGTGGGGAGCGATCACCTGTCCGGGTGGCTTCGCCTGGACGTCCCTCGCCTGTACCCCACCCCGATGCCGTCCGAGGGCCGGGCGGAGTTGCAGATCCACCTCACCGATGTCACGCAGGTGAGATTCGATGCCGCCGACGACGTGGGGGCCGTCCTCAGCAGCGAGACCGGGGAAGTCAGGATCGATATCGGCACCAGCGGCACCCTGCGTGCGCGGTCGGGGACGACCATGATCGACGACGCGTGGTGGGACCTGTCGGCAGCGGGCCGTATTGCCGACGACCAGACTCCTCCCCTGCGCAGGACTGGTCGTGATCGTGGGCCACGCGGTCTCGGGTCCGTGTCCGATTCGGTGATCGTGGCGGCCGAACTGGTGCGTTGGGCAATGCTGGAGATCCGGAGCGTGCGGTACCCCCGCAGGGTCGGGGGCGTGCCTGTCCAGGCCCTGCGCCGCAACGTGAACGGCGCGGGTGCGGATGTGTTGTCGGCGGGAGCTCACCGGCTCTCCTCGAGCCAGGAACTGGCGTTTCGTCGTCTGGTGGAGCAGTGGTGCGAGCGGAGCCGGCCGAATCTCGCCGGCTGGTGCGCGGCCATCCTGCGGCAGACCGCGGACTGGCGCCGGCTCACCTCCCCCACCGCATCCTGGGTCCACGGGCTCGTCGCAGACCTGGACGCCGCAACGGTGACGGACCAACGCCCCCCCAGCGCCCTTGCCCGCCCACCCGGAGCTGCGACTGGTCGAGTACATCGCCGCGCACACCCGTCTCGACACCGCGTTTCCGGCTTCGGCCGTCATCAACCTCGCGGCACCGTCCCCCTTCGACGATCCGACCATCCCCCGGTGGAGCCTGCGCGCGGCAGACTTCACCGCCGTCAGCGCCCTGCGCCTGGACACCACCGCATTCGGCGCCCCTGGGCGACTCTGCCAGTCAGGGTCGACGTCCGACCGAACCCTGACCCTCGCCGGGGGTGCCTTCACCCTGCAGGGGACCGAGGTCAACAGGTGACTCGGCTCGCGAGGTGACCGCCGGGCAGTTCCTCCCGCGAGGCCCGCGGCGCCTGGTCGGGTTCAGATCTGACTCGAACGGCCGATGTATCTGATGGGTTCATCGGGGGGAGGAAGCGAACTGCGGGCAGGAGGGGCCATGGGCGACGACGTGGTTGGTCGCCCTGTGATGGCCTTGGTGAAGTTCATCTCCGACTACCAGGTCCAGGTGCTCTCGGGCATAGCCGCGACCTTGGCTGAACGGCGCCTGCCGCTGCTGGTTGTGGCCATCGACGGCTTCGAGGCGGAGACCACCCCGGAGGTCGTGCTCGATCTCATCCGGCGAGGAGTGCCGCGGGGGGTGATCGCCCTGGCTGATGTCGTGGCGTTCCGCAGACCTGACCTGGCGCAGGTGTTGTCCGAGACCAGCCTCCCGATCGTCAGCGTGGGGATGAGGTTCGGATCCACGCCGCTCGTTCACGGTGACAGCGTCGTGGGGATGCGGGCGCTGATGGGACACCTGTTCGACGAGTGCGGGGTGAACCGGGTGGTCCTGGTGCGCGGGTTTCCCGACTACGTCGACTCGGTGGCCCGGGAACGGGTGTACCGCAAGGAGTGCGCCGTGCGGGGTATCGCCGTCGACGAGGACCTGGTGGTCGACGGCCTGTTCCAGACCAAGCCGGCCTACGACCGATTGCGGGAGCTGCTGGGGCGGCGTCAGGACTTCGAGGCGGTGGTCGCGTTCAACGATGCGATGGCCTTCGGGGCTCTGTCCGCTTTGACCGATCACGGGTTGCGGGTGCCGGAGGACGTGCTGCTCAGCGGGTTCGACAACGTGCGGGACTCCGCCGCGAGCTGGCCGCCCCTGACCACCGTTGACGCGCACCTGGAGGACCAGGGCGCCCGCGCCGCCGACCTGCTGCTGCGCCTGCTGGAGGGGCACCCGTGTCCGGGTGACGTCCAGATCCCCTCCCAGCTCGCCGTCCGGATCTCCACCGTCCCGGGCGAGTCAGCTGCCGCGCGTGCCATGACGTCGGCACGCGCCCTCCAGGCACGCGTGGTCGTGCACGAGCTCGCCATGGAGGTCCGCACCGTCATGGCCAACTGCGACACGATCGCCGAGGTCACCGCGGCCTTGGGCAGATACCTTGCTCAGGTCGGGGTCCGCAGGTGTTTCCTCGGTTTGGACCGGCCCAGCGGTTCCTCGGGCGGCGACCGCGCCGACGCCCCCGGGCATCCCACCCGACTCGCGTTCAGCTACCGGGACGGGCAGGTCGAAGAGCCCACCGGCGAGGACTTCGCCCGGCACGACCTGCTCCCGCCGTCCCTGCGTCATGAGCTGGACCAGGGAGGTCTGCTGCTGCAGCCGTTGTCCATCGACGGCCGTGAGCGGGGGTACCTGCTGTACGACGCCAACACCGGATGCCCGGTTCTGATCGAGGCCCTGCGGATCGAGCTACCCCAGGCCGTCGAGATGGTGTTCAGCTCGCAGGAACTCACCCACCGCACGGCGATGCTCGAGCGGCTGGTCACTCGGCGCACCCGCGAGCTGGAACGGGTCCGCGCCGATCTGCAGCGCTCGGTGATGCGCGACGGTCTGACCGGCATCGCGAACCGCAGGGCGTTCGAGAACGTGCTCGCACAGGCCTGCCACTCCGACGGGCAAGGGTCCATCGCGCTGCTGATGGTCGACGTGGACCTGTTCAAGGCCTACAACGACCACTACGGCCACCTGGCCGGCGACGACGCTCTCAAGACCGTCGCGGAGTGCCTGGTCCGATCGGTCCGCGGGTCGCAGGACCTGGCATGCCGGTACGGCGGTGAGGAGTTCGCCGTCGTCCTGCCTGACTGCGACCTCGACGGCGCGCTGGGCGTCGCGCGTCGCTTCTCGGACCTGCTCGCACACGCGGCCATCGTGCACGCCGCCTCATCAGTGGCCTCGGTGGTCACCGCCAGCATCGGAGTCGCGTCCACGGCGATCACGCCCGACGTCGACCTGGCCGACCTCGTCGCCGCCGCCGACCGCGCCCTGTACCAGGCCAAGAGCAAGGGCCGGAACCAGATCGCGCACGCCGACGAGGGCCCACGCGCCGTTCCCCGGCAACGCCGTGCCGGGTCGCAGACCCCACAAGGCGCAGTCGCGGCCGGGGGCGACCCGGCCGACACGTCGTATCCGTGATCACCCTCGGGGAACGGAGTGCAAGTCATGCACGATGGCACCGTCCGACCCGTGGTGGCCGTGGTGGCCGGGATAGACGACTACCACGTCCAGGTCCTGGCGGGCATCGCCAAGACACTGGACGCCCAGACGATTCCCCTGCTGGTCGTCACGATCAATGGCTCCACCGCCAAGAGCCTGCCGCAGATCGTCGTGGATCTGCTGGACCGGCGCGTGCCACGTGGAGTCATCGCGCTGATGGACGGCGCGCTGTCCTGCAGAACCGACCTGGCCCCACTCCTGGCCGCGGCGGACCTTCCCGTCGTGACCCTGGTCGGGAAGCTGGGCGACGCCCCGCGGATACGCGGCGACAACGTGACGGGGATGCGGGCCCTGTTGGGCCACCTGCTTGACACCTGCGGCGTACGACGCCCGGTCCTGGTGCGCGGGGTCCCGGGGCTCGTCGACTCGGAGATCCGCGAATCGATCTTCCGCGAGGAATGCGCCCACCGCGGTGTTGCTGTCGACGAAGACCTCGTCGTCGACGGCTGGTTCCGAGCGAAGACGACGTTCGACCGGATGCGGGACCTACTGCTGCGCCGCCAGGACTTCGACGCAGTGGTGGCCCTGAACGACCTGTCGGCCTTCGGATGCCTGTCCGCGTTGGCCGACCACGGACTGCGCGTCCCCGAGGACGTGCTGGTCAGCGGCTTCGACAACGTCCACGACTCCGCTGTCACCTGGCCGCCCCTGACCACGGTCGATCAACACCTGGAGGAGCAGGGCTGCCGGGCCGCCGAGCTGTTGCTGTCCCTGCTGGACGGGCGCCCCTGCCCGCAGGACGACCAGGTCCCCTCCCAACTCGTCGTCCGCACCTCCACTGCCCAGGGTGCTCTGGACACCCACCCCGTCATGGCACCGGCCCGGGCACTGCAGGCCCGGGTGACCCTCCAGGAGTTCGCCGTACAGATCAGCTGGACGATGGCCAAGTGCCGGAGCGTCGCCGACGTCGTCGCGGCACTGGACCCGTGCCTGGCCCAACTCGGGATCGACCGTTGCTTCCTCTGCCTCACCCAGCCTCCCGGCGCCGAGGATCCGAAGGCGCCGCACCCGACCACCCTGGCCTTCAGTTATCGCGACGGCCACGCGGAGGACATCGCGGAGGACGTGTTCCCCCACCACGAACTGCTCCCACCCTCACTGCGCCACGAACTCGACCGCGGCGGTCTGCTGCTCCTGCCGCTGTCGGCGAATGGCCGCGAACGTGGGTACCTGCTCTACGACACGAACACCACCTCCCACGGACTGACCGAGATACTCAGGATGGACGTGCCGCGGATCGTCGAGATGGTCTGCGGCTCCCAGGAGCTGAAGAAGCGCGCCGCCGGCCTGGAACGCCTCGTCACCCAGCGCACCCGCGAACTCGCCCGCGCCAATGCCGAACTCCAGCGCTCCGCCATGCGCGACGGCCTCACCGGCATCGCCAACCGCCGTGCCTTCGAGACCTTCCTCCACGAGACCTGCCACGCCAACCCGCGAGCCGAACCGCACCAGACAGACCCCAGTCACGACCATCCTCAACAACCAGGACCGAACCCGGCAGACGCACCCAGCCGGTCCATCGCCCTGCTCATGATCGACGTGGACACGTTCAAGACCTACAACGACCACTACGGCCACATCGCCGGCGACGACGCCCTACGCACCATCGCCACCTGCCTGGACCGCTCCCTACGCGGCGCCCACGACCTGGCCTGCCGCTACGGCGGCGAGGAATTCGCCGTCATCCTGCCCAACGCCGACCTGACCTGCGCCCTGGCCATCGCCCACCGCTTCGCCGACCTGCTCGCCACAGCGGCCATCCCGCACGAAGCCTCCCCCATTGCCCCCATGGTCACCGTCAGCATCGGCGTCACCGCTACTACCCTCACCCCCCACCTGACCCCCGCCGACCTCATCGCCGCCGCCGACCACGCCCTCTACCAAGCCAAGTCCCAGGGCCGCAACCGCATCGTCACCGCAGCCGACGCCGGCACACAGACTTGCCGACAAGCCCGGTGAGGGATCTCATGGCTGCGGCCGAGAGCTTCCGCCAGGGGCCGGAACCGGCCGGAACCCAGGGACCGGACCAAGCCCCCGACGCAAACGACAGCAGGCCCGCCGCGAACGGCGAGCCTGCTACTCGGAGCACTATGGCACCCCTGCTCCGTCCCGCCCTTGCGGGCGAGGGTTGGAGTAAGGCCGCCATGGTGGAGCTGAGGGGATTCGAACCCCTGACCCCCTCCATGCCATCAACAGGCCCGATAGCCGTCGGGGGCCATATGCCCAGGTCGACCGCCTTCTAGGGCCGCTGACGGCCGTACGCAATCGCGGTGGTTGCTGTACTCCCCTGCTGTACTTCGAGGCCCACGCTGACCTCCGGCCGCCGGCCGCATGGGTAGCGGTAGCGGCTCGCAACGCCCGGCCGGGGCCCAGATACGGGATTCCCGTCGTCAGCGCTCCCAGCCGCTACCCGCTACCCGCGCTCATCAACGCTGGTCAACCGCTGGACGGGCGGTAGCAGAGTTGGTAGCGCCCGCGCTACCGGTAGCAGCGGCGCCGCTACCTCGCTCGCCGGCCGCCGACCGTCCGCATGGCCCCGGAGATCGAGTTAGCTCCCGAGTTAGGTCTCGGCGGCCGAGTTAGCTTTGTAACTCGGCGAGTTAGGTGCCCGACACCCGCTCTGACCTGCGGAAGTTAGCCAAGTTAGGTCCGGGAGCGGCCTCCGAACGGCTTCCGAGAGGGCCCCGGGAGCAGGGTTCAGGGTCGGCGCACGGACCTAACTCGGCTAACTCACACCCGTCGCGCCCAGCTGCCCGCGACACGTCCAGACCGCACGCCGACGCCACGGAGAGCTACCGATCAGGGGGTCTAACACCCCCCTCTAACACCCACCCGGAAGCCTCTAACGCTAGAGGCTCCTCTAACACCCCTCTAACGCCCTCTGAGCTGCACGGACGCGCCCACAGGACCCCGATAGACCCTGATCCATGGCAGGCACATCGTCCCTGGTCACAACGACGCAACGAGGGACCACCAGTGCCCTCTAACGGCGCCCAGGATCCGCCACCCACCGTGAACGACGCACCCCGCGGCTCCTGGAGCCGTAGCGCCGTGCCCGCTACATGTAGCGCGGGCGCTACAGACGCCGCTACAGCCTCACCGGCGAGGACGTGCCCCTGTAACGCGTAGCGGCTCACCCTCCCCAAGCGCCAAAAGGCCTCCACGCAACGATCGGGGCACCTGGTTGCCGCTACGGCTACACGCCCGCGACCGGCCGCCGCCTGCCCAGGTGCCGCCGGCGGACTCGCCTCACGCGTGGGCTGATCGCAGCTCAGCGACAGCGAAGATGGGAGGATCACGCTGGGCCCGATCGCGCCTCAAGACGCAGGGGAGGCAACTGGTGCGCTTCATCGGCAAGACTTCGACGGTCGTAGCCGTGGGGGCACTTATCCTTGTCTCTCTCACGTCCTGCTCCACGCCTCGGCCCGAGGACGGGAAGATGGGGCTCATCAGGGGTGCAGACGGCCGCCCCGTTCTCCTGGTCGGTTGGTGCACGCATCCGCCGCAGCTTGTCGTTGTCTACCACAGGGATCATTCCCTCTTCGGTGGAGATCACAAGCTCGCCACTTTCCGCGTAACAAAGGGACTCTCGAATCCGTTCGAACTTCACATGGACGGCAGCACTCCTGGTTGGACTCTCACGCCTGTCGGCGGCTCAACCTTCGACCCCTCCACCGTTGTGAACGGGACCAATTTTCGAGGTGAAAGGATCGATGACCGGTACGTGACAACAGAGGTCGGAGCAGAAGAATCAGAATTCAAGAAACTCCCCCTCGGTGTCGTGTTGGTCCAGGATTACAACCCCCAAGCCGATAACTACACCGACATGACGATGAGCATCACAAGCTTCCCGGGATTCGTCAGGCGCTCATGCAAGGCAGGCCACTGATCCGCTCCGCAATCGGGCGTAACGCTGCCGCTACCGTTACGCGCCCGACCACCCCGTCGCCATCGACCTCGCCCGACGGATGGACCCCCATCCCTGCCCCGTCGCCGATAGCGACCTCGCTATCACCCCGCTATCGCCCCGAGGGTGCCCCGTGACACCGCTCCAGCGTGACGCAACGTCACCACCTGGTGTTAGCAGGGCCTGCTATCACCCCCGCTATCGTTAGCGACCCTGCTAACACCCCGCTAACGCCCTCTGAGCAGTGACGACATCCCCTCAGATGGGTGATAGCGGCACTTCGGCGGCACCGCAAAGCCGCAGGAAGACCCTCGCTTCGGACCCCCCTCCCGTGCCGCTATCACCCTCCCCTGCGGCTGGGGGCTAGTCACCCAGAGTCATCATGTCCACCATCGCGCACATTGAGGGCTGCTTCCCGTTCAGGGCTGTGCCACAGTAGGGCTGTGAGCGATCTGGACGAGATCCGCAACCGCATGGACGTCCTCGAGGCAGAGGTGACCCGGCTTCGCGAGGAGGCAGTGGCCACGCGAACGCTGGCCGCTCTGACAGACCGCGACGCCTCCGAGGTGCGTGGAGCTCTGCGCGCCCACATGCAGGCCCTGAACGCCCTACGCGAGACGCAGGTTGACCAGGGGCGCGCGCTGGAGGCCCAGACGCGAACCTTGGAGACGATCGCGGAAGCCGTCGGCGGCCTGGCCGCTGGCCAGAGTCGTCACGACGAGGACCTCTCGGAGATCAAGGATCTCTTGCGAAGGCTCACCGATCAGAACTGAACGTAGGCCACCGTTGCATCATCGCTCGCTTTTGTGCGTGGCCAACGATGCAATGTCGGGTCAGTGCGTTCCGCCTCGCGCACCTTCCGAATCAGCGATTCCGGACCGGATCCCGCGAGACAGTGCATGAGCTCCTCCCACGTCATCAGACCCATCTTCCTGACCCCGATGGCTGCACCATCACTGAGGATCGCAGCTTCCGTGAGATCCGATAGCTGGAGTGAATCGACGAAGGCGTGATCCGCAACGCCGGGATCTGCGGCCGCGACGAAGAACCCACCTGGTCGATTGCGCGCGGCCAATTGAGCTCGCTTCATCGCGTTCATCGCGAGCTCTCTCGCCGGATCCCCAGGGTCAAGACTCAGCGCCCGTCGCCGTTCCTCCACTGCCACCTTGTCCACACGGTCATCGGTCATCGCAACGACATTCCCGTGAGACTTGCGCAGCACTATCGTCACATCAGCCAACGCCAAGAGGTCTAGGATCCCCTTCCGGCGCCGCAGTATTCCCACAGCGGCCGACGGTGTGCCCGGGTGCGCCAAGTCGCATTGAGGATGCATTGCAGCGACGTCTCGAATGGCAGTCGCCAAGACGTCCCGCAAAGACCTGTGATGGTCAGCCGCCTCCGCGACGATGGCGCCGCCCAGCTTGTTCGCGTACCAGGCGATCCCGTGGATGCAACCTGTGTCGATGCGAGCCGTGGCCCCGTCGAGGACCACGAGCATGTCAGGGGTCGCGGTCGCCCAGTCCTCGTTGTCCCTCTCGGGATTCCCCGGCTCTGTGGCAATGAGAACGCGCACTACAGCGTCTCCTGCTTATAAATCGGACTCAAGCGCCTGCTCGCCACGATCCGGTGATTCTCGTCGAAGTCGCAGCCAATCACGACCGAGAAGCGTCGGTTCTTGACCTCACGGTAGAGGTCGCCAATATTCGCTTCGAGGAAATGAGCCACGCCGGCCGATCCCATGGCGTGTACGCCAGCCAGGTAGAGGAATGTTCCCTTGCCGTCAGGGCGAGGGAGCCGCCCGAGGTAGCCGATGTCGCCGAGCGTCCCATCGTCGAACGGCGATCGGTACTGAACATCCGCCGAATGGTCGACGAGATGCCACCCCTTGGCATCCTTGTGGAAGGACAGATTCACGTCGGATTCGAGCACCTGCGCAACGAGCGGAGACAATCTCGGACCACATATCACGACAAGGTTCGTTCTGTTCAGGGTGACCATCCCCGGCGGTGGGATGACTTCATACTCCGTGCCCAAGCCGAGAGTTCTGGCCAACTCCGCAAGCCGCTCGTAGGCACCGAACGCCTCCGCCGAGACAACGGGACCCGGCTTCTCCTTGCCCGCTTCCAGCTTGCCCCCGAGCGCGACCGTCACGACGCCCGACCCCAGGAACGCCCGCTCAGGTCGGGGCCCGGACGACAGGAGCTGCCCGACACGAGCACGCGTCATGCCCAGCGCCTGCGCGATCTGGGTCTGCGTGTGCCCCAGGGAGAGCAGCTCGTTCAACGCCTCTCGGCGGACGCGCGACAGCTCTGCGATCGCCACCTGATGCTCGTCGATTCGCGACCCCGCCTCACGTGCGCGGTCCATGGGGTCCTCGGTCTTCTGGATCGTCTCGATCTCGTCCGGACTCACCGACGGGTTCCTCCTCACTGGCCTGAGGACACCGTATCGCTTCGGGGGTTGACAGGCGCAAGGGGGCTTGCGCTACGTTCCTCCCCATGCGGTACGCAAGCCCCCTTGACGCGAGGTAGAGGTCTAGCGTTGAGGTTCTGGCTAGCGGCCCCGGCGGGTAGCAGCCCGCCGAGGCCGTGCATCGGACACCAGGTGAAGGAGACAACGATGCAGGTCAAGGCTATCCCCGTCCCGGTTGAGGCACGTGGTTCGCGGTTCGGCGGTTCCACGGAATCGCTGTTCTTGGCCGCGAGCGAGGACCTCGCCGCACTCACCCACCGCGCCGACCCGTACACCTCCTGGGCCGTGCCCGGTCAGCTCTCCATCTGGCTGGCTCTGCCCGTGTGCAAGGACCTGCTGACCGCCGCGCTCATGCTCGAAGCCGGGGCCTGCCTGGCCTTCGAGTGCCTGGCCGAGATGGACGCGGACGGCGTCCGCGACTGGGCCATCTACGCCCTGTCCACGCACGGCGCGCACGCCGCGCACGAGGAGATGGACACCCCCGAGTTCGCCGACCGCTACCGCACCCTCGGGGCGGACCTGGCCCGGTACTTCGAGCTCGCCGAGTCCCGGATCACCGCCGCGTTCGGCCTCGACTCCGACCAGGCACCCATCACGGTGCCCTCCCCCCGCCCGGCCCCGACCCAGCCCCCACGCGCGGAGCTGATCCCGGCCTGAGGCACCCAGTCGGCGGCCGGCCACCACCGGCCGCCGACCCCCCCACACGCACGGCCCCGACGCCTTCCGGGCGCCACGGGTCCCTGCCGTCATGCCCACCCACACCAAGGAGAACCACTTCGTGAGCACGCTCAACGGGCACGCCTGGCCCGAGCACTCCACCGCCCACTACCCACCATCGACCCCTCCCCCAGACTCGTCGCGCCCAGCTGCACGCGACGTCCCCCGGACGGCCACGGTCACGCCCCTGTGGCCAGACATCCCGCCGGACATCCCGCCGGACATCCCGCCGGACAGCGAAGCGGACAGGTGGGCGGACACCGACGCGGACAGGTGGGCGGACACACCGCCGGACAGCCCAGCGGACACGCGGCCGGACCGTCGGCCGCGTACGCGACGGAACTCCTCCGAGAACACCGAGCCCTCGCGGCGGATCCGGTTGACACGCGCGTCAGCCATCCGCATGGAACCCGTGCGCTGGGCCTGGACCGACCGGATCCCCGCCGGGGCCATCACCCTGATCCCCGGAAGGGAGGGCATCGGCAAGTCCCTCACCCTGGCGTGGCTGTCCGCCCAGATCACCCGAGGGACCCTGCCTGGCATCCACTTCGGCACCCCACGCCCGGTCATCTACGCGGCCACCGAGGACTCCTGGAGCCACACCATCGCGCCCCGACTCGCGGCGGCCGGCGCCGACCTGGACCTTGTCTACCGCGTGGACGTCGAGTCCGACGGCGCGGCCGACTACCTCACCCTTCCGCGGGACTGCGAAGCCCTCGCCGTCGAGATCACCCGTCTCGGTGTCGGGCTCCTGGCCGCCGACCCTCTCCTGTCGATCATTCACGCAAGCATCGACACCCACCGGGATCGGGACCTGCGCACCGCCCTGGAGCCCTTGGCCCGCCTGGCTCAGGACACCCGGTGCGCGGTCGTCGCCCTCGCGCACTTCAACAAGTCCGCCTCCACCGACGCCCAGAACCTCATCACCGGTTCGCGAGCGTTCTCGGCCGTTGCCCGCGCCGTGATCTCCATCGCTCGGGACACCGCTCAGGAGGACGGCTCCTGCGTGATGAGCGTGACCAAGAACAACCTCGGTCGTCTGGATCTGCCGTCCCTGCGGTACCGGATCGAGTCCGCCGAGGTGCCCACCGACGAAGGACCCGCCTACGTCGGGCGCCTGGTGTTCCTCGGCGAGACCGACCGGTCCGTGACCGACATCCTCGGCGAAGCCGAGCACTCCACCAGTGAGCGGACCGAGACCAACGAAACCGCCGCGTGGCTGAACGACTTCCTCGCCGCCCGCGGTGGCCAGGCAGCCAAGGGCGAGGTCCTCAAGGCGGCCCGGGCCGAAGGCATCTCCGACAGCACCCTGGCCCGCGCCCGACAGCGCACCGGGGTCAAGACCACCCGATCCGGGTTCCCCGCCACCACCGCGTGGCACCTCAACCTCGAACACACTCCGTGACCGGAAACGGGCCAGTCACGCCAGTTGTGCCAGTCATGCCACCTCTCAGAAACCTGGCACAACTGGCACGACTGGGCACAACTGGGCTCCGCGCCCCCATCTCGACCACGCACCGTCACCACCCCAGGCACCCCCGAACCGGCTGAACCAGGTGGGGGGACGACACCCCCTGCTGGTTCAGCCATCCACACTCACCACGTCCCGGAAGGACACCGAACACACCATGCCCGCCCCTTGCGCAACCGCTCTGCTCGACCAGATCCACGCCGCGACCCGCGACGCCCGCACCCTGCTCGGCGCCCTCGCCCAGCAGCGGCGTGAGCGCGTCGAGGAGACCCTGCCGCCCCTGTGGCTACTCGCCCAGCGACAGGCCTTCGTGACGGCCCTGATGACCGGACAAGGCCGGTTCTGCCCCCACCTGGGCGCCAGTCCCCAACCCGCGTTCACGGCCGCCTGGGCACCCGGAGCACTCACCTGCGCCGCGTGCTTCCCCAGTCTCAAGCCCGATCCCGTCGAGGACCGCACCTGCGACCACTGCCGCACCGAACACCCCACCCTGCACAACTGCCTGGCCGCCTTCGGTCCGATCCTCATGGCCTACGGCCTGTGCCCGGCCTGCATGACGCTCCTGCACCCGGCCCCGGACGACCGCCAATGAGCGCCCCGGCCGCGACCGCATCCACCGTTCCCACCCGAGATGACACGCAAGGAGTCCGCCACCCGATGACCGGCCCCCACCTCCGGCCCGTCCGCACGATCGAGATCAAGCCCAAGTGGCACACCGTCGCCGAAGTCGCGCAAATGCTCGGCTACGGCCTGACCAAAACCAAGATGCTCGTCATCACCGGCGAACTCCGCTCCCTCAAAGACGGACGCTCCCGGCGGATCCTGCCCGAATGGGTGGACGAGTACATCAGCCGACGCATCGCCGAGGCAGAGGAGGCAGCATGACCGAGAAGCGGAATCGCGCCAACGGTGAGGGATCTATCTTCCCCTACCGGAACGGATTCGCCGCCTACGTATGGGTGACGACTCCGGCCGGCCGGCGCACCAGGAAGTACGTCTACGGCAAGACGCGAGAGATCGTCCATGCGAAGTGGGTTGAGCTGACGCAGGCGGCAGCTCGGGGTCCGGTGGCGAGCCGAATCCCTAAGTTGGGCGCCTACCTCACGGAATGGCTCAATGACGTCATTGAACCGAACTCCGCGCCCGCCACGACCGCGAATTACTCGATGTTCGTCCGGCTCTACATCGTCCCCGGACTGGGTGAGAAGCGCCTGGACAAGCTGAACGTTCGGGACGTGCAGAAGTGGCTGAACGGCCTCCGGCTCGCCTGCCAGTGCTGCGCCCAGGGCAAGGATGCAGCTCGCGACCGGGCGAAGTGCTGCGCCAAGGGCGAGTGCTGCCACCAGACACCAAGCGATTGGACGGTACGCACCGCATGGACCGTCCTCCGTAGTGCCGTGGGCAACGCCGTTCGCGACGAGTTGGTGTCCCGCAATGTCGCCGAACTGGCCAGGTTGCCGATGCCCCGGCCCAAGAAGAGCAAGCCGTGGTCGGTGGAGGAGGCCCGGAAGTTCCTCGAATCGGCCAGCGGAGGAGGCGATTCGCTCTATGCCGCCTACGTGCTGATTCTCGTGCTCGGCTTGCGCCGTGGGGAAGTTCTCGGACTCCGCTGGGAAGACATCGACCTCGATCTGGCCGAGCTACACGTCAACTGGCAACTCCAGCGCGTCGGCGGCATGCTCCTGCACCGGGAGACGAAGACGACGGCCTCGGAGGCGGTCCTCCCGCTCCCACCGATCTGCATCACCGCGCTCAGGGAGTGGCAGGCGCGTCAACGCACGTGGCAGACGGCGGCAGGCTCCGCCTGGCAGGGCACGGGGTTCGTCGTCACCACGCGGCTCGGGATGCCCCTCGAACCACGCAACTTCCACCGAGATTTCAAGAAGCGCAGCGCCAAGGCCGGTGTCCCCGCCATCCCCGTGCACACCACCCGCAAGACTTGCGCATCGCTCCTGGTCGCGTTAGACGTACACCCCCGCGTGGCAATGCAGGTCCTCCGCCATAGCCAGATCGCCGTCACCATGAACGTGTACAGCGAGGCGTCTTCGGATGCCACCCGCACGGCGCTGCAACGGCTCGGGTCAAAATTGGAGGGCGACGGATAGCTAGCGACAGGCACCCGTCACCATTCTGTTCAACTAATCGCCCAGAGAGCCAGGCTCAAGTACTCCAGAAAGAGCAAGACTGCAAGACCAGACATAGAACTCATCACACGGACCGAGGACCTCAGCGCACGACTAGATCGCGACTCCCTGCCGGAATCCGGGACCTTCCCCTGAGGTGGAGGTATATAGCGAACATCAATGGAACGGATATTCTTGCCCGAAATGATGACCCTCGACATCTTGATCACCTCTACTGTGCCGTCCTCGGCAAGCTCGCCGAGTGGCGACTCCAGCACAAGTTCTCGTTGCTCCATATCCTGCTCGCTGTTATATGAGTGGAGCGTCCCGACAACCGTACGACCGCCATCAAGACGAACAACCAACTGCTTGTGTGAAGGACGGCCGATTTGCTCGGGAGCCCTGTGAAATACCTCGATCCAACTACTCTCGTTCCGCTGGTCGAGCGCGGTCCCACGCAGCCATGGAACAAGGTGCCCCAACAAAGTGCCAGCCGTGGACGCAAGGATGGCGAAGATGATACCAAACGCTAGGAGTGCGACGACGTCGTCTTCAGACACGACGTCCTTCGCGAGCGCAGAGAGCCCAGCCCTCACACCTGGTTTCACCCGACCGGCGAGCAGCAGGGCCGTCAGTGTTACAGCAGAGATAAGCGTCCCAGCAACAATCACGCGGGCGCCCTCAACGAACACGGTCTGGCGCCGCTCAGGCCCTCGTCGTTGATAACTCAGTTCGTAGGCGATCCCAGGAAGGAGCAGGAAGACGATGCCGAGAAGACCACCACCCGAAGAGGGGAGCACTTTGTACCCTCAACCCCGGACGCCTAGTTCGATGAAGAGTCGGCCGAGGTAGCTCCAGATCCAGACGACTCAGGCGGGGCTGCCGGAGCGTCGAACATCGAGTCCATCAGTTCAGGCGCTGGGGACTGGTGATCCACCACCATGCCCCTATCGACCAGTTCACGGGTGGGCATCGCGGTGACCTCATGGCCCTCGCCACGACTACGGTCATTCGCCACTGGGGTCCCCCTCGGGTAAGCGATCTTCCACGAGTGCGTTGCCCCTCGATACTACTGCTGTACTTCGCTGCTGTACGACGCATCAGGGGCCGTTTCCCGTCACCGGGAAACGGCCCCTGACCTGCGGTGGAGCTGAGGGGATTCGAACCCCTGACCCCCTCCATGCCATGGAGGTGCGCTACCAGCTGCGCTACAGCCCCGCCGTCCAACGACCAGCACACTGTCCGGTCGCCTCGAGCACGTTGAGTCTATCCCGACCGGTGGGGCTGACTACAAATCGGCTTCCGCGTGGCGCGCCCACCCGCGCGACCGGCCCCCACCCCTGTTCGGCCACCAGGCCCGCCGCCGAGGAGCTCACCCTGGGGAAGTCGCAGGTCCCCGGCGACATCGAGGGTGGCGGGTCCCCCCAGATCCTCCTGGGGGGACCCACCGATTCCGCATGGCGAGGGACCCACCGGTTCCACACGGCTGGAGACCTGCCGGTCAGCTGTCGGGTCGTGCGCGCCCTCTTCCACGGGTTGAGGCCGCCACGGCCGAGCCGACCACCCCCCGCTTCAGAAGGCGCCGAACGCCGTCGTCGGGATCAGCGGCCCCCAGAACGCACCGGTGTAGGGCACGTGCGCGAAACGCTGCTGGAAGACGGTCCGCGCCGTCCCCCGCAGGTGGGCGTCCTCGTTGTAGTTCGAGTCCCAGTACCCCAGGTAGACCACGTCGTTCGAGCGCCCCGCGGTCACGAGCGCCCGGTCGTAGGCCCAGTCCGCGACCTTGGTGATGTACACGCCGTCCCCGTAGTCGTCGCCCCACTCGGGCAGCGCCATCGGCTTGCCGAGCTGTTGGGCGATCTTCGTCCAGTAGGCGATCGAGCCGGGGTGTCCCGGGTCGAACTTGTCGGCCGCGCACTGGTCCGAGCTCTTGCCCTGGCACCACTGGGGGTTGTTGTAGGCATCGGGACCGATCACGTCGGCGCTCGCGGGTACGTAGTCCGCGCCGAGTCCGTTGTCCCAGTTCGGGTTGAAGATGTACTTCACCCGGGCGGGCAGGTACCGCTTCGCGATGGACACGATGCGATCGAAGGAACCCTTGAAGTCCGCCGCCGGCGGGGCCGGGTAGAACTCGACGTCGATGCGCACGCCGTAGAGGGAGGCCGCCTTCTTCGCCATCCCGGCGAACAGGGTCTCGTAGCAGCTGTCGTGCTTCCCCTGGGCAGTTCCCGCGTAGTCCGCGCCCACGGTGAACACCGACGCGATCACCGGATAGCCGTTGATCTCGTCGAGCCCGGAGATCGGCTGGCCGCAGGTGCGGTGGTGGTCGTCCTGGTAGCTGTTGTTGTACGTGACCTCCGGGTGGTACCCGAGGTAGCTGAAGTAGTCGGTGATCTCCCCGCCCCCGTCAAACATCCCCAGGAGGAACGGACGCCCGGAGGACACCGGCACTCCCCCGCCGTTCGCCCCGCCCGTGCTCGAGCCAGAGGCCGATCCGCTACCGCCGCTGCCCGGAGTGCCCGGCGTCGTGCCGGTCGTGATCGCCGGTGGCGAGGAGGTCGATCCGGACGGCGACCAGTTCCACTTCTGGTTCGCCTGCCCGTTGCAGTCCCACAGCTGCAGGGTGGTGCCGGCTGCGGTGTGCTGGCCCTCGACGTCCAGGCACCGGCCGGACGCCACCCCCGTCCAGGTGCCGTCGGGGTGGGGGCGCCACTGCTGGTTCGCCTGCCCGTTGCAGCGCCAAAGCGCTACCGGGGTGCCGTTCCCCGTCCCTCGCCGCATCGCGTCCAGGCACCGACCGCCGGAGACGAGCTCACCGGCGGAGGTGTAGCTCCAGCGCCGGTCGGCACAGGCCTGAATGGTCGCTGTCGCGCCGTCCCGGGCTCCCGGGGTGAGGCACAGACCGCTCGCCAGGCTGCGCAGCACGGACTGCTCCCCCGGCGCGGGCACGGATCCTGCGCCGCCGGTGTTGCCGCCGCCGCCCGTGGTACCCGTCGTGCCCGGGCCGCTCGTCGACAGCGCGGGCGCCCCGGTGCCGGACGTGGTCCTGGAGCCGGTGCCCGGCGACGTCGTCGAGGCCGATGCCCCACCCGACGTCGTCACGGTCGCGCCCGAGGTGGCGTAGACCCGCAGGTGGTCGATGTCGAAGGAGATCGGGAACGCGGAGTCCTGGATGCCCCCGGCGCCCGCCCAACTGCCGCCCACGGCCAGGTTCAGCAGGATCGGCGAGGGGTTCGCCGTCCGACCGTCGTCGCCGACCCAGTGATAGTCCTGGCAGTGCACCTTCACGCCGTCCACGAACCAGCACGCCGAGGACGCTGTCCAGGCGAAGCCGATCTCCAGCCAGCGTCCCCGGATGTTGCCGGAGGCCCGGTAGTAGTCCCCGGAGAAGTTCGAGGCGTCATAGGTGGTCGCGCCCGACTGCACGTCACCGTGCGCGGCCATGTGCAGCATGTTCGAGGTGTCGCCCTTGCCGTTGAGCTCGCCCTCGAAGATGTCCAGCTCCGGCGGCCACTGGCTGCTCCCGTTCCGCACGCCGGGGGTCAGCCAGAACGCGGGCCAACTGCCGAGCACGTCGGGCAGGCGCACCCGGCTCGTCAGGTAGTAGCTGGTGCGGGCGTCCGGCAGGAACTCCTGCTTGCTGCGGATCATCGCGGACTCGTAGGGCGCCTTCGCGTCACTCCTGGTGCGGGTCGCGGTCAGCGACAGCACACCGTCCCGCACCGCGTGCAGCGGCGTGCCCGCGGCGTTGACGTCCACGTAACGCTGCTGCTCGTCGTTGAGGTAGTCCAGCGTTCCCCCACCCGAGGTGGTGCACGCCGAATCCTGGTAGCCGCTCTGCAGAGGCGCGCCGCCACCGTACTGGTAGCGCGTGCACCACTTCGCCCGGTCGAGCCCGGTGCCGGCGAACTCGTCGTCGAAGACCAGCCCCTCGCCCGCCGGATGGAAGTCGTCCGACGTGGCCACGGCGGCAGCGGCGCGGTCCGGGAGCGGGGTCAGATGGGTGACGCCGACATAGCCGAGGCTGCCGGCCAACAGGGCAGCCCCGATCAGGGGGACGGGCGGGCGGACGGCGAGTCGGTGCAACCCGAGGTGGTGCCGGTGCAACCCGAGGCGATGGCTGGTCACGGTGTGCTCCAATCCCGTGGGATCAGGCACCCCGGTCGGGACCGGGCGGGGGAACCCGGCCTCCGGACGCGGGACGCCCAGGACGGCGGAGCACACCGATCGCGGCGGGACCCGGTCTCCGGGGCGCTCCGCAGGGATCGAGCGCGGAACCACCGGTAAGGGTTGCACCACACGGAGAAGTTGCGACGAATCACTTTGCGTGACGAGCATTACGGAACGTAGGGCCAATACCGCACGTAGTCGATGTCGAGGTACTGCGGGAACGTCGCCCGCTCCGCGCAGGCCGCGGGCAGCGGGGTGCGGCCGCAGTCCGCCCCCTGGATCAGGGCCTGCAGCGCGGCCACCACCGGCCGGTCCGGGGCCGCGGTCCACGCCGCCACCGTGCGGCCGTCCAGCGACCAGGTGACCCGGTGCGGGGCGATCTCGAGGGTGAGCACGTGGTACTGCGTCCCGTCCACGGAAACCACCTGGCGCGTCCCGTGCGCCAGGTCCTCCAGGATCAGGCGCCGGTCCGCCGGGGAGAGCGTCGCGATCTCCCCAATACCGTCCGGCCCCTCCCCCAGGAACAGGAACTGCCCGGTCACGCCGTAGCCCGCGGTCATCCGCCAGCGGATCTCCCAGCGGCCGTAGCGCTCGCCGTCGCCCGCACGCTTGACCCCACCGGCCCGCGCCACCGGCGTCGTGTCGCTGACGCGCTCGACTCCCAGGCGCAGTGCGCCGTCCCCGACCCCGACCTCCTGGGGCGACCACAGGGTCTCCGGGCTGCCCGAGGCGCCCGTGTAGCTGGTCCACCGGTCCGGGTCCACGGCCGGGGCGCCGAACTCGTCGTCGAACCCCAGGGCGCCCCACGGACCGGACATGCCCGCCGAGGTGCCGGTCACCTCACCGGGGGTGGTCGCGGTCGCGGCGGGGCCGCCGGATGTCGACGTCCCCGGTGCTCGGCTGCCGGTCGGAGAGCCCGCGGCCGTCACCGACCTGCCCGAGGCGGAGGCGCGAGGGGACGGTGACGCCGTGCCGGTCCCTGCCGGGGACGCCGAGGTCGGCGCCGGGGTGCCGGTCCGGGCGGCGACCACGCCGGTGTGCGGCTCGTCACCCGAGATCATCCGGGGCACCACGACGACCAGCGCCACCACCGCGACCGCAGCCGCCAGGCCAGCCCTCGCCCGACGCAACCGGCGCAGGCCGTGGGCGCGGTGGTGCATGGCCCCCACCAGATCAGGAACCGGCGGGAGCTGTTCCGCCCGACGCGACAGCATCTGCCGGACCGCACGCTCGGTGGCGGTCTCCGGCTCCGGACCGTGATCGTCGTACCGGGTCATCGCGCCTCCCTCCGCAGGGGGTGCAGGTCACGCCGCTGCTCGGCCGCCTGCTGAGCAGCGAGCGCGCGGCGCATCTTGTCCAGCGCCCGGGCGGTCTGGCTCTTCACGGTGCCCACCGAGCAGCCGAGCACCCGGGCGGTCTGCACCTCCGTGAGGTCCTCGTAGTACCGCAGCACGAGGGCCTGTCGCTGCCGTGGCGGCAGGGTGTTCAGCACGGCCACCAGATCCTCGTGCCGGTCCAGGCGGGAGGTCTCGTCGTCCGTGGGCAGCTCCGGCACACGCTCGGACGGTACCTCGCGGCGCGACCGGTGACGCCACCACCGGCTGCGGGCGTGGACCAGGGCCGTGTAGAGGTAGGCATCCAGATCGGCGACGTCCCACAGCCGGCGCCACGAGACCAGCACGGAGGCCAGGGCGTTCTGCACCAGGTCCTCGGCGACCTGCCGGTCGCCGGTGAGCAGGTACGCCGTCCTGACCAGCCGCTGCCCCCGCGCCCGCACGTAGGCCTCGAGCGCGTCGGCCGTCTCCGGGTCCAGAGCCCCACACCTCCCGCGCGGCCGCCGCCATCGGGGTCGCCGCTGCGGGGAGCCTACGCCGGCACCACGCGTCCCGACGTCCCCTCGCGCGCCCCGCTGGGCCGTTCGGGGGCCTCGAATCCCAGGGCCCAGCACCACAGCCCTGGGCCCGGCACCACAACCCTGGGTTCGGCACCACGGCCCTGGGTTGGGCACCTCGGCTCAGTCCCGGCCGCACGCCCTGATCGGCGCCGCAAACGCAAGCCCGCGATCCCGGTCGAGGCCTCCCGTGCGCGCTACAGGGCGCCCTGGGCCACCTGGTCGTCCACCCGATCCGCCCGCAGGTCACCACGGCCGGTGTTGTCGCGGCCGGACCCGGGGCGCACCGGCGGATAGGTCTCCAGCGTGGCCAGGCTCGGCGGCAGGTTGTAGGCCCGGAGTACCCAGTGCGGCTGCCCCGGCGTCAGCTCCACCCAGTGGCAGTTGCCCTGACCGCCGAGGATCTGGTTGCCGGTGGTCGGGTCCAGCCCGACCAGGGCGAGCACCGCACCCCGGATGAGGCCACCGTGCGTCACCGCGACCAGCACCCCGCCGTCCATGTCGGCCGCGTGCTCGGCGACCGCCTGCGCCCCGCGGCGGGCCACCTCACTGCGCCGTTCCCCGCCACCGATCGGCACGTCGGCACCACCCATCCAGGCGTCGAGCTCCTGGCTCATGCCGGCGGCCTGGATCTCGGCTCTCGTCAGGCCCTGCCAGGTACCCGCGTAGATCTCGCGGAGCCGGGGGTCCAAGCGCTCGGGCACGCCCAGCCGCCGGGCGACGGTCCGTGCGGTCACCGCGGCCCGACGCAGGTCGGAGGAGACCACGACGACCTCGCCCAGTCCGTGCAGTCGTGCCGCCAGGACCTCGGCCACCTGGTCAGCCTGCCGCAGTCCGGTCTCGTCGAGCTCGACGTCCAGCTGTCCCTGCCAGCGACCGGCCTGGTTGAAGGCGGTCCGGCCGTGCCGCAGGAGCAGGACCCGGTCGGCGCTCACGCGTCCAGGGTGCCGTGGTGCGCGCGGAGGGAGGCCTGCTCGGCGCCACGCACGTCCACGGGGAGATCCACCAGCGGGCAGTCCCGCCAGAGGCGCTCCAGGGCGTAGTACTCGCGCTCCTCGGCGTGCTGCACGTGCACCACGATGTCCCCGAAGTCCAGCAGCACCCAGCGCCCCTCCCGCTCGCCCTCGCGGCGGATCGGCTTGGCACCGAGACCGTGCAGCCGTTCCTCGACCCCGTCGACGATGGCCCGCACCTGCCGATCATTGGGGGCGGAGGCGAGCACGAAGACGTCAGTGATCACCAGGTGCTCGCTGACGTCGAGCGCGGTGATCCCGGTCGCCAGCTTGTCCGCCGCTGCCTCGGCGGCAGCGGTCGCCAGTTCGACGGCACGTTCGGATGCGCTCACGGGCGAGAATCCCTCCCAGTCCACGGCGCCGGGTGGGGGTGCCCGGCGTGCCCCCACCTTCTCACGAGGAGGGGACAACTCCCCGACGGGTGACGTCGGCGGCGAAGTCCTGCCCGAGGGCCACGATGACGTCCGCGAGGTTGCTGCCCAGAGGGTTCACGGCGATGGTCGCCGCGGGGAGTCCGAGCGCGGCGGCGACCTTGACCCCGCGCGCCCGGTCCTGGTCACTGCTGCTGGCGATCATCACGGTCGTCCTGGCGAGCCCGAATCGATCGGCATTGCCCCCGGGCACGTACCGCAAGCCTGCGGCGGCCAAGCGGGTCCGGGCGGCGTTCTCCAGCCCGGGGGTTCCGACACCGTTGCGAACGAGCACCCGCACGACGCCGCCCTCGGGCTCCGGCAGCAGTGCCCCGGCGAGCTGGTCCTTGATCAGGGCCGGCGCCCGGGTCGGGTCCAGACCGTAGACCAGGGCGTCGCCCGCCTCGACGGACCGCACCGGCAGCACCGTGCCGGGCAGGCCGTCCGCCGCGGCCTGGGTCCGCAGCGCGGTCAGTGTCGCCGCCAACCTGTCCGGGGAGAGCGTGCTGATCGAGCCGTGCCCCAGGCCGGTGAGCAGGCGTTGCACCGCCACGGCGTCCGGCGGCAGCGCCGCCAGGACCCCCGAGAGCACCGAGTGGAACCGGGCCAGCCGCTTCTCCTCGGGCTCGTCCGCATTCAGGGCGATCGCGACCGCTGCCGCCTGCGGACCGGCGAGGAGCTGGCCGGTGCCCGGCGCGATCGCGATCCCGCCGACGACGATCTCCTGGTCCACGTCCACCCGCACGCCGCCGAGCGCGTCCACCAGCGCGGACAGACCCGACGTGGTCAGCGTCCAACTGCCGTCCAGGCGCACCCCGAGCGCATCCGAGAGCGCCTGGGCGGGGCCGGTCGGGGTCCGCGCGAACACCTCGTAGAGCGGCTGAGGCCCGGAGGCGGCGGAGTCGAGGATCAACTGCCTCGGCACCAGCACCGAGACACCGTCCACGTGGTCGCCCACGGCGAGGATCGCCGCCGCGGCCAGCCCTTGCGGTCCCGACAACTGGGTGAACACCGTGTGCTGGACGGACACGGTCGGCACCGTCACGTGCCGGGCGTCGTGGCGTCCGTGGGCCAGGTAGGCGACACCGCCACCGACCGCGAGCGCCAGCACCACCACACAGGCCAGGAAGATGGCCAGGGAACGGTCCCGGGCCGCGGCCAGGTCCGTGCGGGGGGGCCGCGGCGCATGATGGCGGGCGGCGGTCACGGTCACCGAACGCAGTGGGTCACCCGGCGGGGGCGACGGCGTCGAACCGGTCACCGTCTCGGTCCAGGAGGGTCCGAGGTCCTGCGGTTCGTCCGGACGGCGCCGCACCTGCAGAGCGGCGAGCCGGGCGGCGACCACCGACGAGGGTGGTTCGCTCTCGACGGGCCCGGAACCAGGGTGCTCCGGGGCGAGCACCGGCCCGGCGGCATGGGAGCCGCGTGGCTGACCGGACTCCTCGACGGCGCGGGGCCGGCGGCCGCCGAGGCGCGGCGCGGGGAGTGTCAGCGGTGCCTTCAGCGGCTCCAGGGCTTCCAGCGCCTCCCGGGCCAGGTCCCCCGCCCCGCGTCGGACGTCGTCCACCGCGACCAGTTCCTCGGCCGGGACGTCGTCCACCCCCACCTCGGCCAGCGCATCGGACACCTGCCCGGCCGGCACCGCCACCCGGAGGACGCCTGCATCCTGCCACTCGGCCAGGTCGTAGCCGGACCCATCGGTGAGCGGCTCCGCCGCAGCTCGGCGGTCGGGATCCGGTGACCCGGCCTCACCCACGACCGAGGCGTTCGTCGTGGCCTCACCCACGACCGAGGCGTTCGTCGCGGACACCTCGGCCCCGGCGGCGGCACGCGCGTCCCGGCGTTCGAGCTCCTTGGCGGCGCGACGGTTGCGCCGTGCGGACTCCCGCCTCCGAACGCGCCGTTCAGGCTTGGCCTCTGCCTTGACTTCGGGCTCGGGCTCGGGCAGGAGGTTCACCCGCGGCACGGCACCGCGCAGCGGCGTGACCTCGACCCCGGGCCTGGCCTCCGTGATCGAGGTTCCGGCCGAGAGCCCGTCATCGCCGCCGAGCCGGGGTTGCCGCCGCGGCGGGGAGGAGACGGTCGGAGCCGAGGCCGTCGCTCCCCCCTCGCCGGGTGCGCTCACGTCCAGCGGGATTCGCGGCCGCACCGGCGTGGGCGCCCTTCGGACGACGTGCGGGATGGGTGGCTCACCGAGTTGGCTGAGCTCTCGCGGAGGCAGCCGCAGGACACGCTCGGGGCGTTCCTGCGGACCCAGGTGGCTCGTGGGGTCGGGAGGCTCACCCGGTTCCGGCAGACGGCCCCGCCGACCGGCGAACTGCTGGGGAACCGTGGGTCGCGTCGCCTCCGGGGCCTCGCCGTCCTCCCGCCCCCGCTCGTCCTGCGGCACCGGGACCGCACCGGAATCGGGCGGATCGGCCGCCGGAGGGAGGTCGATCCGTTCCATGGACCCGGTTGCGGCACGACGTTCCCGAGCCAGGGCGCGGCGTCGCTCGCCCGGCGGCCGGAGGCCCAGTGGGTCCGTGTCCTGCGGACCGGCTGCCGCGACGGCGTCGGGGGGAGTCGCAGAGCGGTGCTCGCTCACCACGCGGTCTCCCGACCCTGCACGGATCCGGGACGGTAGAGGCGGTGCTTGGCGATGTACTGGACGACGCCGTCGGGCACGAGGTACCAGACCGGTTCCCCGCGCCCCACCCGCAGGCGGCAGTCCGTCGACGAGATCGACAACGCGGGCACCTCCATCAGACTCACCCGATCGGCCGGCAATCCGACGTCGTCCAGGTGGTGCCCGGGACGGCTCACCCCCACGAAGTGCGCCAGGGTGAACAACTCCTCCGGTTCCTTCCAGGACAGGATCTGGGCCAGGGCGTCGGCGCCGGTGATGAAGTAGAGATCGGCGTCAGGACGCTGCTTCGAGAGGTCGCGCAGGGTGTCGATCGTGTAGGTGGGACCCGGGCGGTCGATGTCCACCCGGCTGACCGTGAAGCGAGGGTTGGACGCGGTCGCCACCACAGTCATCAGGTACCGGTGCTCGGCCGAGGTGACCGGCTGGTTCGCCTTCTGCCACGGCTCCCCCGTCGGCACGAAGACGACCTCGTCGAGCGCGAAGGCGCTGGCCACCTCGCTCGCCGCAACGAGGTGCCCGTGGTGCACCGGGTCGAAGGTGCCCCCCATCACCCCCACGCGGGATGTCCGACTGGCCACGACGGTCCGCACTCAGTGCCGGCGACCCGCGTTGCGGAACGCCCAGGTGATCCCGAGCAGGACCAGGAACCCGGCCAGCGCGCCCAGGCCGAACACGACCGGCGGCACCGGCAGCGGACGCAGCGGCTCCGCGGCAGCACCCCACGGTGCGGACAGCACGGTCGTCGCCATCGCGGCGTCTCCTCCTCGTCAGTTCCGGTTCGTTCGTCATGCCCCGGGGCGTTCATCACACCCCGGTTCCTTCATCGCGGCCGATTCGTTCGTCACGTCCAGGTCGTCGGTCAGGTGCAGGCCGTTCGCCACCCCCGGTCGTTCGCCGACTCCGACCGTGGGTCGTACCGGGGAGCAGTGCGTGTACCCGCTGCCGCAGGACGCGGGAGCACGCTCCGGACGGTGCCCGCCGTACTCCGTCACCTGGTGGCGGTCACCGGACAGCCGGACAACGGCCGCCGGTGACAGTCGACGGTGAGGTGCACGCCACTAGGCTGAGTTCGGACGCGCCCGTCGGTGGAATTGTGGCACGAGAGTTAGCAGTTGGCGACGCTACGCGTTCACAGTGCCGTCGAAAGTCCAATACATCGCGTTCACAACCTGTCCGGCCACGCTCGTGCCGGATGCCTCCCCGGGACCACCCTCATCACTCACAGCACCTCCCGGCCCCGCCTGCTGGTGCTGCCCGTCGCATCCCGGCCCTACCCGCCACATCCCGGCCCCGCCCGCACCACTGCCCCTCCCACCCGACGGCCGCCACGGTCGGTCCGTCCTCGGCCCGGTTCTGTCCGCCAGAGAGCGAGCGCACGTGTCCACCCCGGTCCTGACCGTCGTCGTGCCCATGTACAACGAGGAGGCCGTGTTCGGGCTGTTCGTCGAACGGCTGCGTCCCGTACTCGACGGGATCGTCTCGACCGGGCAGGTGCCCGCCTACGAGGTCCTCGTCGTGGACGACGGGAGCAAGGACGCGACGCCCGTGCTGCTCGAGCGCGCCCGGCGGGACTGGCCGCAGTTGCGGGTCGTGCGGTTCCGCGCGAACTCCGGGCACCAGGCCGCGCTCTCCGCCGGTCTGGTCCGGGCCCGCGGCGAATGGATCGTGACCATCGACGCGGACCTGCAGGACCCCCCTGAGCTCATCGCCACGATGCTCACGCGGGCCGAGGAGCAGGGCGCCGACGTGGTCTATGCCGTCCGCGAGGACCGCAGCAGCGACGGCGTGTTCAAGCGCGTGACCGCCGGCGTCTACTACCGGTTGATCCGGCGGGCGGTCGGTCAGCACGTCCCCGCCCAGGCCGGGGACTTTCGCCTGATGAGTCGGGCCACGATCGAGGCGGTGAACGCCCTCCCGGAGCACCACCGGGTGCTGCGGCTGGCCGTGCCGGCCCTGGGCTTCCCCAGTACGCAGGTGGGCTTCCGGCGGCAGGAACGCGCGGCGGGGCGCACGCACTACTCGCTCGCCAAGATGGTCCGGCTGTCCGCTGACAGCTTCACCGGGTTCTCGGTGGCCCCGCTGCGCCTGGCCACCTGGTTCGGCCTGGGCGGCGCGTTCCTGACCGCCCTGCTCCTGGGCTTCGCGGTGATCGCGAAGTTAAGCGGGCACACGGTCTCCGGCTGGACCTCGACCGTGGTCGTGGTGGCCGCGGTCGGCACCGTGCAGCTGCTCTGCATGGGTCTGCTCGGTGAGTACGTGGGCCGGCTGTACCTGCTGGTGCAGGGCCGGCCCACGTACCACGTCGCCTACGACTCCCTCGACGCCCAGGGGGACGCGCTCGGTGCCACGGGCACCGACCTCGGGATCCGGCCGCGCCCCGGACGGCTCACCCCGGAGCCCGCCCCCACCGGTCCGGCCGGCCCGCCGCACGCCTGACCCCGGCCGGGGGGTCTCCCCCGGCCGGAGGCTGAGCCACTTCCTAGGGGCGTCGTGCCCGCACGAGCAACGAGACCCCGGGCAGCCGCCCCACGGGCAGCCACCGCTCGGCGGCGACCACGGTGGACAGCGCCGCGTTCAGCCACCTCGGGACGTCGTCCAGGTCGCTGCCGGTGCTCGATCTGCGGCGCAGCGCCACCGCGGGACGGAGCAGCACCATCCAGCTGCGCACGTCCTCGATGACGAACCCGGCGCCCTCCAGGAGGTCGACCAGGCCGGGACGGGTGTACCGCCGCACGTGCCCGACCGCGTCGTCGTGCGCCGACCACAGGCGGGGATCCGCCGGTACGGCGACGAGGAAGGTGCCCCCGGGTCGCAGCGCGTCGGCGACCCCGGCCGCGGCGGCCTTGTCGTCCACGAGGTGCTCCAGCACGTCGAAGGCGACCACCAGGTCGAGCGTGCCGTGACCCAACGGCAGCCGGGTCGCGTCCCCGCGCAGTACCGGCACCCCCCGCTCGGCGCAGACCTCGGCGCCGGCCGCCCCGTACTCCAGGGCCGCCGCCTGCCAGCCGTGGTCGAGCAGGACCCGCGTGTTGCCACCGCCGGCCGCCCCGACGTCCAGTGCGGTCCCCGGGGTGAGCCGGGACAGTTCCCGGGCCAGCAGCGTGCGCCGCTCCCGGTACCACCAGTGCCGGTCCTCGAGCTCGGTGAGCTTGCGGACCTCGGTCGCCTCCATCGCCGCCGCCGTTCAGCCGCGGATGTGGCCGTCGCCGACCACGATCCACTTGGTGGAGGTGAGCTCGCCCAGCCCCATCGGCCCGCGGGCGTGCAGCTTCTGCGTGGAGATCCCGATCTCCGCGCCGAGCCCGAACTCACCGCCGTCGGTGAACCGGGTCGATGCGTTGACCGCCACGACGGCGGAGTCGAGCTCGGCCACGAACCGGTCCGCGGAGCGCAGGTCGCTGGTGCAGATCGCCTCGGTGTGCCCGCTGCTCCAGCGCCGGATGTGCTCGATGGCCTCGTCGAGGGAGTCGACCACGCCGACCGCCAGTTCGAGGCCGTGGTACTCGGTGGCCCAGTCCTCGTCGGTGGCCGCCTCGGTCGGCACCCCGGCCTCGGTGGCCAGGGCCGCAGCCCGGGCGTCGGCGTGCAGACGCACCCCGGCCGCGACGAGCGTGGGCAGCACGCGGGGCAGGAACGCCTTCGCGACCGCGGCGTGCACGAGCAGGGTCTCGGCCGCGTTGCACACGCTGGGCCGCTGCACCTTCGCGTTCACCGCGATCGCCTCGGCCTTGTCGAGATCGGCGGAGGCGTCCACGTAGACGTGGCAGTTGCCCGTACCGGTCTCGATCACCGGCACCAGGGAGTTCTGCACCACGGCCTGGATGAGCCCGGCCCCGCCGCGCGGCACGAGCAGGTCGACCAGCCCGCGGGCCCGCATCAGCTCGGTGGCACCGGCCCGTCCCCAGGCGTCGATCGAGGTGACGGCCTCGCGCGGCAGACCGGCCTCGGCCAGCGCCTCACGCATCACCTCGACCAGGACCTCGTTCGACTCGCGGGCGGCCGAGCCGCCCCGCAGGATCGCCGCGTTGCCGCTCTTCACCGCGAGCACGGCGGCGTCGACGGTCACGTTGGGTCGTGCCTCGTAGATCATCCCCACGACGCCCATCGGCACCCGCACCTGACGCAGGCGCAGCCCGTTCGGGAGCGTCGAGCCCCGCACCACCTCCCCGACCGGGTCCGGAAGGGCGACCACCTCGCGGACGGCGTCCGCGATGGCAGCGATCCGGGGCCGGTCCAGGCGCAGCCGGTCCAGCAGGCTGCGGCTCAGGCCGTCCTGCTCACCGCGGGCGAGGTCCTGGGCGTTGGCCGCCACGATCCGTTCCGTCGAGGCCACCAGGGCGTCGGCCACCGCCAGCAGCGCCGCGTCCTTGGCCCCGCGGGAGGCGATGCCGAGGGCGCGGGACGCCTCGCGGGCCCGCAGGCACACCGCGCGGATCGCGTCCCGGATCTGCTCGTCAGGAACCTGCACCGGGGTGGACCCACCCGGGTCGGCTGCGGCTCCTGGTAGGGCACCGGTCGCGGCAGCGCCGCCCGAGCCGGTATCGGTCAACGTCATGGCGCCCAGGGTACGGCCCCACCCGGTGCGGGACATCGCAGTATGCGTCTCAGCCCTCGGGATCCATCGGACGGACCTCTCCGAGCACGAGCACCGAGGGGTGCTCCTCGTGCTCCCAGCGACGGCGGGCCGCCTCGCGGTCCACGACCTCCAGCCCGACCACCCGCCAAGGCGGCAGACCGGCGGAGCGGCGGTGGTCGTCCCACAGCCGCAGTCCCTGGGCGGCGGCCACGGCGACGCCGTCCGACTCGTCCCAGTACCGCACCTCGGCACGGTCGGCACGGTAACGCGCCGAGACCATGAAGGGACGCTCGTCGGCGAGGCGCACCAGGGCCAGACGGACCAGCTCGGGCTCGACGGCATCGCCGGTGACCGTGACCGTGACAAACCACATCGCCGGTTCGGAACGCGACGCACTGTGATCAGCCACCGGACCCTCCCCGGGTACTCGCCGGTGCAGAGGGGTCAGAGTGGCGATCATCTCGTCGTCGCCGCCGGAACGCACGAGTCCAGTGGAGCAGGTCAGGGCGGTCCGCGTCTGCACTTTCGGCCACCCGCCACCGGCGTGGCGGGCAGGAAGGCCTGCTCACCACCTGTAGTCGCCGTCCGGTGAGATCCGGATCACGGCCGCAACACGACCAGGTCGTCTCGGTGGACGATCTCCCGCTCGTACTCCGCACCCAGCGCGCTGGCCAACTCGTGCGTCGACCGACCCAGGAGCGGCGGGAGTTCCTCCGCGTCGAAGTTCACCAGTCCGCGGGCCACGACCGTTCCCAGGGCATCCACGAGGTCCACCGGGTCCCCCGCGCCGAACCGGCCCTCCACCCGCGTCACCCCGGCAGGCAACAGCGACTTGTGCCGCTCGACCACGGCGGCGACCGCGCCGTCGTCGAGCACCAGCCGGCCCATCGGGCGCGCGGCGTGGGCCAGCCAGAGGCTGCGGCTGGAGGTACGGCGGGTGCTCGCCACGAACCAGGTGCCGACGTCCTCACCGGCCAGGGCCTCGGCGGCGTACCGGGCGGCGGTGACCATGGTCGGGATCCCCGCGCCGGTGGCGATCGCGGCGGCGTCCACCTTGGTGATCATGCCGCCCGAACCGACCGCGCTGCCCGCCGCGCGCACCTGCACCCCCTCCAGGTCCTCGGGGCCACTCACCTGTGGGATCCGTCGTGCCCCCGCCCGGGACGGCGGCCCGTCGTAGAGGGCGTCCACGTCCGAGAGCAGCACCAGGGCGTCCGCGTCGACGAGATGGGCGATGAGCGCGGCGATCCGGTCGTTGTCCCCGAAACGGATCTCCTGCGTCGCCACCGTGTCGTTCTCGTTGACCACGGGCACCACGCCCAGACCGAGCAGCCGGTCCAGGGTCCGCTTCGCGTTCACGTACTGGCGCCGGCGCATGATGTCGTCGGCGGTCACGAGCACCTGGCCCACGGTCAACCCGTGCCGACCGAACGCCTCGGTGTAGCAGGCCAGCAACAACCCCTGACCCACGCTGGCGGCCGCCTGCTGGGTGGCCAGGTCCCGGGGACGGCGGGCGAGGCCCAGCGGGGACAGTCCCGCGGCGATCGCGCCCGAGGAGACCAGGACGACCTCCCCGCCGTCCAGCCGCCGCTTGGCGATCGCCGAGACGAGCGCGTCGATCCGTTCGCGATCGATACCCCCGGGAGCGTTCTCGGAGGGTGCGCAGGTCAGGGAGGACGACCCGACCTTCACCACGATCCGGGCCGCGTCCCGCAGGGCGGCCCGTTCGGTCACCACTCCTCCTCGGGCACCGGACCGGAGCCCACCCGATCCGTGGGGAGATCGTCGGCGACGTCGAGGTCGTGCCCGAGCAGATCGTCGGGTTCGACCACGGACAGGTCGGGATCGGACACGGCCGGGTCGGTCCAGCGCCCCGCCTGGCGCTCCTGGGCCAGCTCCGCCCTGGCACTCCTGCGGGCGTCCCGCCGGGCCTCGTACCAGTCCCGCTTCTCGTCCCGGGTCGGCCGCGGGGAGGTGTCCAGGCGCAGGTCGGTGCCCCGGGGGCTCGACATCACGGCGGCGGAGGCGGTGAGGGTGGGCTCCCAGTCGAAGACGACCGCGTCGTCGCGGTCCCCGATCACCACGACCGCGCCCGCGACGGCCCCGGCCTCGACCAGGGCGTCCTCGACGCCGAGCCGGGCCAGCCGGTCGGCCAGGTACCCCACGGCCTCGTCGTTCGTGAAGTCCGTCTGGCGCACCCAGCGCTGCGGCTTGACCCCGACGACGCGGAACTGCTCGCCGTCCGGGAGCTGCTCGCGCGTCACGCGGAAGTCCGCCTCGTCCACGGCGCGTGGGCGCACCACCGTGCGGGGTACCGGCGCGGGAATCTTCGCGCGGGCCGCGGACACCAGCCGCGCCATCGCGAAGGACAGCTCCCGCAGGCCCTCGTGGCTCGCGGAGGAGACCAGCAGCACCTCCAGCCCGCGGGCCCGCAGGTCGTCGAGCACCAGCTCGGCGAGTTCCCGGGCGGCCGGGACGTCCACCTTGTGCAGCACCAGGATCCGGGGACGGTCCGCCAGCGGCACCGCACCGTCGTCCACCTGGTAGGCGGCCAGTTCGGCCTCGATCACGTCGAGATCGGTGAGCGGGTCACGGCCCGGTTCCAGGGTGGCGCAGTCGAGCACCTGCACGATCGCCGTGCATCGCTCGACGTGGCGGAGGAACTCCAGCCCGAGCCCGCGCCCCTCGCTGGCCCCAGGGATCAGCCCGGGCACGTCGGCCACGGTGAACCGCACCCCGCCCGCGTCGACGACCCCAAGGTTGGGCACCAGCGTGGTGAACGGGTAGTCGGCGATCTTGGGTCGGGCGGCGGAGATCGCTGCGACCAGGCTCGACTTGCCCGCACTGGGGAAACCGACGAGCGCGACGTCCGCCACGCTCTTCAGCTCCAGGACGATGTCGCCACCCCGTCCCGGCTCACCGAGCAGCGCGAAGCCGGGGGCCCGGCGTCGGGGCGAGGCGAGCGCGGCGTTCCCGAGTCCGCCTCGGCCGCCCGCGGCGGCGATGTGGCGGGTGCCCGCCTCGACCAGGTCCGCGATCACTTCACCGGTGAGGGTCTTCACCACGGTGCCCGGGGGCACGGGGAGCACCAGGTCCGCCCCCGCGGCCCCGTTGCGGTTGTCACCCTGACCGCCCTTGCCCGAGGTGGCGCGCCGGTGCGGCGAGTGGTGGTAGTCGAGCAGCGTGGTCACCTGCGGGTCGACGACCAGGACCACGTCCCCGCCGTTGCCACCGTTGCCCCCGTCGGGGCCGCCCAGGGGCTTGAACTTCTCCCGGTGCACAGAGGCGCAGCCATGGCCGCCGTCGCCCGCAGCGACGTGCAGCACCACCCGATCGACGAAACTGGTCACCGCGTGGTCCGTGTCCCTCTCGTCTTGGCCACTCATGACAAGAGGCGGGCCGGTGTGTCCGGCCCGCCTCCGCAGAAGTCACCGTTGATGTGCCGCCGGGCCTACTCGCCGGACGGGACGATGCTCACGACCCTGCGGCCGTGCTTGGTACCGAACTGCACCGCACCCTGCGCCGTGGCGAACAGGGTGTCGTCGCCGCCGCGGCCGACGTTGGCCCCGGGGTGGAAGTGGGTGCCGTGCTGGCGGACGATGATCTCGCCTGCGTTCACGACCTGGCCGCCGAACCGCTTGACGCCCAGGCGCTGCGCGTTGGAGTCACGCCCGTTCCGCGAGGAGCTGGCGCCCTTCTTGTGTGCCATGACCGCTGCCTGCCTTTCGGGCCGATCGACCCGTCCGATGTCGTTCGGGGCTCCTGCGCTCCACGGGAGCGCGAGCCGTCACTTGGAGATGCCGGTGACCTTGATGCGGGTCAGCGGCTGGCGGTGCCCCTGACGCTTGCGGTAGCCGGTCTTGTTCTTGAACTTGATGATCCGGATCTTGGGGCCCTTCGCGGGCTCGACGATCTCGGCGGTCACCGTGACGCGGGACAGCGCCGCCGCGTCGCTGGTGACCGTGGCACCATCCACGAGCAACAGCGGACGCAGCTCGACGGCGGCACCCGGCTCGCCCGCGATCTTGTCCACGGTGAGCACGTCACCCACGGACACCTTCTCTTGACGGCCGCCGGCGCGGACGATCGCGTACACCACCTGGAGACTCACTTCCTCGTCGATGCGGTTGCGCCCACGGCTCCCCTCGACTGCCGGTCGGCAGCGGGACGCGGATCGCGCACGAACTGTGCGCTGACGGGCGCACCGGTTGCCCAGCCTACGGACGCGGGTACAGCGTGGTCAAACCGGCGGCCCTGCGGTCAAGTCCTGCGCATGGTCCACCTCACGGTGCACCGGCATGGCCCGGTCCCTCGCCCCGGGCCCGCCGATTCCCCTCCAGTCCGCACCTCCAGCAACGGGCGGACACGCGGGTGGGTTCCGCGACGTCGAGTAGCGAACGACACATCCCTGGGAACGGCGCCCCCGGGAACGACACAGCCCGGGAACGACACGCCCGGACGACCGGCACCCCGCAGGACGCGCAGGTGCCCGCCACGGGCCCCCGATCGGGGTCCGCGACGGGCACCTCGTGCCACGGGTCGCGCGGAAGTCCCGCGCGGCTCGGTGATCAGTCGCCGTCCCCGCCCGACTTGCCCCGCCGAGGACGCTGGCGCGGGGTCTCGGCCACGGGGGCCCGCTTCTCGACCGGCTCGTCGTGGATGAGGACGCCCCGGCCCGAACAGGCCTCACAGGTCTCGCTGAAGGCCTCGAGCAACCCCGAGCCCACGCGCTTGCGGGTCATCTGCACCAGGCCCAGAGAGGTCACCTCGGCCACCTGGTGCTTGGTACGGTCCCGGCCCAGGCACTCCAACAGGCGACGCAGCACGAGGTCACGGTTGGACTCCAGGACCATGTCGATGAAGTCCACGACGATGATGCCGCCGATGTCCCGCAGCCGCAGCTGCCGGACGATCTCCTCGGCCGCCTCGATGTTGTTCTTGGTGACCGTCTCCTCGAGGTTGCCCCCGGCGCCGGTGAACTTGCCGGTGTTCACGTCGATGACGGTCATCGCCTCGGTGCGGTCGATGACCAGCGAGCCTCCGCTGGGCAGCCAGACCTTGCGGTCGAGCGCCTTGGCCAACTGCTCGTCGATCCGCTGGGTGGCGAAGACGTCGGCGTCCTTCTCCCAGCGCTCCAGCCGGTCGACGAGGTCCGGCGCGACGTGGCCGATGTAGGAGCCGAGCGTCTCCCATGCCTCGTCGCCCGCGATGACCAGCTTGCCGAAGTCCTCGTTGAAGATGTCCCGGACCACCCGGATCGCCAGGTCGGGCTCGCCGTAGAGCAACGCGGGCGCGTTGACCGCCCCGGCCTTGCGGGAGATGTCCTCCCACTGGGCCTGCAGGCGCGAGACGTCCTGCTGCAGCTCCTCCTCGCTGGCCCCCTCGGCCGCGGTGCGCACGATGACACCGGCCTCGTCCGGGATGACCTGGCGCAGGATCTTCTTCAGCCGGCTGCGCTCGACGTCCGGGAGCTTGCGCGAGATCCCGGTCATGCTGCCGTTCGGCACGTAGACCAGGAACCGGCCCGCCAGCGAGACCTGGCTGGTCAGTCGGGCGCCCTTGTGGCCGATGGGGTCCTTGGTGACCTGCACCAGGACGGCCTCGCCGGCCTTGAGGGCGTGCTCGATGCGGCGCGGCTGCCCGTCCAGGCCCGCGGCGTCCCAGTTGACCTCACCGGCGTACAGGACCGCGTTGCGACCCTTGCCGATGTCGACGAACGCGGCCTCCATGCTCGGCAGCACGTTCTGCACCTTGCCGAGGTACACGTTGCCCACGAGCGAGGCCTGGCTCTGCCGGGCCACGTAGTGCTCGACGAGCACGCCGTCCTCGAGGACGCCGATCTGCGTGCGGCCCTCGCGCTCCCGCACCACCATCACGCGGTCGACGCTCTCGCGCCGGGCGAGGAACTCCGCCTCGGTGATCACGGGTCGCCGGCGTCCGGCCTCCCGGCCCTCGCGACGGCGCTGGCGCTTGGCCTCGAGGCGGGTCGAACCCCGCACCGACGTGACGTCGTCCCCACCGCCGCGGCGCGGCTCGCGCACCTTGACGACGGTGTTCGGCGGGTCGTCCGGGGCCAACTCGACCTCACCGGACGGGCCGCGACGGCGCCGACGCCGACGCCGACGGCTCGATCCGCTGCCGGTCTCCCCTGCGACTTCCTCGCCGTCCGCCTCGTCGTCCGCGGTCTGGTCGTCGGCTGCCGCGTCCTGCCGCGGGTCCGCGACCGCGGAACCCTCGGCATCCGCGTCGCCGCCCTCGGCCTCGGCGCCGTCACCACGGACGCGCCGCCGTCCCCGGCCACCACGCCTCCGGCGCCGACGGGCACCGGTGCCGGTGCCGTCCTCACCGGCCTCGTCGAGGCCGGCGTCCCCGCCCTCGCCCTCCAGCAGTTCCTCGTTCTCGTCCTCGACCGCGTCCGCGGGCTCGGGGCGGTCGGCCCCGTCGGCAGCGGTCTCGGACTCGACACCGGGCATGGGGGGCCCGGCCGGGCGCGTGGCCGCGCGGCGACGCCGCGGGGCCACCGGATCCGGGGCCTGGAAGAAGACCATGGTCGCGGCCAGCGGGGCCGCGACGGCGCGCTGGGTCGTTGCCGGCACCTGCTCGGCGGGGACGAACGGCGGGGCACTGACCGCGCCCGCAGTCGCCTCGGCCGTGTCCAGCGCCTCCTCGGCGTCCTCCTCCAGGGCCTCGGGGTCCACCGAAGCGACCTCGACCTCGGCGACGACCCGCTTCGACCTGGTGCGCCGGGTGGTCGTCCGCGCGGGGGCGGGCTCCACCTGGGTCGGCTCCGGCTGGGTGGGCTCCGCCTGAGTGGCCACGGACTGAGTGGCCACGGACCCGCCCGGCTCGACTGCGCCGGCCAGCTCCTCCAGCACCTCCTGCGGAGGCGTCAGGTCCACCGGGGCGCGACGTCGACTCACCGCGGGACGCGGCTCGCGGACCCGACGACGCCGGGTCGGGGCGGACTGCTCCGCCTCCGGGGCCGCGGCGTCCTCGGCACCCTGCGCGGCCGGTGCCTGTACCTCGACCGAAGCCGGAGCGGGCTCGGCAGCGGCGACCTCGGCCGCCGTCCCGGCCCCGTCCCCCGCGGCATCGACGACGACCTTGTCCTTCGCCCGGTTCGTGCGCTTGCGTGCGGTCTTCCGCGGCGCGGCGGCAACCGGCTCGCCCTCGGGGCGCTCCACGGCACCGGAGACCGCGGCCTCACCGGCTGCGGTCTGCGAAGCCTCCTGCGGCGCCGTCGGCGTGACCTCGGCGGCCCCGACCGGGCTCTCCGCCGCGGGGCTCTCGGCCGCCGGCGGTCCGGCCGGGCGACTCGCCGACCGGCGCCGGGTACGGCGCTGCACCGGCACCGCATCCGGTCCGGTGTCCTCCCGGGGCAGGGACACCCCGGTGCTGATCCCATCTTCGTCGTTCACGGGCACTCCCGTCGGCTCCGGGCGCCGGCACACCCCCACGGCACCGCACGGAGCAATCCTCTCCGGGTCGTCACATCGGGACCGAGGTGACGGAAGTCGTCTGGTCGC
>CAZOWW010000043.1:0-26665 GCA_964583765.1 uncultured Kineosporiaceae bacterium
GTCGGTCCGCGCGTTCGGTTCGACGTCGGTCCGCGCGTCCGGCTCGGCGTCGGTCAGCGCGTCCGGCTCGGCGTCGGTCAGCGCGTTCGGTTCGGCGTCGGTCAGCGCGTCCGGCTCGGCGTCGGTCCGCGCGTTCGGTTCGACGTCGGTCCGCGCGTCCGGCTCGGCGTCGGTCCGCGCGTTCGGTTCGACGTCGGTCCGCGCGTCCGGTTCGACGTCGGTCAGCGCGTTCGACTCGGCGTCGGTCCGCGCGTTCGGTTCGACGTCGGTCCGCGCGACGAAGTTCGTGGCCGTGCACAAGCTCTCCACTCGAGCGACCGTGGACGGCGGAGTCGTCATCGACGTCACCAAACTCGATCTGACCGACACGGCCACCTGGCTCGAGTACTCCGGAGTCGAGGTCGTGGACGGGCGGGTCACGTTCTACAAGGCCGTCGACAAGGACCTCAGGGCTGGTCTGCGCTACATCCCGACCGAGTACCAGATCGGCTCCGAGGTAGTCGCTACCGACTGGCGACCGGACAAGGAATGCGGGCACGGGCTGCACTTCTCCCGCAGCCCCCACGAGACCCTCATGTACCACAGCCTCCCAGCGAGGTTCCTCGAGGTCACGGTGCCCATCGACGACCTCGTCGTCCTCGGAGACAAGATCATCGACGACCTCGTCGTCCTCGGAGACAAGATCAAGGCCAAATCGTGCCGGGTCGTGCGTGAGGTCGACATCCACTGCCGGCCGATCGAGAGCACCGCGAAGTGACCGTGTCTGCTGGGGAGGCCCTCACCGGTAGCGACGTCACGCGCGACCGGTGGGGGCGACCCCTCATCACACCCCCCGGCGGCGGAAAGCCCGTCGCCTACACCCGCGTCACCACGCTCGCGAAGACCCTCGAAGACCAGTCCGCTCTCACTTCGTGGAAACAGCGCATGACGTTGGAGGGTGCGTCGCTGCGGCCGGACATCGTCACGTCCGCTGCGGCGCACCGGGGCGACAAGGCCCAGCTCAACAAGTTGTGCGAGCAGGCGATGGATGCCGCGCAGGCGGGCGCGAAGGCCACGATCGGCACGGCGCTCCACAAGATCCTGGAGAAGATCGACCTCGGCCAGGACCCCGGTCCGGTGCCCGAGCAGCATCACGCGGACATCCGCGCCTACCGGGAACTGATGGTCCGCACGAAGCTCCGGATCGTGGGGTGCGAGGTGTTCCTCGTGCTCGACGACCTCCAAGTCGCCGGGACGACCGACCGGATCCTCCAGGCAGAGGACGGGACGCTGATCATAGGTGACCTCAAGACCGGGTCCATCGAGTACGGCGGCCTGTCGATCTCCTGCCAGCTCGCGTGCTACAGCAACGGCCTCGTCTACGACCCGGCCACCGGGCAGCGGCAGACCCTCGCCGAACGGTTCGGCGGGAAGGTCAACGAAGACCTCGGGTACGTAATCCACCTCCCCTCGGGCGAGGGCCGCGCGGAGCTCGTCGAGGCCGACCTCGCCCAGGGCTGGCAGGTCGCGTTCGGATCGCTGTCCGCGCGGGCGTGGCGGAAGGACTCGCGGAAGTGGTTGCAGTCGACCGGGTTGAAGGTGGATGCGAACGCGGTCCCGCAGGTCGAGACGCTGCCCCTGCCTGCCGCTGAGCCAGCCGGGTCGGCCATGCAGCCAGTTGGTGGGTCTCTGTCGCTGGCGATCCAGTACCGAAGTTCGCTCCGAGAGCTCAACGAGCTGTGGCGCGACTTCGGCGTCGAGGCGACCGACGCTGACAAGGCCGCCGCGAAGACCCGCCACAGCGAACTGTGCCAGGAACTGGCCGACCGGATCGCGTCCGTCCGGCATGACGACGAGCTCGTCGAGCTGTGGCAGGAGCACGGCGCGTGGATGCCGCCCGACCTGGTGGACCTCGTGAAGGCCCAGCACACCCTCATCAACGCAATCTGAACAGGAGACCCATGAGCACGACTACGTCCGCCGGCGACATCCTCCTCGGCCGATCCGGCCCCCCCGCGATGAAGCTCGGGCCGAAGCATCAGCCACAGAACGAGTGGCGTGGCGGGACCATCGTCGACTGGCAGGTCAAGCAGGAACACGACCTGAAGTGGAACACCCTGACCCGCAAGTACGAGGACGCCGGCCCGAAGAGCTACCCGTCCGGTGACCCGATCATGGGCGTGGCCGTGACCATCGCGACGAAGTTCTCGGAGTCCCCCGACGACGACGGGCGCCGGGTCCTGTTCCTCGAGGGCCGCGGGCTGAAGGAAGCAGCCGGGCGGGCAATGTCCGCGGTCGGGATGCGGGACCTCCAGCGCGGCGCGGACATCATGGTCCGCTGGGTCGACCAGGAGGAAGTGGACGGCAACCCGTCGCTGACGAAGCGGACGGTGTGGGAGGTCGCGTTCCGGGCTCCCGCGTCCCCCGTCGCCCCCGCCCAGGCGCCCGCCCCGGCCCCGGCCGTACCGGCGGATCCGTGGGCCGCAGCGCCCCAGGCCGCTCCCGCCCCTCAGGCTGCTCCGCCGGCCGGTTCCCCGCCCCTTCCCTGGTAACCCGGCCACCTTGCGGGGACGCCGCAGCGCCACACCTCCTGCATGAGGTGGCGGCGTCCCCGCGCCCGACGACGGAGACGACACCGTGTACGAGACCCTCGAAGACGCCAACCAGGCCCTCACCCAGATCGCCGCGCTGATCCCCGGCTGCCAGAAACCGGAAGCCGCGGACGGCTGGGACCTGTGCGGGCACGCCGACCCGTGGCCCTGCCGGCAGACCCTCGCGCACTGGCTCGCGACCGGCAACGACCCGGCCGCGACCCTCGCCGAAGCCGTCTACATCCCCGCCGGCGCGAAGCTCGCCGACATCTCCCAACGCATCGACCAGGAACCCGGACTCGGCGGCCCGCGCCCCAGGGCCCGGATCACCGCCCCCGGGGTCCGTCTCGGGGATGCGCTCACCACGCTCGGCCAGCACTTCCTCGACGACTCCGACCCGGACGTCGTGGTGACCGGGCTGCTGGCCTACGCGGTCGCCGCGCTTACCGCGGTCGAGCACCTAACCGGCGGCCAGGGCGGGTCGCTCGCCCTGTTGTTGGCGCAGATCGACGTCGAGCACGCCACCACCGAATCCACCTGCCACGGCGACTGCGCCAGAGAGGACACCGCCTGATGACCGCTGTACTCGACGAGGAACCCGCCGACCTCGGCGCCATCCGAACCGAGATCACCGTCGACGTCACCGACCTCCGCCGTGCGCTCAGGTCCGTGCTCGTCCACGCGTCGACCGACAAGGAAGAGACGATCTGCGGGATCGTCCGCCTCGTCATCCAACGCGACCAGACCATCGTCTGCGCGACCAACCGGTACACCATCGGCCTCGCCTCCGTGTCCAACTGGTCGAACACCTACAACGACCATGGCGTCATCGTCGATCTCGCCCTCACCCAGGTCGCCGAGATCCTCGCCCTGTTCAAAGCGCCCAAGAACGACGAGGACGAGACGACCCTCACCGTCCGCGTCACCGACCGGTACCTGTTGATCACCGACACCTCGGGGCTGTTCCCGGGGAAGTCGATGACCTGGCCAAGGATCACCGTCAACGACAACTACCCCGACGTCCTCAAGCTCATGGGCGGTGTCCTGGCCGCGGCCGGCACCGGGCGCGCAACGCGCATGCACACGCAGGGCAAGTACCTGGCGCTGTTCAAGGTCGCCGCGGTCGAGTACCGCGAGGTGATCCTGATCGAGCCGACCAGGAACGACGCCGGCGCGCTGGCCATCTCCATCGGCGACTCGTTCGCGGGTGCCCTCATGCCTGTGCGGACCAGCGAGGAAACCGACTCTGCGGAGCGCACCGCGTGTGCCGGGTGGCTCACGGCTCTCGGGATCACTGACCCAGACGACTGATCCACCCAGCGCGTCCAGGCCGAGACCCCGCCTACTCGGAGACCGTGATGCCCACCTTCACCGACCTGTTCTGCGGAGCAGGGGGAGCAAGCCAAGGCCTCCGAGAGGCAGGGTTCGAGATACGCGTCGTGCACGGGAACGCGGTCAGCGTGAACGTCGCACGGTGGCTCGGCCGCGCGGTCGCGGGATCCCTGTCGTGACCGACCCGTACTACGCCGACGACTCGGTGACCCTCTGGCACGCCGACCTCCGCGACAACACCATCTGGGCCACGGTCGACGTCCTCGTCGTCGACCCCCCGTACGGCATCGGCTACCAGTCCAAGTCCCGCTCCACCCGATCCCCCCGCATCCAGGGCGACCGGTCGGCCCAGCTCCGCGACACCATCACCACCCTCTGGGGCCCAGACCGACCCGCGATCGTCTTCGGCCACTGGCGCACACCAGCACCCGCAGGTGAACGGCAGCGCCTCATCTGGTGGAAGCAAGCCCTCAACGGCGGCCGCGGCGACCTGGCGATGCCCTGGGGAACCAGCCACGAGGACATCCACGTCCTCGGCCGCAACTGGCCGCCCGCCTCCACCCGGCACGGGTCCGTCATCACCACCACCGCGGGCATGGGCGGAACACACGGCGTCGTCAACACATCCGGCCACCCAACCGCCAAACCAGTCCCGCTCCTCGAACGCCTCATCGCCGCCTGCCCCCCCGGGACCATCGCCGACCCCTGCGCCGGGTCCGGGACCACGCTGATCGCCGCCCGTAACCTCGGCCGCCACGCGGTCGGTGTCGAGATCGACGAGCGTTGGTGTGAGCTGGCGGCCCGGAGGCTCGCGCAAGGGGCGCTGGCACTGTGACCGCCCCGTACGCCGACGCCGCATGGGAGTACCGCCGGGCAGGCTGGTCACCGATCCCGCTCCCGCCCAGGGCGAAGACCGAACCGCCGAAGGGCTGGACTGGGGCCGCGGCACCGTACCCGTCGGGCGCGGACATCCAGGCCTGGATCGAAGAACGCCCCGACTCCAACGTGTGCCTGCGCCTACCGGCCGACATCCTCGGAATCGACGTCGACAACTACGGCGCCAAGCGCGGCGGCGAAACCCTCCACAACCTCGTACGCCGGTACGGTCCGCTCCCGCCTACCTGGCGATCGACAAGCCGTGGCACCGACGGCGTGAGCGGGATCTACTTCTTCCGCGTGCCCGAGGGACTGCTGTGGCCGAACGTCGCCGGTCCGGACATCGAGATCATCCGCAAGGGCCACCGGTACGCCGTCGTCTGGCCCTCAATCCACCCGGACACCGGCGGCACCTACCAGTGGTACGACCACACCGACGGCCTTGTCCTGCCCCCAGCCGTCGACGACCTACCCGACCTGACCGACACGTGGATCGGTGGCCTCACCGGCGGCCAGCTCGCCGAAGACACACCCCGCGCGAACCTCGACACAGCACAGGTCACCGAGTGGCTCTCCGCCGGTGACGGCGCGCCCTGCCAGGCCATGGCCGCGGTCATCGCGACCGCCCGGGAACGCCTCGAGGGACACGAGCGTGCCCGCCACGAGGTGGCCCTCGCAGCCACTGCGCGCGCGGTGCGCCTCCACGGCCAGGGCCACCCGGGTGCCGTCACCGTCCTGGCACAGCTCCGCGGCGAGTGGCTCCGGGCCCTCGGCGCCGACCGGTCGACGCGTGACGCGGACTCGGAGTGGGTTCGGCTACTCGCCGGCGCTGTTCGGATCGCCGCAGCCGAACATCCCACCCGCGACCAGGTCGACCCCTGCGCGTGGGAACAGGCACTGACCGCCGCGCCAACGCCGCCGGCCTCAGGAGACCCACCGGCGCCCCAGCAAGACACCAGCGACGCCCAGGCCACACCCGTGCCGGGTGGGCCGCCGTGGGCGCTTCAGGACGCCCAGGCAGCACCCACCACGGACCCCGGCGAGGACACCGCCGCGGCCACTCCGACGTGGCGCCCGGCCGCCCTCGCTCCGTTCCTGACCGGACGGGCCACGGTCGCGACCCCGACGCTCATGCCCCGCACCGACGGCATCTGCCTGCTCTACCCGGGCCTCACACACTCCCTCCACGGCGAGTCCGAGTCCGGCAAGTCGTGGATCGCGCAACACGAGACCGCCCGACTCCTCAAGGACCGCCGGCACTGCCTCTATCTCGACTTCGAGTCCGACCCCGCGTCGATCGTCGACCGGATGCTCACCCTCGGCGTCCCGCCCGCCAACGTCGTCGCCTACCTCGTCTACTCGCGGCCCGAGACGGCACCCAAGACCCCCGCCGAGCTCGACGCGTTCCGCGCGCTCCTGACCGGCAGGTACACCCTCGCCGTGATCGACGGCGTCACCAACTCCATGAGCATCTTCGGACACAGCATCAACGACAATGACGACATCGCCACCTGGCAACGCATTCTCCCTGACCAGATCGCCCGCAGGACCGGTGCCGCAGTACTCGCCATCGACCACGTCGTCAAAGACACCGAAACACGCGGAAGATTCGCCATCGGCGGGCAAGCGAAAATGGCTGGGATAACCGGCGCCGCATACACCGTCGACGTCAAAGAAGTACTCGGGAAAGGCCTCCGAGGCGAACTATCAATACGCGTCGGAAAAGACCGGCCCGGCGGTGTCAGAGGACACGCAGGACCCGCACGTAAATCAGACCGCACACAGGAGATCGCCCGATTCATCTTCGACTCAACAGGTGACCGTCCCGTCGCGGAAATCACCCCACCAGTCATCGTCGAAGACGACGGGAAAGGCGGGAACGGGTTCATGCCGACGCAGCTCATGGAGCGCATGTCGGTGTTCATCGAGGCGCACCCTGGCGTGACGCGCACTGCTGCGGTCAACGCGGTCAACGGGCGTCGTGAGTGGCGTGCGCGGGCGCTGGAGGAGCTCATCGAGTGCGGGTCGGTCCGGGTCGAGCGAACCGGCAACGGGCACTGGCACTACAGCGTCTGGCCGTTCCGCGAGGACAGGACAGCAGGAGACGTACTACGTGAATAGATCGAAAGTGGGAGGCCCCGGAGGCCCAAGGACACCCCGGACAGGCCCCGGGCCTACCGGGTCTCCCTGAGCTGAGTAGGCCCCAGCACCGCCCCCCTACGGGGCGGGGCCTACTCGCCCGGGACCCACCGCGAGAACGAACCATCACAACCAAGGAAGCCCCACCACACCCACCAACGAAACGGACACAACGACATGCCCGCGCTCCCCGCCCACGTCCTACTCCACATCGCCACCACCACCGGCATCGACCACCGCACCGCCAACCGCAACATCCGCAACAGCACCTGCCCCCGCTGCCGACGCACAACACTCCGCGCACTCGACGACGACATCTGCGCCGCCGACGTCCGCGCAGACCCAATCCCCCTCACACCCCTCGGCGAAACCCTCGCCCACCAACAACACATCCCCACGTACCTCGTCCACCTCACCGGACAGAAACTCCAACTCGAAAACCGACACACACCAACACTCCCACGCCCACCCGGAACAGACGTCATCCCCGAACACCGCTGCAACAACACCTGGCCCTACCGCGTCACACACACCGAATCACAACTCCCGAAACCCGCCACCCACACCACACCCACCGACCCACCATTCTGAACTGGAGCGCCGCATGGTCAACCGCCCCAAGCGCATCGGCACCGCCGGAGAAACCGGCGTCGTCCGCGCACTACGCGCAGGAGGATTCCCCCACGCCGAACGCCCAGCCCTCCACGGAATCAACGATATCGGCGACATCACCGGAACCCCAGGAATCGCCTGGGAAATCAAGACCGGCCAGACCGCCAAAGACGCCAGCCCAACCCAGATCGAAACCTGGGCAACCGAAGCAACACGCGAAGCCGTTAACGCCCACGCCGACCTGTGGGTACTCGTCGTACAGCGCCGAGGGTTCGCGCCCTCCCGCGCCGCCAACTGGCGCGCCATCACCACCAGCCACCACTGGGCCACCCTCACCGGCGCCCCCACACCAGCCGTCCCCCACGCGCTCATCGAGACCCATCTCGCGCACCTCCTCGTGCAGCTACGAGCAGCCGGCCACGGCACACCCCTCGAGGCCACCCGATGACCACCACCTGCGCCAACTGCGACACCACCACCACCGCGGTCCTGTGCCGAGACTGCGAGCGCCGAGCACGCGCCGACCTCGCCGCACTCGCCGACCTCCACGACGCGCTCCTCGACACCGCCAGCACACGAGCCGGACGCCACGCCCTCGGCGACGACCCGCCCATGCCCCTCGCGTTCGGCGACGACCCCACACGCCCCGGCCCCGGCGACGTCCGCGACCACATCACCCGCCACGTCATCGACTGGACCCGCACCCTCGCCACAGCCGGAACACCAGCCCCGCCCATCACCACCGACGCCACGGACCGGATCGTCCACCAGCTCGCCGCGCACCTCGCCGAACACGCACCAGACCTCGCCGCCGCCGTCGAGAACCCCACGCAACTGCTCGACGACCTCGCCTGGCTGCACCGCGTCGCCGGCCGCCTGTGCGGATCTCCCGGCCACCGCGTACGCATCGGGACCTGCGACTGCGGACGCACCATCCGTGCCGCCACAGACGGCCTCGTGACCTGCGCGTGCGGGACCACCGCAGACGTCGACACCTGGCGCGACCACCACGGCGACCCCAACGCAACCGCCACCACCATCGACCTGTCCGCCTGGCTGTCCCGACGGTACGGACACGCTGTCACCGAGACAACAATCCGCAAGGCGGCATCCAACGGACGGATACAACGTAAAGGGTCCGACGGTAAAGGCCGGACACTCTACTCAATCAGCGAAGCCGTCACCTACTGGGACGGCATCCACACCCCCCTTGCACAACCAACCACCACCAGCTAGATTCACACCCAGGTCAGCCACCCATGCCCGGACACCGCTGGGACAGCGACCCCGACTACGTCGCAGCCAGAGAAGCACTAATCGCAAGACGCCTCCCATGCTGGCGCTGCGGAAAGCCAATCGACTACGACAACCCCCGCTACAGAATCATCCACGGCCACCGACGCGAGAACCCCTACGCATTCGACGCCGACCACTGGCCACCCCGCTCCCAAGGCGGCGGCCCAACCGACCTCCGCGCCGCACACGTGAAATGCAATCGCGCGCACGGCGCGGCATTGACCAACAATCGCGATACAAGAATCATTCCATTCACCACACAAGAATGGTGACAGGCAATACCGTTGTGTCCGGTTCGGTCTTTTAGCCCGATGCACGGACGACCGCGCTTCCGAGAACAAATCTCTCCCCGTAACGACTAGTTACCCCACGGTTAGGGTCCCGGTTACAGCCGGTAAGGAGCCCCGATGTCGATCCGCGTCTGCACCCGCGTGGGCTGCGGCGCGGAGTACGCCTGGGACCCCAAGCCCGGACGACCTCCCCGCTACTGCGAGGCCTGCCGCGCCGAGATCGCACGCCCCAAGCGCCAGGTAGCACCGACCACGCCCAGGCCAGTGACCGTCCTGCCCGAGCAGCGCCCGACCACCACCAGCGCGACGCTTGAGGCCGTCCAGGCCAAGCTCACGGCCGCAGGACGGACCGACACGGTGCCCGGCGCGGTGGCGCTGCGCCTGGCCGCGCTGCTGGACGCCGGAGGCCACTCAGCATCCGGTTACGCGGCGCTCGCCCGGCAGCTCACAGCCTCCGTCGAGGAAGCGTGCCGCGGAGCGTCGCTCGCCGGCGATCCGCTCGCGGCGATACGCGATCGCAGGTCACGCGGAGCATGACGCTCGTCGAACCGGCCTACCTGTGGACACCACCGAGGGCCGGTTCGCTCGTCGACGAAGTCGCTGACCTCTCCGAGACCGTCGGACGGATCCTCGACCCAGAACAGCGCCTCGCCGTTGACGCACTCACCTCGGTAGACGAGGCAGGCAAGTGGACGTCATTGAACAACTTGGTCGTCTGCCCCCGCCAGAACCTGAAGACGTTCGTTATGGAATGCATCGTCTTGACAAAGCTATTCGTGTGGGACGAGAAACTAATCATGTGGACGGCGCACGAATTCGCTACCGCTGAAGAATCGTTCAAGCATTTCGATGAGCTGATCGGGTCATACGACCACCTGTCCCGGCGGGTCCGAAGGATCGGCCGGGAGAACGGCGCGGAGGAGTTCGAGCTGCACTCCGGGTCAGTGCTGAGGTTCCGGGCACGAACGAAGTCTGGTGGGCGCGGGATCTCCGGGGACACCGTGGTGCTCGACGAGGCGTTCGCGCTGCAGGCCCACCACATGGGGTCGCTGATCCCGACCATGTCCGCGCGCCGGAACCCCCAGGCGCTGTACGGGTCATCCGCGGCTCTCTCGACGTCGACGATCCTGCGGCGCCTGATGAAGTCCGGGCGCGCCGGGAACTGGTCCGGGAGCTACGTCGAGTGGCAGGCCGAACCGGGGACGTGCGAACTGGGCGACGGGTGCGATCACGCGCTCGGGACGCCAGGGTGCGCGTGCGACGACATGGAGAAGATCCGCCGCGGCAACCCGGCGCTCGACATCCGGATCACCCGGAAGTTCATCCGCGAGGAGCGCGACACGCTCCCACCGGCGGAGTTCGCGCGTGAGCGCATGGGCTGGGAAGACCCCGACTCGGACGACGGCCAGCAGCCGATCACCGTCGAATCCTGGACCGAGTGCTTGGATATGGAGTCCCGGCTCGTCGAAGGCGCGTCGGTGTTCCTCGGCGTGGACGTGTCGCCCGGCCAGAAGTCCGCCGCGATCGTCGCGTGCGGCCGCCGTGCGGACGGCCTCGCGCACCTCGAGGTCATCGAACACCGCGAGGGAACCGACTGGATCGTCGAGCGCATCGCGGGAATCACCGACCGGCATGACGTCACCGAGATCGTGGCCGACCAGAGGTCCGCGGCCGGCGTCCTCGCCCCCGACTTCGAGGCCGAGGACATCGACGTCCACTGGGTGACGCTCGCCGAGCACGCGGAGGCCTGCGGAGTCCTCCAGCGGGCCGTCGGAGCACAGACCATGCGGTTCGTCGACCGGCCCCTGCAACCGATCCTCGCGAACGCTCTGGTCCCCGCAGTGTCCCGGGACGTCGGTGACGGCGGGTGGGCGTGGGCGCGGCGCAAGTCGGCCGGCGACATCTGTCCGCTGGTCGCCGCGACCCTCGCGCACTGGGGCTGCGCCACCAGCGAGGACCTGTCGTCGTATAACCCGACCGAGGGAGTGTTCTGACCATGGACGGAGGCCGAGTGCGCGCCATCCTCGAACGCCTGCGCAAGCATCGCACCACTGTCCTCGACCTCGCCGGGCTCGTCCTGATCGTCGCTGCTCTCTGGGTCGTCGCGACCTGGCTTGGCCTGCTCACGGCCGGCGCAGCGTGCCTGGCCGTGTCCTGGAGGACTTCCTCGTGAGTCTGCTGTTCGGCCCTCAGCGCGCACGTTCCGCCGACGGGCTCGCCGGAACGCTCGTCGCGTTGCAGACCGCGCTCCGGATGGGTGGGTCGACGGGAAGCGTCGCGGTCACCCAGCACACCGCGTTGCGCCACTCCGCGGTGTGGGCCTCGCGCAGGCTCCGCGCCGACCTCGTGTCCTCCCTGCCCGCCGGCAGCTACCGGCAGGTCGGCGGGGTCCTGATCGAGATGGCCCCCCCGCAGCTCCTCGTCGAGCCGTCCCCTGGCGTGTCGTGGCCGGAATGGATGTGGGCTTCGCAGTTCGATCTCGACGGGTATGGGAATTGCTTCGGCCTGATCAAGGCCCGTAACGCGCTCGGCTTGCCTACGCGGATCGACCTGGTGTCCGCCGGGGACGTCGGTGTGCGCGTCAAGGACGGCGTGATCGTCGAGTACCGGATCGGCCAGAAGACCTACAAGCCAGAAGAGGTGTGGCACGAACGCCAGTACGCGCCGGCCGGGATGCTGGTCGGCCTGTGCCCCGTGGCGTACGCGGCCTGGTCGATCGGCGCCTACCTCAGCGCGCAGGAGTTCGCCCTGAACTGGTTCGGTGCCGGAGCCGTACCCAGCGGGATCCTCAAGAACACCGAGAAGTCCCTGACCACCCAGCAGGCGTCGGAGGCGAAGCGCACGTTCCGGGCCGCCGCGCAGTCCCGCGACATCATCGTTCTCGACAAGCGCTGGGAATACAAGATGGCCGACGCTGAGTACTCCTCCAGCGCGTTCCTCGAAGAGATGCGCTACGGGGCAGTCGACGTGTGCCGGTTCTTCGGAGTCCCGTCCGACCTGATCGACGCCGCGGTGTCCGGGCAGGCAGTGACCTACGCGAACATCTCCCAGCGCAATCTCCAGCTCCTGACGATGAACCTGGGTCCGGTGATCGTGCGCCGTGAGGCCGCGCTGACCACCGTTACCCCGCGCCCGCGCCGGGTCATCTTGGACCAGGACGCGCTGATGCGGATGGACCCGCAGACCCGTGCCGACGTCCAGGCCAAGCAGATCACCTCACGGATCCTGACTCCGGATGAGGCTCGGGCCGAGAACCAGCGGCGCCCGCTCACGGACGACGACTACGCCCAGTTCGATCGACTGTTCCCGCCCCGCGCAGCGACCAAGCCCACCACAGAGGTGACTCCATGAGCATCGAGCAGCTTCGTGCCGCTGCGGCTGAGGCGCGCGCGACCGGCACACGCCAGCGCGCCGACCGGCCCTCCCAGCGCCGCGCCGCCGAACCCGGCAACGCCCACCGCGGCGCCCCGGCCCGCCTCACCCGCTCCGACATCGTCGACTCCGGCGACACCTTCGAGTTCAACGGCGTCGCGTCCGCGACCGGCAAGCCGTACGAGATGTGGGACATGTGGGGCCCCTACATCGAGTCCGTGGACCCCGGGGCGTTCGCCGAGACCCTCGCCCAGGACGACCTCGACGTCCCCCTCGTCCTCCAGCACGACTCCCTCCGTCGGATCGCACGGACAGGCAACACGATCTCCCCGCTGCACCTGTCGGAGACCGACGCCGGGCTTGAAGTTCGGGCGCCGCGGCTCGACGCGACCGACCCGGACGTCGCCTACATCGCGCCCAAGCTCCGGTCCGGGCTGATCGACGAGATGTCGTTCGCGTTCCGGATCACTGAGGGCTGGTGGTCCGACGACTGGACCGAGTACCGGATCGCCAAGGCCGACATCCACCGTGGTGATGTCGCCATCGTGGGCTACGGCGCGAACCCCCACACCAGCGCCGGGATCCGCTCCCAGGTTCGGGCGCTCGCCAAGCTGACCGGCCGAGACATGTCCACCGAGCAGATGTCCATCGTTCTGGGCCAGTTGCAGGCCGTGGACAGCGTCGTCGACGAGGCGATCGAAGCCCTCGCGGCGGCCCTTGGCGTGCCCAGCCCCGACGTCGACGAGCAGGACGAGCAGCAGCTCGCGCAGAAGGCGGCCCCGGTCGACCTCCTCGCGCTGCGCCTGTCCCTCGAGTGCGCCCTGTCCTAACCCCGCCACACCCCACGTTCGCCCTTCCCCGACATGACCGGGGAGGGGGCACAGCCACGCCCCAACGCACGAGCTGACCGGCGCCACGGCCTCGGCACACCGTCTGGACGGGACACGGCACAACCCGACAGCCACGAGAGAAAGGACCCCCAGTGAACTGGGAGGAACTGCTCCGTCAGGCTCGGGCGGCCCTGTCCGCCAAGCTGACCGAGCGCAAGAACCGCCAGGACGCCCTCCTGGCCCTCCGCGGGAGGGTCAACGCCGGTGACACCACCGTCACCGCGGAGGCCGTCGACGCCGCCATCGCCGCCCGCAACGCGTGCGACGCCGAACTCGACGAACTCCGCACCCGCCTCACAGACCTCGAGGCCGAGCAGGCCCGCGACGCCGAGATCGACGCGCTCGCCCAGCGCGTCACCCCGACCGGCGTGACCCTGCCCGGCAACGCCCGGTCCATCGAGGTAACCCGCGACGAGCGCACCTACCACCGGAGCAACGACCCCCGCGGTGAGATGTTCCTGCGGGACATGGCCCTGAACTTCATCCACCGGGGCCAGGCCGGAGAGTCCAGCGCGCGCCTGTCCCGGCACACCGAGGAATCCCGCGTCGACCACGCGAACTACCTCCAGCGCGCCGTCGACACCGGGAACTTCGTCGGGCTCACCGTCCCCCAGTACCTGACCGACCTGTTCGCGCCCGCCGCGAAGGCAGGCCGCCACCTCGCGAACGTCTGCCGCCACCACGACCTTCCCGAGACCGGCATGACCGCGTACATCGGTCGTGGCACCACCGGGACTTCCGCCGGGGTCCAGGCCGCTCAGGGCAACGCCGTGACCGAGCAGTCCTACGACGACACGCTCCTGACCATCGCGATCCAGACGATCGCCGGGCAGCAGACCATGTCCCGGCAGTCCATCGACCGGGCCCCCGGGGCGCTGGACATCACCATGGAGGACCTGTTCCGGTCCTTCCACACCAACCTCGACTCCACCCTCATCAACCAGGCCACGACCGGTCTCGGAGCCGTCGCCCCGTCGGTCACCTACACCGACGCGTCGCCCACGGTCCCGGAATTCTGGCCGAAGATCATCGCGGGGGCCGCGGCGATCGAGGCCGCCCTGCTCGACCAGGCGTCCGGCGACAACGTCGTGATCATGCACTCGCGGCGGTGGAAGTGGATGCAGGCCGCCACCGGCAACGTCTGGCCGTTCCTGGGCCGTCGTGACACCCCGACCCTGAACACCGGGACGTCCGACGACTCCCGGTACGCCTCCGACATCCGCGGGAGCCTGCCCGACGGAACGCCCGTCGTGGTCGACAACAACATCGCGACGAACCTCGGTGGAGGCGCCGAGGACGCCACGTTCATCGTCGACCCCAACGAGTGCCACCTCTGGGAGGACCCGAACGCCCCGCTGTTCCTGCGGTGCGAGCAGCCGGCCGCCGCGAACCTCCAGGTCCTGTTCGTCGCGACCGGCTACATGGCCTACACGTTCGGCCGGTACCCCGGCGCGACCGCGCAGGTCAACGGCACCGGAATGACCACGCCCACCTTCTGATCCCAACCGCCACCAGGACGCCCCTGCCCCACCCAGGGGCGGGGGCGTCCTGGGCCGGAAATCCGACACCTCAAGGGAGACAAAACAGATGAGTGCCGAGTTCCCGACTGCGGCCGAGCTGCGTGCCGCCGCGGCCGAGCGATCCAGGCCCACCAACCGCGTCGCCGCGACCAACCGAATCGCCGCGCTCCTGGCCGAGCGTCCCCGGTACGTCCAGGACGCCGCCGCTGCCGTCACCGAACAGGAAGCCGCGCGCGCGAAGGCACGCATCGCTGCCGTCGACGCCGACCTCAAGACCTGGGGCTACAAGGCCTCCCGCGGGCAGGTCCAGGCCGAGGCCTGACCATGTCGATCTCCCTGATCAGCCTCGACGACGCCAAGTCGTACCTACGCGTCGGAGCGACCGGTCAAGACGCGAGGCTCCAGGAGATCATCCAAGGCGCTACCGAGCTCGCCGAGAAGTACACGGGCAAGACCTGGGTCCAACGGACCTTCACGGACGTCCTGTCCGGCGGCCGGACGACCTTGATCCTGACCCGGAGACCTGTAATCTCCATCACCAGCGTCACCGAAGCCGCCAGGTCCCTCGGGGCCGGCGACTGGACGCTCGACAAGCCTGCCGGGCTCCTCACCCGCGGCGTGCCCCTCGCGCCGTTCCGGTGGCTCCCCGGCCAGGCGAACATCACCGTCACCTACGTCGCCGGCGTGACCGACGTCCCGGACGACATCCTCACCGGGGTCCGCAGGCTCATCCGCCACATGTGGGAGGACGAGCGCGGCGCCGGTTCCGCACCCCGCGGGGGCGCAACCACCGAGTGGGCCGAAGCCTGGCGCAACTCCTCGTCCATCGACCGCCGGGCGCAGGAGCTGTTCGACGGCGAGATGACGGGCGGGATCGCGTGACCCCCGCGCAGGTGCCCGTCCGGTGGCTTGGGGCCGTAGAAGCCGTCGTGGCTGGTGTCCGCGGGCTGGACGGGTACCGGGCCCCGTACCCCGCGTACGGGGGCGGGGTGATCGTGTTCGACGGCCCCGACTACCAGCTCGACTCCGACCCGTCGGAAATCGACGTCGTCGTCGACGGTGAAGCGGTCCCGCTCACGCTGTGGGTGTCGATCGGCTGGGCAGGAGACCCCACTCAGGCCGAGGAATCCGGCACCTCCGGCCAGGTCCCCGGGCCCATCGGGCCGTCCCGGTCCCACGAGGAGACCGGGTCGATCCGGTGCTGCATCGACGGCACCTCGGGTGGCAACGACCTCGCCCCCGTCCGGGCTGAGGCGTTCCGGGTCCTGGCCGAGATCGAGGGCTGGGTGAACGCCAGCAGCCCACCTCTCGGCCTGCAGGGTTTCCGGGTCGCGACTGTCACGGATCTCTCTGTTCAGCAGCAGCAGCAGGCCGACGGCGTGTGGGTGCGGCTGACGTTCTCGATCACTTACTCCGCGCGGATGCCCTAAGGAGCGCCATCGTGGCCAACCTCACCGATCATCAGCTAGTCGCCGGGCCTGAGGCCGTCGCGTACGGCACGAAGGCCGCGACCTTCCGGTCCTTCGAGATGCTCTCCAAGAGCAGCATCGCGTGGGATCAGAAGCCCATCCAGGGCGCTGGGCTCCGCCCCGCCCGGAACTTCCCCCGCGCCGACCGCCGCAAGCCCGGCTACGGCCAGGGCAAGCCCGTCATCAGCATCGAGGCCGTCACCACCGGAATGGGCACGCTCCTCAACGCGTGCCTCGGCAACGGCCAGTCGACCCTGGTCCCCGGTGAGGGCTCCACGACTTACCAGCAGCTCTACTCCTCGGGCCTGGGCGGGACGGTCCTTCCGTCGCTGACCGCGCAGCTCGGAATCGTCCGCTCCGACGACACCGGAACCGTCGATCCCTACACGCTCCGCGGCTGCACCGTGTCCGACTGGTCGATCGAGTGCCCGTCGGCGGAGAAGCTGATCCTCGAGGCCACGCTCGACGCCCTCGCGCTGGACACCGACACCGCGCTCGTCGAGTGGGAGGACCCCGCCTACACCGGGTTCTACACGTCCTGGGCCGGCAGCGTGAGCCTCGGCGGGACCATCACTCCCCCGACCGCGACAGCCCTGGCCACCGGCGGATCGCCTCTCGCGGAGGTCCGCAACTGGAAGCTGTCCGTGGCGAACAAGATCGACGACTCCGGGTGGGTCGTCGGCGGCCGGCGTCGGCCCCGGTTCGGTGCCCGCACCGCCACGTTCGAGGCCGAGGTCTACTACGTTGACCAGACGTTCGTCGACGCGCTCCGCGAGCAGACCCCCGTCGGGATCGTCATCGCCCACACCGCCGGGTCCCTGTCCACCGGGCTCGAGACGCTCCAGCTGTGCGTCCCCGCGTTCCTCGTCGACGACGGCGCGATCCCCGACCCCACCGACGACGGCGCCCCCACGGTCGCGAAGTTGAAGACGACCGTGGCGCTCGACGCGGACGATGACGAGGCGTTTTACGTCGCCTGCCGCACCGCCGATACCGCCATCTGACCAGTCTGGTGGATGTGAAGGTCCAAGGCGCCCAGGACTTCCGTGCCCTGTCCCGGGCGTTGAAGGACGCGGGCGCCAAGGACCTCACACGGGAGTTGTCCCGGGCGATCAGCGCCGCCGCGCGGCCCGTCCGGGACGAAGCCCGCGCTTCGGCCCGCGCGCACCTTCCCCGCGCGGGGGGCCTGGCCGAGTACGTGGCGGGCGCGTCGTTCCGTACCCAGCGGAAGACGAGCGCCCGGAACCCGTCGATCACCATCTCGCTGTCTCGGCGGCAGGCGCAGGGCCCCGGGAAGATCAATCTGTACGGGATGGACCGGGGGAAGTTCCGTCACCCGGTCCACGCCCGGTCCACCGAGACCCGCGACCAGTGGAAGTGGGTCACCCAGCAGGTTGACCCGGGTTGGTGGTCGGAGGTCGTCGCCAAGCTGGCCGACAGGTCCCGGAACCAGATCGACGCATCCATGAGGATCATCGCCCGAAAGCTCGACAGGAGAGCCACGTGAAGATCGTCATCGACGGTCGTGAGTACGACCCCGTCCGCCCTGAGACCGCGGAGCTCCTCCACCTGATGGAGTTGAAGCAGCAGTCCAAGAGCATCGTCTCGGGCGGGATCGGCCTGAAGATGCTCCAGGACATTCAGCGCCGCGCGGACGCCGCGAAGGCCAAGGCGAAGGCCGCGCGGAAAGCTGGCGAGCCCGTCGACGACGACGAGGGCCAGGACCCCGACGAGGGCATCATCTTCACCGCCGTGGCTGTGTTCCTGTCGCGCCGCGCCGCCGGAGAGAAGATCACGTTCGGGGAAGCGTGCCGGGTGAAGCTCCAGGGCATCGACTTCCTCCGCGAGGACGACGACCCCGCCGACGACGACGGTGCCGGTGAGGGAGTGGTGCCGGGCCCTTCCGGTGCCCCTTCGACGACGTCGGAGAGTCCATCGCACGCTGGCTGATCCCGATCCAGCAACACATCCCCGGGTCTTGGATCACCCCGTTCAACGTCGACCGGCTCCCCCTCTACAGGTGGGCCTGGTACGTCGACGCCGCCATCGAACTTGACCGAAAGGACACGCGCCATGGCTGATGTGTGGGTCCGCCTGTTCGGCCAGGACGTGTCCGCCGGCACCGCCATGGACAAGGTCGGCGCCAAGGCCGGGAAGACCGGGCAGCAGGTCGAGTCCATGTCGTCGCGGGCAGGGAACGCCGTCCGGAACCTCGGCGGGGTCATCGGCGGCGAGTTCGGCTCGATCATCGACAAGGCCACCTCCGGTCTCAACTCGTTCTCCGAGGCTGGGTCCGGGGTCGGCCAGAAGCTGACCGCCGCGGGTGGCGTGATGACCGGCATGGGCGTCGCCCTTCAGGCCGCGGGGTCCGGTGAGGCGCAGGCTGCGGCGCAGCTCAAGGCCGCGATCGACGCGACCGGCAACAGCGTCGGCGACTACAAGGACGAGATCGAAAAGGCGATCTCCACGAACGAGGGCTACGCGCACTCCGCGGGGGACACGCAGCAGGCGCTGCGGGTCCTGACCCAGGCCACGAACGACCCGGCCAAGGCACTCGAGCGGATGAAGCTGGTCTCCGACCTAGCCGCGGCCTCACACACCTCGCTGGAGGAGGCTGCCGGCAAGGTCGCGAAGGCGATGAACGGCAACACGAAGCTGTTCAAGCTCTACGGCATCCAAGTCGAGAGTTCCAGCGCGGCGAACGCGAAGCTCACCACCGCGCAGCGCGACCAGCAGCGGGCGACGGCCGCGGTGGAGGCCGCACAGAACCGCCTCACCGCTGCCCGGCAGTCCGAGACCGATGCGACCACGAAGGTCACCGAGGCCCAGGAGCGCCTCACCCAGGCCAGGGAGACCGCGGCGTCGGAGATCGCATCCGCGGACGCCCAGGTCACCTCCGCGGAGGAGACCCTCGCGCAGGCCCAGCAGGACGGCCGGCAGGCCCAGCAGGACCTAACCGATGCCCGTGCTGCGGCCAAGCGCCAACTGGAGGACCTCCAGCAGCAGACCGAGGACATGGCCCTGTCCCAGCGGGACAGTGCCCTGTCGGTCCAGGAAGCGCAGGACAACCTCAACAAGGTAATGAACGACCCGAAGGCCACGATGGAGGAACGCGAGCGGGCACAGCTCACCTTCGACGAAGCTACCCAGCACCAGCGGGAGTTGAAGCGGCAGGCAGACGACCTCGCGAAGACCAAGGCCGACGCCGACAAGAAGGGCGTCGAGGGCAGCGACCTGGTCGTCGCGGCACAGCAGAAGATCTCCGACGCGAACCGCAAGGTCAACGACGCGACCCGGGCTCTCGCGGCGGCTGAGACGTCCGCCGCTCGCGCCCGCACGAAGGCCGCCCGCGACATCGCCACAGCCCAGGCGCAGGTGTCCAAGGCCCACGACGCTGCGACGGCAGCGCAGGTGAAGGCCGACAAGGCTGCCCTTGACCTGGTGAAGGCCCAGGGTGAGCAGAAGGCGTCGACCGGTGAGGTCGCTGACGCCCAGATGGAGGCGCAGAAGGCCTCGCACTCCATGGACGACGCCCTCGACCAGCTCTCCCAGAAGGTGTCAGGCCAGGCGTCCGCGGCGGTCGACTCGTTCACGGGCCGGGTGAAGGTCCTCGGCACCGAGCTCGCGGACACGATCGGGCAGTTCGGGAACCAGTTCGGTGGCGCCGTGATGATGGCCGGCACGGCGCTGTCCGTGTTCGGGACGGTCATGGAGATGGTCTCGGCGCGGAAACTCGCGTCCGCCGCGGCATCGACCGCCATGGCGGCGGCGCAGGCCGCGGAGACCACCGTCACCGAGGTCGCGACGGGTGCGACGTGGGGGCTCAACGCGGCTTTCCTCGCGTCGCCGATCACGTGGATCATCGCGGGGATCATCGCGCTTGTCGCCGCCCTGGTCCTGGCTTACCAGAAGAGCGGGACGTTCCGGATGATCGTGCAGGGTGCGATGAAGGCCGTTGGCGCCGCGATCGGGTTCGTCGTAGCCGTCGCGAAGTGGGTCTTCGCGTTCTTCAAGGACCACTGGCGGCTGATCGCGATTCTGATCACTGGGCCGATCGGTCTGGCCGCGGTCGTGATTCACGACAACTTCGGCAAAATAATGGGGTTCCTGTCGACGCTGTGGTCTTACGTGCGGACGGTCGGGTCAACGATCTTCAAGCCGATCATGGACAGTTGGAAGGCCGTCATCAACTTCATGATCGACACGTGGGACTGGATCGCCGACAAAACCAAGTCCGACGGAGTCGACACCGGCATCCCCGGCGTACCCAAGATCCCCGCATTCCGGCTCCTCCCCCACATCCCCCACCTCGCCCACGGCGGAATCGTCCACGCCCGCCCAGGCGGCACACTCGCGCTCCTCGGCGAAGCAGGCCACGACGAATCCGTCACCCCCCTCGACGGCGCCCACGGCCCAAGCGCCAACATCAACGTCGTCGTCAACCACCCGTCTTCCGCCCGGCAGCTCATGGACACCATCCGCACCGGCATCTCCCGCGGAGAGATCACCCGCGACCAGTGGGCGGCGCTCGCCGGAGCCCACGCGTGAGCACCGGCTGGGACTCCATCAGCGTCCTCCTCCAGCTCGGCGGAACCTGGGTCGACGTGTCCGGCGACGTCGACTGGGACACCGGATACGAACTCATCCAAGGCGGCTCCAGCCGCAAGAACCCCACCGAGCCGTCCACGCTCAGCATCACCCTCGTCAACGTCCCCGACCCAACCACCGGGATCTCGCCCTGGACCCCCGACAACCCCCTGTCCCCCCACTACCCGCACGTCGCCAAGGGCGTCCCCATCCGTGTCGTCACCACCCGCGGAGACGACGCGCAGGACCGGTACCGCGGATGGGTCACCGCGTGGGTCCCCGCCTGGGGGGAATCCGCCGAGCAGGGCACCGTCACCATCACCGCGTCCGACGTCCTCGGGATCCTGTCCTCAACCCCGCTGGACACGCCCCTCACCCTCCAGGCACGCCACGCCGCCAGGGCCGAAGCCAGGCCGCTGGACATGTGGACGTGGGACGACGGCGACACCGCCCAGACCTTCACGAACCGAGGCCTGAACCCCGACCAGCGCACTGTGGCCCTCGGCGCAGACATGCGCCCGGCCACCTCCGTGGCGTGTGCGCTCCGCCCAACCGGAACCGCTCAGACCATCCCCGCCGAGGGAGCGGTGAACTTCCCCACCGCGCTGGACTTCACCCGCGACGACAACTCCGCGGGGACGGTCGTGGTGTGCCCGCTCCAGGACTCGCAGTTCGGTGGCGCGGGTATCTGGTGGCGTATCCCTCCGGCGAACTTCCCCTCCAGTGAGTGGCGCGTCATCGCTTCCGGGTGGTCCGCGTCCGGACGGTTCCTCTGGGAGCTGGGCGTCCTGTACGACGCAGGCAGCGGGTACTGACCATGGATGTCGGGTCCGCGGTCGTCATCAACCTCCCCAGGCGCCGAGACCGTCTAGCCGAGTTCCGTGCCCGCTGGGACCCCAGCGAGCCGCCGTTGTCGATCGTCACCATGGCCGCCGTGGACGGCGCGCTCCTGCGCTGCGCCCCAGCGCGCAGGCACCTCGCCGGAGCCGTCGGCTGCTACCTGTCCCACCGCGCCATCCTCACCCACGCCGAACGCGCCCCGCTCCTCGTCCTCGAAGACGACGCCATCCCCACCCCCGACTTCTGGGCACGTGTCGACCACCTGACGCCTCCGGCCGGGTGGGACCTCATCTACCTCGGCGGCCAGCACCTCAAGCCGCCCGAGCCCGTCGCCCCCGGACTGGCCCGGTGCGTGTCGACGCTCCGGACCCACGCGTACATCGCGGCCCGGCCTCAGGAGCTCGCCCGGTTACTCGACAACTCCGGCGGCTGCCACGTCGACGAGCACCTCGACCGGCTCCCCCTCGACCGGTACGCGGTCACCCCCTGGGCCGCCGCGCAGGCCGCGGGCTGGTCCGACGTCATGGGCGCACGCATCGACCACGACCGAACCTGGGAGCGATAGGTGCCGACCAAGCTGCAACTCCGGAACCCCTCCGGGCTGGTCCTCGTCGAGGACGCCATCGCGCAGGCCGCTGACGGCACATGGCGCTGCGCGATGATCAAAAGCTTCCTCAACGACTCCGACCAGTGGGACACCGACTTCGTCACCGAGGACGGCCTGCAGTACGGGTGGCCGGGATCGAACCTCGACTCCCGCGGGACCCGATACATCGTCGCCGGGGGCAGGATGAACCCCCGCACGCCCGGCCGGCAGGAGCTGTGCGCGGACGTCCAGATCGGCCCCGTGTGGGCCACCCACGGCGACAGCGTCTACCCCCAGCTCGCCCCCGGCGGGCGCACCAACACGGTCATCGACTCCGTCACCTGGCTCGAAGAGATCGTGTACGACCCCGCGGTGCTCGACGTCAACGGTCTCCCCGGGACGGTCGTCGCGTCCGTTCCCGTGATCCGGCCCCGGTCCGGGCAGCGCCCCGCGCTCACGGTCCTCACCGAGCTCGCCCGGACCGTCGGCGCCGTCCTGACCGCCCAACCCAACAACGCCCTCTGGTTCATGGACACCGACCTACCCCCCGCGGCGACCATCGTCCTCGGCGAAGACGACGACGGACCCCAGTCCCTCGTGTGGGGCACCGGCGCCGACGACACCCCAGCCACCCTCACCGCCACCTGGCCCGGTGGGCAGGTCACCATCCGGGCCTCGGCGACCGCGGCCGGCGCCGACGACACCGTCTCGACTTGCGCCGCCAGCGCCTCCGCGGCCTCGGCGATAGCTCAGACGCTCCTCGACCAGGCCGACAAGCTCCGGATCCGGTCGATCACCGTGGACGTCGTCCACGCCGTCCACACCGACCTGTTCGTCGAGCTCACCGAGCTCCGCCCCGGCGACATGGTCACCATCACGAACGTGCCCACCGGGGTGTTCGGCATCTCCCAGTGGACCGGTGTTGTCCGGCAGATCGTTGAGAAGACCACGATCACCGACGGGCGCCCCTCGCAGAAGTTCACCCTCGCCCTCGAGCCCGCGCCTCCCACGGCTGGTGTCGTCGGGGTCGCGCGGGTGGGCTTTGGTGACGCGACCATCACCGCCGGAACCGCGCTCGGCACCAAGACCACGGGCGGGACCGTCGTCCCGTCGAGGCCGGCGACCACCGACCCGGACGACTACCCCTGCGACTGGACGTGGCATGGCGAGGTGGTCACCGTGTCCGCCCCGATCGATGGGGCGCACACCGTGGTCGGCAGGGGCCAGCGAGGCACGGTCGCCAGGGCCCACGTGGCCGGCGAACCAGTCGAGATCACCGACGTCGCGATCATCGCGAGAGAGGGCTGAAACGATGCTCACCTGGGCGCCCGGGGCGAAGATCACCGACCAGAAGCTCAACGACTACTGGTGGTCCGCGGACAACGACAACCCCGGCCTCGGCCCGTCCGGGACCGTCGACCTGGGAGACGGAGGAACCGCCGTCGGCCGATACCACAAGGTCGGTACGCAAGTCCACTGGTCGTTGAAGGTCACCTTCGGTACCGACCCGTCGATCAGCGAACTCACCTTCACCCTCCCCGCACCCGCCCTGGCCCTGGCCGGGTCGACGACCGGACACGACGTCGTCGGCACCTGGGTCATGTTCGGTGCCGACGGGTCTACCTGGTCTGGTGCCGTCGCCGTGCCCGCCGGTGGAGACGGCGCCGAGGCCGTGTTCGCGGGCGCCTGGGACGGCACGGCGCCGGCCGCGCGGATTGACGGCACACACCCGATCGCCCCTGACACGGGCGTCGTGTTGACCGCGTCCGGCGTCTACGAGGCCACACCGGACGACTGACCGCTCCCTGCCGTACACCCACCACAGGAGGATGCATGAGTACTGCCGCGGCGACCCCGAGTCGCCGGCTGACGATCCGCAAGAGCCACGTGAGCGTGGCCGGCATCGCGACCGCGGTGACCGCGATCATCACCGTGGCCCTCGGGAACGACGTCAGCCACTACCAGTCCCCCCAGCAGGTCGCACAGGAGCACTCGCAGTTCGTCGTCGCGAAGGCCTCCCAGGGGACGACCTACCGCGACCCCGAGTACGCCACCTACCTCACCAACGCGCGTTCGGCGAAGCTGCCGTTCGGCGCCTACCACTTCCTCGCCCACGGGTCCGTGGCCGCGCAGGCCAGGAACGCGTACGCGGCCGTCGGGCGCGCCATCCCTCTCGCGGTCGACTGTGAGTGGGCCGGGAAGTGCACCGCGGCCGACATCACCGGCTTCGTGCGCGCCTACCGCGCCCTCGGCGGCCAGGTCACCCTGCTGTACGTCCCGCGCACCTACTGGACCGAGATCGGGAAGCCGAAGCTCGCCGGGATCGGCGGAGTGCAGCTGTGGAACGCCCGCTACCTCTACTCGGGCAAGTATCCCGGGCACACCGGCACCGCCTGGCAGGGCTACGGCGGTCTCAGCGTCGTCATGCTCCAGTACTCCGACGGCGGCGGCGTCATCGACCACGACGCGTTCTACGGACCCCCCGCGCAACTGTGCGTCTACCTCCACTGCTGGGCCACGGTGCCGACCGCCACGAAGCCCACGGCCAAGGCACCGACCGCCACTCCCGCGAGGCGCCTCGTGCAGCCGGTCACCAAACACCCGGCCCGGACGAGGGCCACCTACGTGACCGTGCGGCGTGGGGACAACCTCACGAAGATCGCGCGCCGAGCCCACACCACGTGGCGCCGGGTCGCGACGCTCAACCACCTGCGGGCGCCGTACCGGATCAGCCCCAAGCAGCGGCTGCGGGTGCGCTGATGACCATCCCCTCCGACCTCCGCGGGTCCGTGATCCGGACCATCACGCCGCTCATCGCCGGGCTCATCATCGCCCTCACGTCCCGGTGGCTCGGCCTCACCGCAGGCCAGGTCACCACCGTCGCCACAGCCGTCGCGTCCGCGCTGTGGTACGTGGCGGTCCGTGTCTTCGAGACGTGGGTGTCGCCGCGGGCCGGGTGGCTGCTCGGCTCCAAGGGCGCACCCACCTACAAGCAATGACCGTCGTGTGCCTGGCCGCGTCCTTGCTGGCCGACGCCAGCGGCCAGGACCCCAAATGGTCGTTCGCCGGGCTCGCGTTGACGCAGTTCGTCACGTTGGCCGGCGTGATCGTCACCGCGGTGATCTCCCAGCGCGGAAACAACCGGGTCGGCGTCTTGACGTCGGCGTTCATGTCCCACCTCGCAGACCACTCCTACCCAGGGAGAGCCGATGCCCACGCAGCTACCAAGCCCCAGCGCAACCGTCGTAGTTGACGGCCAGACCCTGATCGTCGACGCCCCCGTCAACGGGGTCGGCGACACCGTCACGCTGTGGACTGATCCTGATCTCGCTGAGGAGCACGTCGCCGTGTTCCCGGCGACGATCACCGAGGACACCACCTGGTGGGCCGCCGGCTCCCCGTTCGGGTTGACCGTCTCGCTCGTCGACGGCACCCAGCTCTGGTCGGGCATGGTGCATCCGCAGCCTGCGGCGCCGGCGGTCATCGCGCCGGTGCCGGGCACGTTGCAGGTGTCGTTGACGGCGCAGGCCGCGTTGGCTGCTGCGACCGCCCCGGACGCTCCCGGTGGCGGAGGGGAGTGAATTGCAGCCCCGAGACTTGACCATCCTGGCGGGGTCTACGTGGTCCCGTGGGTGGGCAGTGACCGTCGATGGTGAGGCGTTGCCGGACACGTGGGTGGTCCGGGCTCAGGCCCGGACCGCCCCGGGCGGTGACCTCCTCGCAGACTGGTCCAGTACCCCGACCGATGAGCAGCTCACCGCGGGGAACACAGGTGGTGTCGTGACCCTCGGCGTGCCCGCCGAGGCTTCGGCCGCGTGGGGCTGGACGACGGGTTGCTACGACGTGTTCGTCTCGGCGCCGGACGGGTCGGTCCGGTTGAAGATCGCGGCCGGTCGGATCATCGTGGTGCCTGAGGTCACGGAAGTCGGCACGGATACCGACGATGGTTGACCTGACCGTCGTCGACACTCCAGACGGCCCGGACGTCGACACCATCACCGCACCTGTCGACGTGGTCGCGTGCGAGTTGGCCACCGTGCCCGAGTCGGTGGAGGTCTCCACCGCCCTGGTCGAGGTAGTTGGTGTTCAGGCGCTGTCCGGTGAGTTGATCGTTGAGATCACGCCGGTCGTGGCTGGTCCTCCTGGTCCTGCGGGTGGTCCGGCTGGCCCGAAGGGTGACACCGGGGCTGCTGGCGCGACCGGGGCTGCTGGCCCGAAGGGTGACACCGGTGCTGCTGGCGCGACCGGAGCAGCTGGCCCGAAGGGTGACACCGGGGCTGCTGGCG
>CAZOWW010000043.1:26765-39343 GCA_964583765.1 uncultured Kineosporiaceae bacterium
GTGACACCGGGGCTGCTGGCCCGAAGGGTGACACCGGGGCTGCTGGCGCGACCGGTCCGGCTGGCCCGAAGGGTGACACCGGTGCTGCTGGGCCGCAAGGTGACGTCGGTCCGGCTGGCCCGAAGGGTGACACCGGTGCGCAAGGAATCCAGGGTGTCAAGGGCGACACAGGCGCCAAGGGCGACACCGGGGCTGCTGGTGCTACCGGCGCCACCGGTCCTACAGGCCCAGCAGGACCTGTCGTGTCCTCCGGGTCAGTCTCCTCGTACTGGTCGCTCCTCGGAGTCCTTGGGACCAACCAGGGCACCTGGTCCGACACCTTCGACGTCACCTACCCGCAGCCCTACCGGTACAACAGCTCCGGCACTGACGGGGACTTCAACACCTACACCGTCGATCTCCCCGCCGGAACCTACACGTGCTACTTCATCTTCAGCGTCTACTCCGACGGCGGAAAAGTCGACGTCTACATCAATGGGACGAAGAAGGTTTCGGCGTACGACACTTACTGGGCGTCGAAATGGTCGCGCATCACTTCGGTGGCGAGCGTCGTAATCTCATCTTCTGGGACACCAGTCGCGGTCAAATTCGCCGTCAACGGGAAGAACGCTTCATCGTCCGGTTACTTCATCAGGCTCAGCGGAATGTTCTTCCTGAGAACAGCCTGACCACGCTCAACGAGAGGCGGCCCGCACCCGACGTCGGGTGTGGGCCGCCTCTTCCGCGTTCATGGGCGCGACGTGGGCGCGCAGATCGTCAGCGCGGTGGCCGCGTTCAGGTCCGCTGAAGGCTTCGCCGTGGCGTGCCAGGCCCCGCCGCTGAGCGCCCACCCCGGGGTGACGCCCGACCGAGGGTCGGCAGTCTCGAGGATGTAGAGCCAGGTCGCGCCGTCCGCACATGGGGCTCCGGCCACCTGCCACACCTTTCCCCCGCCGGTGCACGCCACCTTCGCGCCGGCGTCGAGCGTCGCGCCGTCGACGAAGACGCGGGCGCAGGGCCCGGAGGTGGTGACCGAGTGGTGCCCGAGGGAGCTGAGGCCGATCCCAGCGACGACGAGCGCGAGCGCCCCGACCCCGACGACCATGCTGGCGCGCGCCCATCGGGCCGCGGACGCCGCCTGGCGCTGGGCGTTCGCCGCGTGCTGGGCGGGGGTGAGCTGAGTGGCCATGACTGCTCCTTCGGATCTTCGCCGGGCTACCTTGACGAGGACGCTGCACTACGAGGTATCGGCCGCAGGACCACGAACCGCTTAGTCATGTTGACGCATCTCACCCGCATGGCGGACAAGGCATTGACGGCACAGGAACGGCGCTGACGCCTGCTGGTACCGGGTAATGCGGAGGTTCGTCCTGCGGGTTTCCATGATTGCTGACGTGGCTCATAATCCGTCGGTCCTGGGTTCGAACCCCAGCCGCCCCACCAGGTCAGAGGCATGATCAGCTTTCACGGATCGCTCGCGTGGAGCTACTCGTGGAGCGAACCGAGGTAGAGTCGCTCCATGACGGCCACGTCGAGGGCCCGCAAGCGTGCCCGCGGGGAGATCGAGACGCTGCCCAGTGGAGCCCTGCGGGTGCGCGTGTACGCGGGCACAGACCCGATCACCGGCAAGCGCCACAATCTCGTGGAGACCGTGCCGCCCGGCCCGGCGGCGGCGCGAGAGGCCGAGAAGGTCCGCACCAAGCTGCTGAACCAGGTCGACGAGCAGCGCAACCCGCGCACCAGGGCGACCGTGAGCCAGTTGCTGGACCGGTACCTGGAGGTCCTGGACGTCGAGCTCACGACCCACCAGGCCTACGAGGGGTACATCCGCAACCACATCCAGCCGCTCCTGGGCGACCTGGAACTCTCACGGCTGGATGGCGAGATCCTAGACTCGTTCTACGCCACCCTGCGGCGCTGCAGGACCCACTGCCGGGGCCGCAGGAAGGTCGACCACCACAGCCCTGACACCCACAAGTGCGACGCACGGTGCGTCCCCCACAAGTGCCGTCCCCTGGCGACCGCGACCTTGCACCAGATCCACGGGATTCTCTCCGGAGCGTGCAAGCGAGCCGTGCGCTGGCGCTGGATCGCCGTGAACCCCCTGGACCAGGTGGACGCCCCGTCCCCGGGCCGACCCAACCCCCAGCCACCCACCTCCGCCCAGGCCGCCCGCATCGCCACCGCAGCCTGGGCGGACCTGGACTGGGGCATGCTCATCTGGCTTGCCATGGTCACCGGCGCCCGCCGTGGCGAGCTGTGTGGCCTGCGCTGGGATCGCCTGGACCCGGACAAGGGCGTTCTGACAATCCGCTCCGCGATCGCCCAGAGCGCCGGCCGATGCTGGGAGAAGGACACCAAGACCCACCAGCAGCGCCGGATCACCATCGACCAGGGCACGGTGGCCCTGCTCCTTGGATACCGCGATCCCTGCCGAGACCGCTCCAGCCAACTCCGCGTGAAGCTGCCCGAGGACGCGTTCATGTTCTCCCTCGCCCCCGACTGCTCCACCTGGCTCAAGCCCGATTCGGTATCCCAGCGGTACAAGAAGATGTGCCGCCGGCTCGGCCTGAACATGCACATCCACCAGCTGCGCCACTACTCCGCCACCGAACTCATCGCCGCCGGCGTAGACGTGCGCACGGTGGCCGGACGGTTGGGCCATAGCGGCGGCGGAACCACGACGTTGCGCGTCTACAGCGCCTGGGTCAGCGAAGCCGACCAGCGGGCCGCCGGCTCCCTGGCGAGCCATATGCCGGAACTGCCGGCGGGGCTCGGCCAGCCCGCCGACTCCCGCGCCATCCCCGTCACGCCCGAGGCCGTCGAGGACGCCGCGCCATACCTGCGAATCGCCGCCGACCTACGCGGCGCCATCACGAGCGGCATACTCCACCCCGGCGACCCCCTGCCAAACCTCAAGGAACTCGCCCTCCGCTACGACGTCGCCGTCAGCACCGCCCAACGCGCGATCGCCGCCTTGGCCGATACCAAGTTGGTCGTCGTGCGGACAGGGCACAGGACGGTTGTCGCTCTCCGAGCGTCCGCAGGCGAAGACGCCTCAGCCATCGATTATCCGGCCGCCCACAGTCCTGCACGGGCAACGCGGTTCACGGAGTGAATTCGCCGTTGCGCGGCCGATGACACCACTACATCTGCAATTCCGATGATGACCCCTGGATAGTCGTCACAGTTTCTCAACACCATACGGGCAATTTCTAGAGGCATTCCGGAGTGTTGATAGTAGGGGAATCCAATAATGGACGTCGGCGCGCTCGTGCGCTGTAGATGCAGCCGTCTTGATTCACCGATATACTTCTTCCAAGTCTCATCGTCGGCATTCCTTGGAATTTCCTCATGGAGAACCTGAGCGAGCTTCTCACCTACCCCCCGAGATACCCTCCAGTTCTCCGAATGCAGCGACTCCAGCAGCTTGACCCGTCCCTCACGAGTCACCCGGTCCAAGAGACATAGCGCCAGTGAAGGACCGAGGTCCGGGAGAATTGACTTCAGGTTTCGTAAAGAGATCGACGAACTCTCACGGTGTATCCGGCGGTCCCATCCGATCACGTCGCATAGCGTCCCTAGCTCATCCACGTCAAGCCCCTCAAGGAGACCCGAAAGCTGGGCCACATTCTCTTGTAGACACTTGAATGAAGCATGCAATATGAGACCAGCCGCCACCCCCCGGATCGCGGCCGAGTCAGTTCGATCAATGCTATCGAGACAATGGGACCACCACCGAGGTGCAGACCGCCGTTGCACCATCTCCGTCACTCGTCCAGCAGTCACCTGAGCACTCATACCGGGCAGAGGCGACAGTGACCAGGGCTCACGTGATAGCAAGAAGGCCATTCTCCAGGCGAGCCAGGAACTCTCGTAACGCCGCGGCAACAACGACAAGAGTCGGCTCGTCCGCTCCCCGAACCCCACCCTATCTTCTGCAAACAAGGAAGAACGCACATACTCCGAGAATTCCCGCACATCATCCAGCAAGAGAGAAGGTCCAGTCCCTCCACCCTCTCCACCCATCAACAGCCCGTGGTGCCCATGAAATGCCGCGATTTCAAGCGCCGGCAAGGAGACACCCTGGACTAGTTCCCAGAATTCCCCAAGGCCCGGTCCCATTACAATCCTTCCATCAGCGACGCGATCCATCACCTTCCACTGCTGCTGTTCGGTTTCTACAGCATATGGATTGCGTCCAGAGACCAGAATCTCCCAACAACTTGATGAGATACCGGCGAAGTGACGTGACTCCTCGGCACCGAGCTGCCCAAGCACGCCAAGATATCCCCCCACTTGCAACCATCGCCGCATCTCAGGAGACTGGTCGCCAGACTCACTTGGCTGGGCGGATCGCCAGATATCCAAGGCGCTCTGCGGACCGAATGACCCTCGCAAAAGAATGGCCGCCTCGGCACAGACGGCGTTGGGAAGTTGGGCCATCATGCGGCCAAGCAGGAATTCCATAACCTGGCTCCCACCCCCACCATCGGGCAATGCCAACATGGTGGAGCTACCAAATGGAGCACTAGAGAATGCAAGTCTCGCGGTCAGCTTACCCAGGGTCTTCGCGAGAAGGCGGGACAACACTCGCGGATCTTGATCAAATACGCGATCCATGATCAGAGCCGTCGAGAGAACGCGAGGATACGCGGTGAGAGAAAGGTCATCCTGCTCAAGGAGATCAATTATCTGATCCGCCAAACCAGAAAGCTCGCCCATGCTGTAGCAGCCGGCATAGAATCGGGTCACATTCAGCCAGAATGAATTTGGAGAGATAGTTTGGAATATCTCCGGTTTCGTGCCTCTGCCTGGATTTCCCGGGGGGCTGTATGGCGAAGTGTCATACAGGTGTCGCGCAGCGAAGAATTCCCTAAGGGGTTGGACTTCAAACTCGAATGTTCCTTCGACCCTACTGACGAGAGCCAGGATTCTCTGCACAGTGCCATGAAAGAGCTTGTCGAGAAGTGTTGGATCAAACCCCCGACTGGTCAAGTACTTCACTATCATGGCCTTCAGATCTTGCTCTGTCACTCGCCCATTGGAACGCCGGCTCTCTGACGCCGCATGAATCCGCCAAGCCAGATAGCCGTGAATCGACAGCAGAAGTCCTCGAAACTCACGTACGGTCTCGTCTTTATCCGCCTCACGGTTAAAGAAAATCTCGATGTAACTATCATATAGATTAGTTCGCTGATCGGGAAGGCTTTGTCCGCGAGTGTGCACCAACGAAAGTAGGATAGTAAGCTGCATAGCATTCTTCGATAATTCCCGAATGTGTGCACTTGGCAGCTTGAGCTTCAGGATCCTCCTAATCTCCGCGATTTCCCTCCCACGAATCGAATTGACAGCGCACCATTTGTCGATATATTCATAGATCAGCTCGTCGCCAATGTCCCCCAAGGAGGCGTAGATCCATGAATTCTTGACGAATCGCGGAGTGGCAGCAGTCGCAGCCGGCCTACTCGTTACTACAATCTGCAGAGATGCCGCTATTGCCTCCAACCTCTTCGCTCCCGCTGTGACCGCGTCAATGACCGCTTGCCGGTCAGCAATATTGGCCACTTCATCAAGTCCATCGAGAGCAATCAGGCAAGGTACCTTGGATAGATACACATGGAGATCACTTGTATCGAATTTCGCTCCACCCGCACCGTAACTAACCTGAGCGGCGAGGAAAGACTCGAGGGTCACAGACATATCTCGTGGCAGTGAAGCGCCTTCCGCAAACGGATTCTCCCGTCGGAGCCATGACGCAAGATCGCGGAGATCCACTTTCATTGGCACCCGAACGGGCCCAGCCGAATGCGACCCCGGAAGACGGTTCAGTTCTTCTTGCTTTCCGAGGATCTTCATTCGGTGTACCTGGCACACATATTGAGTTAGTGTAGATTTCCCCTGTCCAGGCGCCCCTTCAATCACAACCCTGGCGAGTGCCTGCTGCCCGGCAGCGTCGAGGAGAAGCCGGGCACCTCCTATTGGGTGCGGGATAGGGAAGCTGAATCCAGCTGACTCATCGGCCTCAGTTGCTATTCGCTGAATGGCAGCCGCGAGGGCTCCGTATCTCCACACGGCAGCGTGCCCTTCGCTCTTCTCCGAAATATCCCTTGCGCCAGAGTGCGCCACCAAAGGAACGTCAATGAATAGCGCTAGAAGATCGCTCGCTCTAAGATTTGCCTGCTTGAACTTGACATGCTCATCCTGCTCATACTGATCCGCTACGTAACTCGTAATTGCGGTCGCCCTTCGCTTGTCCCCCTCAGAGAAAGCTCCCTCAATTAGGGTACGAAATACGTCCTGACCGGTAAGTAACTCAGAGAAAGTCCAGCGGAGTTCATAAGAGTGGTTCACCCGGGCGTCAAGATCTGATCGCCACCAAACGGTGGCCGGAATTGGAAGATTCTCGTCTAGCCATCGTTGCGCTCTATCCATCGAACCGTTACCAAAGGAGCCCGTTCCTTGCAGATTGGTCATAATCACATATGACCCCGCACCAAGGGACGCGAGACGTTCGATCTTCTGGAGCTCGCCTTTCACCGCACTGATAACAAGGCCAGCAGGGTCATCATCCGATCGAATTTCGCGGCGAAATTTGACCTGGAATATCTTGGATGCTCCTGATGACTCGACAGAGACTGCATCTCTCCCCCCGTCCGCCTGCCCGATCGGGTAGCATTGAATGTCGGGGAACTCTTGCGGCAAGAGCGCTTGGCAGAATTCCTGAAAGCGATCTGGCGAAAACCGCTCGTACAAGTACTGCACTGGCCCTCCTTGACGTTGTCAACCGTGCGATAGTGTATACGCCGAAGGTCACCTAATGTGCTCGATCCAGCACAAGTCGTTACATGGGTGGGTCCGGTTCCGATGATGCCCTGGCGTCGCGTCACCCACCGGGAACATGATCGTGATGCGCCCAACGATCACGCCGTGGTCGCCATGCGACGAAGCCATGCCTTCACAAATGCCTCATGCGCGACATCATGGACACATCAGGCAAGTGAGGCGCGTATGGTCGGGTGATTGTGTGACGAGCGGGACTTGGAATCGACCGCCGACAACGGATGCGATTGCGCATCCATCTTGAACCGTCGTCTGAGGACGCTGGGAAGAGGGTAAGGAAGTACTCCCAAACATGAGTTGCGGTACTGCTTCAGTACCGCCAGGTCTGACCGGTACCCCGGTACTCGTCGACCGGGATCGGCTCAACGCCGGGGCGCATCTTGTCGGTGTAGAGCTGGCCGGCCAGGTGGTCGATCTCGTGGGCGACCAGACGGGCCATACCGCGTTCAAAGCAGGTGATGTGCAGGGCGCCGTCCACGTCCTGGTGCTCGACGTTCAGCACGAGCGGGCGGGGCACGCACCCGCGGACGTCGAAGAAGCTCAGGCAGCCCTCGTACCGCTCGTCGGTGCTCGTGGACTCCTCGACGACCACCGGGTTGATCAGGGTGAGCGTCTCCGCGCCGTCCGGCGGCCGCACGATCGCCACCGCCCGATCGATGCCGATCTGCGGGGCGGCCAGGCCCATACCCTTGGAGAAGGTGTGCGCGGCCGCGACCCGGTCCATGGTCGAGCGCAGCTGCGCAACGACCCGTCGCGCGTCCTCGGCCTCAGCGGGCAGGTCGAAGGGGCGGGCGAGCCGGCGCAGCAGCGGGTCGTCGTCCTGGACGATGCCGATCTCGCGCATGGCCTGGCTCGGCGTCAGGGCGGGCATCTGCTCACCTTCTGGGGAATCGGGGCGGGCGCGGAACTTCCACTCCAGCCGGTACCGGGCGTGCAGGGGCGGTTCGGAGGTGGACCACGAGTACACCGACCGGTCGCCGCCGGCGGAGCGTCGGATCGCGGTGCGCAGCGGTAGCGCGGCGGCGGTCATGGTCGTCTCAGTTCCCCACACTGCCGGATCCAGATCGGTCGGGAAGTCCAGTTCGACGCTGAGCCGGTGTGTCGGCAGTCGCACGGCCCGCTGGAACCAAGGCCCCCACTTGCTCGCGGCGACCGTGTACGAGTACTCGATCACCGCGGACTCCCCCGGGTAGAGGGGGAACCGGCCTTCCGCGTTCTCGAACAGCAGCCAGAGCTCCTTGAACGCGTCGCGGTCGTGCTTGACCCGCCAGGTCATCGGCTCGCTGTCCCCATGAACGGCGCGCAGGTCGAGCTCTTCCCAGGTCAGCGGGTCCTCGCGGTACAGCTGGTTGGACAACTCCGGCGAGCCCGGGAACCGGTCGACGGAGATCCGGATCAGGTATCCAGCGATCGGTTCCTGGCCCCCGTTGAACAACTGCCGGCGCTGAGTGGTGCGGTAGTTCGTCCCGTCGAAGTACAACTTGGCGTGGTCGTGCTCGACAACCAGACTGCCGGTCTCGTCGTCGTGCTCCAGGACGACGGGCGGGCGGGGGACGGCGTCGCTGCGGCGGCGCGAGGAGGTCTCGCGGAAGGCGCGGGCCAGTGCACCGCCGGCCTTGAGGACCTCCTCGGCGCGGGCGGCAAAGTCGCGGGTGACCTGCTCCTGACCGTTCTCGATCTTCGACAGGTAAGTGCGGTGGTAACCCATCGCCTGTGCCATCGCGGTCTGGGACAGGCCGCGTACGTCACGCCAGTGCTTGAGCTCGCTGACGAAGGCATCTGCATCGTCGTCCCGCACGATCCCTCCCCCCGGTGAGTGTGAGTGGGCCGTGAGTGACCCCGGTTCACTCTGACCTCACCCGTCTACGTCCTGGTGTCGTGGTCCTCATGAACACCACGAGTCCACGGAGGCCGCAATGTCCAGCGCGGTGCCGCACCGTTCTACCGCACGCGACCCGGCCATTGCCGAGGAGCGGACGAACCTGTGCGAGGAGGTCGACGAGCTGTTACAGCTGGTCGATCAGCTCATTGCTCGCCGTGAGCAGCAGCTTCGCCGCCCTCCAGAGCGTCCAGGCGCTGCCTGATCCCCACGAGCTCGCTGCGGATGGCGCGGAGCTCCTCCAGAACCGGGTCGCCGTCGGCCGGGCGCTGCTCGGCGACGGGCGCCGGCGGACGGCCAGCCAAGACCGCGTCCAGGTGCTCCGGCGTCCAGTCCAGTGCTTCCGACAGCGCGGCGAGCGTGCGGCCGTACCGGCGGCGCGGGCGCTGATTGTGCTGGATCTCCCGGATCGTCGCCGGGGAGACCCCCGACCGGGCCGCCAGGTCGAGCTGGGTCATGCGCAGCGCAGCCATGCGGGCGTTGATGGCCTCGGCCACGGCGTCCCAGTCGTCGGTCACGTGCCGTGCTCCTGTCTCGGATCCGGTCGGGGCGACGGTTCGCCCGTGACCTGCAGGTTAGAGCCGGATCCAGTCCGGGCGACAACATTGGCGCCCATTGGCGTTGACTGGCGCCACCATTGTTCCTACTGTTGGCGATTGCTAGCGCTTGTTGGCGCTGCAGCCCTTGTTGTTGGAGGTGAACTGTGAGCAACAGCCTCGCGTCGAGGACCCCGCCGCTCGCACCCGAACGACCCCAGGTCTTCTACACGGTCGCCGAGACCGCCCTGCTGGTGCGCACCTCGGCCATGACCCTGTACCGGGCCATCCAGTGCGGCGAGTTCCCGGCAGTACGGATCCGCGGACGAGTGATCGTCCCCGCCCGCGTGATCGAGGAAATGATCAATGCGGCGATCGACGGCAGGACAGTGGTGGACGCCGCCGACTGGGCCCGTCCGGGTGGCATCCAATGAGCGCTGATCGAGTCATCCAGCACTCGATCGCGGCCCGGCTGGGTTCCCTGGCGTCGACAGCGCCGGGTGCCGAGGCCAGCGCCACCGCGCAGGTGGCGTGGCTGGAGCGCAAAGCGCAGGTGTTCCGCGTCATGGCGCAGGTCGACCCCGGCCTGGCCCGCGAGGCCGCTGAACACGCCGCTCTGGCCCGAGCCGCGGCCAGGGACCTGCAGGTCGAGACCAGCAGGAGCGCGGAGGACGCGGCAGAGAGCGAAGCCGCTGGTTCGGTCGGCACCACCGCGACGGAGGCCGACGAAGCGGCAGACGCCGCCACCGAGGGCGCAGCCCCGCCCGACTTGTCGAGCAACTGGCTCCGTGGACCGGTCCTGGTCGCGGTCGGTGCGGCGGACGTGGACGAGATGTGGTGGGAGGCATGAGCCAAACCAGCCGCAACGCGCCAGACGTGATCCCGCTGTGCGGAGCGCAGGCACGGTCCGCGGCCCCTGACACGGGGTGCGGTGCGCAGGAGGTGGTCCCTGCCCGGATTCCGGCCGGGCAGGGACCGGTGAGAAACCGCCAGGTCAACGCGTATGAGACAGGAGTTCCTCGTGAGTAACGGTAGTGGGCGCGCGCTCAGGTTCAATGCCGCGCGCATGGCATACAAGTACCCCCTGGCGGCCGTGATGGTCGCGTCCGTGGCGAGTCTGCCCGGGGTCGGGGTCGAGGCCCTGGCCCGGCATCACCTGCTGGCCGCGGTCCTGCTGGACGTGTTCATCGTGGTCGCGGGCACGGCTCTGTGGTGGGTCGCGCGTCGGGGGATGGCTGAGATGTTCCTGGTCAAGACCACGCCCCTGGTGTTCCCCTGGCGGGGTATCGCGGCGGGGCAGGCCGGGATCCTGTTGGGGGTTCTGCTGGCCCTGATGGGCCAGAACGCCCGCGGCGTGGTCATCCCGGCCGCCATCGTGGCCCTGGCGGTGGCCACCGGGTGGTGGTGGGCCCGGCACGTCGCGGTCCCGCAGTCGACGGCGGCGTTGATCGCGCGGCGGGAGGAACTGGACCAGCGCCACGCGAGCGTGGCCACCCGCCTGGACGTCGCCGAGGTCGCCTCCGCGCGGGCCCTGCGCCTCAAGGCGCGGATCCTGCGACCGTCGCTCGCGTCGGGGTCGTGGTGGTCGCGGCGGCGGATCTCGGCCCGCCAGCTCGGGGTCCTGGTCGCGATCATCGGGTGGGGCTGGTGGGGCCAGCGCGTGTGGTCCTCCTGCGAAGACGCCACCGCGCGGATCGGCGGCCCCCGCACCGGCAAGACCCTGTCACTGGCGTGCCACGGCATGGACGCCCCCGGCGCCCTGATCACCACCAGCACGCGGCTGGACCTGGCCGAACTCGTCCACCACACCCGCAAGACCCGCGGCGCGGTGCACGTGTTCAACCCCGCCGGCCTGGGCGCGATCGGCTCCACCGTCCACTGGCGCATCCTGGCCGGCTGCCAGGACTACGCCACCGCCCAACGCCGCGCCAGTGACTTGATCCCCGAGTCCCACGGCGACGCCGAGCGCTGGGACACCCAGGCCCGGCGGGTCCTGGGGATCCTCCTGCACGCCGCCGCCCTGTCGGGTCGGGGGATGCGGGATGTGGTGCGGTGGGCCACCGACAACACTCCGACTATCCATGCCGAGGTCACCGATGCCCTGCTGGACGGTGGGCCGGGTGCGCGGGATCGGATCGCGGCGATGCGCTTGCACTGGGCCACCAACGACCGCACCCGCACGTCCATCACCGCGACCATGGCCACTCCCCTGGCGTGGGTGTCCGATGATCTGGCCCACACCCTGGGCGACGCCCCCGCGGACGACCCGCAGCTCCTGGACGTGCCGCGCCTGCTGGCGACCGGTGGGACGCTGCACCTGATCGGCCACGAGTCCGCCACCAGCCTGTCCCCGCTGATCGCGGCCCTGGTGGCGGAGATCGCCCACGCGGCGCGGGCTCTGGCCGCCCACCAGCCCGGCGGGCGCCTGGATCCGCCGGCCACGTTCCTGCTGGACGAGGCCGCACTGGTCTGCCCCGTCCCACTCGACAAGTGGACCGCCGACATGGGCGGGCGCGGGGTGACCATCCACATCTCCGTCCAGTCCCTCGCCCAGCTGCGCCAACGCTGGGGCCGCGACGGGGCCGGCACCATCCTGGCCAACGTCGCCAGCTTCCTCGTGTTCGGTGGATCGATCGCCGCGGACGACCTCAAGGACATCTCCCTGCTGACCGGGGAGCACCGCACCCGCGTCATCGGCGAAGGCATCGACCACCCGTTGGAATCCCACCGGTGGGTCCCCGTCCTGTCCCCCGCCCAGATCCGGGCCCTCCCGGAGGGACACGTCCTGCTCCTGCGGCGGGCACTGGCACCCGTCGTCGCCCGCACCCCCAAGATCACCGACCGGCGCGGGTGGAAACCCACCAACCTCCACACCACCCCCGACCCCGACCTCACCACCAGCACCGAACTCGACACGAGCAAGACCACCAGCGACGCCGCCACAGGCGACGGCACCGGAACCGGCACGGTCGTCGACCTACGCGACAACACCACCGAGGCCGCCCCGACCAGCGACACCAACCACCCCGCCGACGACACCCGACGGAGCGACCATCCCGGCGACGCCGGCCCCAACACCGCCCCCTGACAGGAACGGGCCGGCACACGGCAGGCCCGCTCTCGCGGCCCGAGGCACCACATCCCTCATGCCGCACCCCCGTCGGCAACACCACACCCCCCTCACGCAAGGACCCGTGGCCCGGCCACCACACCGGCGCCGGGCCACGGGCCCTGGCCACGCCTTTGCCCCCACCCCCCCCCCCCCCCCCCCCCCCCCCCCCCCCCGGCCCCCCCCCCCCCCCCCCCGCCCCCCCCCCCCCCCCCCCCCCCCCCCCCCCCCC
>CAZOWW010000044.1:0-39329 GCA_964583765.1 uncultured Kineosporiaceae bacterium
GGTCCGCCACCGGATTCCGGCTCAACGGCGTGGCCTGCGGCGGGGGCGGCGGCGGAACGACCACCACGAACCGGACCACCGCCACCACGTCCGCCACCCGCACGACCACCACGACCACCACGACCACCACGACCACCACGACCACCACGACCCCGAGTACCACGCGCACCACGAGCACCACGAGCACCAGCCAGCCGTCCGGCACACCGGTGGCGATCCACGGCCAGCTTCATGTCTGCGGCACCCGCCTCTGCGACCGCAACAACGCAGCGGTGCAGCTGAAGGGGGTCAGCAGCATGTGGCTGAACTGGGAGAGCCAGGCGTACGCGGAGAATCTGCAGGCACTGACCTGGATGCGGGACAACTGGAAGCTTTCGGTGATCCGCGCGGCGATGGGGGTCGAGCCTTCCGGCGCGTACCTGAGCAACCCGACCAAGGCTCGTGGCCAGGTCGAGACCATCATCCAGAACGCGGTCACCGCGGGGGTGTACGTGATCGTGGACTTCCATGCCGACCACGCGAACAACGAACAGTCGCAGGCCATCAGCTTCTTCACGGATCTGGCGAGCCGGTACGGGAACCTGCCGAACGTGATCTGGGAGGACTGGAACGAACCGAACGGGACAAACACCGCGTGGCCCGCGGTGAAGACCTACCACCAGGCCATCGTCGCCGCGATCCGTTCCGTCGACCCGGACAACATCATCGTGCTGGGCACCCCGAACTGGTCACAGGACGTCGACACCGCCGCGAGCAGCCCGGTGTCCGGCACCAACCTCATGTACACGCTGCACTTCTACTCCTGCAGCCACGGCGCCTGGCTGCGCACCAAGGGCGAGACCGCAATGAGCCGCGGCATCGCCCTGTTCGTGACCGAATGGGGCGCCACCAACGCCGACGGTGGTCTGGACGGCCAGGTGTGCACCTCCGAGGCACAGGCCTGGATCGACTGGATGAAGACCAACGGCATCTCCTGGGCCGCCTGGAAGCTCGACCAGGGCACTGACGCCAGCAACATCCTGCGCAACGGTGCACCGGTGTCGGGTGGCTGGGACTCCTGGTTGCAGGGGCACGGCACCTTCGTCCGGGACAGCATCAAGGCGTCCTGACCGGGTGACGACGTCGAGGCCGAGGGGAGCAGGGCCCCTCGGCTCCGGCGAAGCCGACCGGTCGGTGCAGCCTGGTCGGTGCAGGCTCGTCAGGGCAGGCTGGTCAGTGCAGCCTGGTCAGGGCAGCCTGGTCAGTGCAGGCCAGCCCGCCGCTGGCGGAGCTGCTCGGCGTAGACCAGCCGCCGCATCGCGTCGGAATAGGCAGCGGCGTCACAGAAGTTCAGCACCGTCTCGCAGGGATCGCGGGGACCGTTCGGGCCCGGATCCGAACGGATCACCTCGGCACGCAGCCGCAGCCGGGACTGCTCGATGTCCAGGCCGACCATCACGTCCGAACCCACGGGCAGCACCGGCGGCGGTGCGAGACAACGCAGGCCGCTCTCGCTCACATCGATGCTGGTGGCCTCCACGAGGATGTCGCCGGCGGCGGCGATCGTGGTCCGCTGGCCCTGGCCGGCGGTCGCCGCGCGGGCACCGGCACTGGGCGAGTTCGGGAGCATCTGCAGCGCCAGCGGCATGGCGAGCATCACGCGGAAGAACTTGCGGCGCTCCACGCGCACCGCCGGACCGATCACCCGCAGGCGCCAGACCAGCACGCCGTCCCGGACCGCGGTGTCCCCACCGAAGGCGGTGGGCAACTCGACCAGCCCGCGGTCGGTCGTCCAGAAGACCAGGCAGATGGTGTCCGGCCGGATCGGCTCGACGTTGCCGGGGTACCACGGCGCGGCCACGTAGAGCTCGGTCTGCGCCTGGACCGCGGACATCTCCTGCACGTCCTCGATCCGGGACGGCACGTCCGTGGCCCGCCAGGGTCCTTCGGGATTGGTCGAGGTACCCACGCTGATTCGCACGAGGGCGTTGATCGCAGGCAGGACGTCCGATCCTCGGAGTACCTCTCGGGTACCGGGCAGGCTCACGTCATCGGTCCTTCCTCGCGCCGGCGCGTCGGGACGCCTCCGGGCCACCGGGCGCAGGGTGGGCCCACATACCGCAGGTCGGCATCGGCCACGCCGCGCTGGAGGTTCCGGCGTCGGTGCCACCCGTTCGGCGTCTCCCCCTGGCGATCTCCGATCGGAACGTGATCACCAGGCGTGCCCTGTCCGGACCGCCAGGGGCCGATCGGGTGTCTCCGCGCCGGCCGGCCCCTGGGACGGGCCGATCACTCCCGGCGGTCGCCGTCCGCCCGGGCCGGGTCGTCGTCCGCCTGCAGCGGGATCCCGTCCGGGTCCACGAGCCTCACCCCGCCCGAGCGGAGCCCCACGCCCCGGAATCCGCGACGGCCGTCCCCGTCCACCCAGGGGTTCTCCTGGGTATCGGCGGTGAAGGTGAACACCTCGAGCACGGCGTCCCCGGCCTGCAGGTAGGTGATCAGGAAACCGCGGGGGTCCTGCGAGTGGACCAGTTGCCCGATCACACGGCACCCCAGCGAGTCCCGGTAGTACGCGAGGGTGGCGTCCAGGTCCGCCACGGTCACGGCCACGTGGTCGAAGATCGGTGCCGCGTCCGCGGGCCGGCCCAGAGCTGCCTGCCGCTCACGCTCGGCCAGTTCGGGCGTCAGGACGTGGTGGTAGGTGAGGTTCCCGTCGATGATCTCCAGCAGCGTGCCGTCCGGGTCGGTGAAGAAGGCCAGCCGCACGTCCCCGACCGCCTGCACCGGTTCGACGGTGAACGGCACCCCGGCGGCGTGCAGCCGCTCGGCCTGCCGGGGAACGTCGCCCACCTTGAGCCCGACGTGGCGGATGCCCCGCTGGAGGTCGTCGCCGATCCAGCCACCCAGGCCGGCGCCGTCCGCCACCTCGACCAGCTTGATCCTGGCGGGACCCGCGGCCAGCCAGTGCGTCCCGGGCAGCTCGGGCCCGGGGGCGGGCACCGGGGCGAACCCCAGCAGCCCGCGGTAGAACTCCAGCGACCGTTCCCGGTCGGTGATGCCGATCTCCACATACGTGATGCCCTGGGTCACGTCGTCCCCTTCATCGCTGCGCCGTTCACGATCACGCGGAGGCGGACCGCCACCGCCACCGCATCGTGGCATGCCGGACACGACGGACCGAGAAGTCCGGACACGGCGCGTCGGGAAGTCCCGGCAGACCGGTCCCACGGGGAGCCCGGTCGGCCCGGGTACCGTGCGCACATGACCCCGGAGGAGTTCCGCGCCGCCGCCCACGTGCTCGTCGACTGGATCGCCGACCACCGCACCCGCATCGCCGGTCTGCCGGTCCGCTCGACCGTCGCCCCCGGGGCCGTGGCCACCGCCCTCGGCGCGGAGCCACCCGGCAGCACGAGGGACATCGCGAGCCTCATCGCCGAACTCGACCGCACGATCGTCCCGGGAATCACCCAGGTGCAGCACCCGCGCAACTTCGCCTGGTTCCCCTCGAACGCCTCGCTGGCCTCGGTGCTCGGGGACATGGCGAGCTCCGGGCTCGGTGCACTGGGCATCACCTGGCAGGCCGCACCGGCTCTCACCGAGGTGGAGGAGGTCGTCACCGACTGGCTACGCCAGCTGACCGGCCTCTCCGAGCAGTGGCACGGCACGATCCATGACACCGCGTCCACCGCGGCCCTGGTGGCCATGCTCGCCGCCCGGGAACGGGCCACCGGGCACGGCTCCGAGCGCGGAGGCCTGCAACAGGCCCCTGCTCCGCTGACGGTCTACGCCTCGCCGCAGGCCCACTCGTCCGTGGCCAAGGCCGTGCTGCTGGCCGGCTACGGGCGGGAGAACCTCCGCGAGATCGCCACCGACCCGAAGACCTATGCGCTCGACCCGGCCGCCCTGGACGCCGCGATCCGCGCCGACCTCGCCGCCGGGCTGCGGCCGGCCGCCATCGTGGCGAGCATCGGCAGCACGGGGACCACCGCCGTGGACCCCCTCGCCGACATCGTCCCGATCGCCCGCGCCCACGGCCTGTGGCTGCACGTGGACGCCGCCATGGCCGGCTCGGCCCTGCTGCTGCCCGAGTACCGGTGGCTGGTCGAGGGCCTGGACGGCGCCGACTCGCTGTCCTGGAACCCGCACAAGTGGATGGGCACGATCCTGGACTGCTCGCTGTTCTACGTGCGCAACCCCGCCGAGCTCGTGCGGGTGCTCTCCACCGACCCGAGCTACCTGCGCTCGGCGGTGGACGGTGCGGTGATCCAGTACAAGGACTGGGGCATCCCGCTGGGACGGCGGTTCCGGGCCCTCAAGTTGTGGTTCCACCTGCACCTGGACGGCGTCGAGGCCATCCGCGCTCGCCTGAGGCGGGATCTGGCGAACGCCCGGTGGCTCACCGACCAGGTGGAGCAGACCTCGGGGTGGCGGCTGCTGGCCCCGGTGCCGCTGCAGACGCTCTGCCTGCGCCACGAGCCCCCCGGCCTGGTCGGCCCCGACGGGACGATGCTGGACGGGTCGGCGCTCGACGCGCACACCCTGGCCTGGGTGGAGGCGGTCAACGCGACCGGCGAAGCCTTCCTCACCCCGATCACCCTGGACGGTCGATGGGTGGCGCGGATCTCGATCGGCGCCGAGCCCACCGAGCAGGCGGACGTCGAGGCGCTCTGGCGGATCGTGCGTCGCGAGGCCGAACGCCTGGCTGCTCCCGCGGGTGCGACCACGGACTGACGGGAGACCAGGCTGGTCCCAGGGGTGCGACCACGGACTGATCCCACGAACACGACCACGGGCTGAACTCCCCGGGCGCCGCCGCGGATCGTCCGGGCGGCCCGTCCGGCGATCAGCCCGCGAGCGCCCGGTCCAGGTCCGCGACCAGGTCCTCGACGTCCTCCAGGCCCACGGAGAGCCGCACCACGCCGTCGGTGATCCCGGCCGCGGCCCGTTCCTCCGGCGAGAGCCTGCGGTGGGTCGTCGTGGCCGGATGGGTGATCAGCGACTTGGCGTCCCCCAGATTGTTCGAGATGTCGATCACCCGCAGGCGGTCCAGCATCTCGAAGGCGGCGGCCCGGCCACCCCCGTCCCCGCGCCCGGCCAGCTCGAAGGTGACGACGGTGCCTCCCCCGGACATCTGGCGCAGCGCCAACTCGTGCTGAGGGTGCTCAGGCAGGTACGGGTAGCGCACGGCGCGCACCTTCGGGTGGTCCGCGAACCAGCCGGCCAGCCGGAGCGCCGACTCCTGCTGGTGCAGGACACGCAGCCGCAACGTCTCCAGACCCTTGAGCAGCACCCATGCGTTGAACGGGCTCAGGGACGGTCCGGTGTGCCGCATGAGGGGCTGCACCTGCTCGTCGACGTAGGCGCGCGAGCCGAGGATCGCCCCGCCGAGCACCCGTCCCTGTCCGTCGAGGTGCTTGGTCGCCGAGTAGACGACGATGTCGGCGCCCAGTTCCAGGGGGTGCTGCAGGAGCGGGGTGGCGAAGACGTTGTCCACCACCACCCGCGCACCCGCCTCGTGCGCGAGGTCGCAGACCGCCCGCACGTCCACGAGGTCCTGCATCGGGTTGGACGGCGACTCGAAGAACACCGCCTGTGCCGGACGGCCCAGGGCCGCCCGCCACTGCCCGAGGTCGTGCCCGTCCACGAAGTCCGTGTGGATTCCCCAGCGGGGCAGGATCTCCTGGAGGATCACCGAGCACGAGCCGAACAGGGCACGGGCCGCCACGATGCGGTCACCGGCGACCAGGAAGGCCGCGAACGCGTTGAACACCGCGGCCATGCCCGTGGCGGTGGCGAAACAGGCCTCGGCACCCTCCATCAGGCGCAGGCGCTCCTCGAACATCGCCACGGTCGGATTGCCGTACCGCGAGTAGACGAAGTGCTCCACCTCGCCCGCGAAGGCAGCCTCGGCCTGGGCCGCCGAGTCGTAGACGTAGCCCTGGGTCAGGAACAGCGCCTCGGCCGTCTCGGCCCGGTCGCTGCGGGACAGGCCACCCCGCACGGCGAGGGTGTCCGGTCGCAGGTGTTCCCCACCGTCCGCGTTCACGACTGACGCCAGGGCAGGCCGACCGCCTTCCACCCGGCCAGAAGGCCGCGGTGCCCGGACTCGTCAGGGGATCCCTCGAAGCCGTCGAGCACGTTGTAGGCCTGGGAGAAACCGGCCGCGGTGGCCTCCTGCGCGGCCGCGGCGGAGCGGACCCCGGAACGGCAGAGGAAGAACAACGGCGCGTCGAGGTCCTCGGTCAGGCCACGCAGGTCCTCGACGAAGGAGGGGTTCAGCATCCCGTCGGGGAAGGTGAGCCACTCGACGAGGGCGACCTCGCCTCCCAGCGCCGACAGGTCCGGCACCCCGACGTAGTTCCACTCGGCCCGGGTCCGCACATCCACCAGCCGCGCCCGTGGATCGGTGGTGAGGACCTCCCAGGCTCCCATGGGGCTCACCTCACCGGTAATAGGCATCGCGTCATGACCGCCCACCGTTCACTCCCCCCCGCTCCGGTCGGTGACGGACCCCTGCCCGGCGGACTCCCCCAGCTCCGGGGACGACCCCGACACCGAGGACGGTGCCTGGTCCAGCACGACCGCCTGCGCCACGACGACGCGTTCGCCGTCGCAGGTCACCGCCGGGCCACCGTACAGCCGGTAGCCCTCCGCGAGCGCCTGGCTCACCCGCTCGCAGAAGCTGCGGTCGTCCGGACCGGTCAGCAAGCGGTAGCGCAACCTCTCCTGCGTCACCGTGGGGATCCTCCTTCCACCGGGCCTCGCCCCCGGGAGCGCCCACCGGGCGCCGCGGGGTCCGCGAGACATCGCAGCCAGCATTCCAGAAGCCGCCGACGCGGCCACCCGACCGGGCCGTCCGTCGTTCGGCCGGTGGCCGTTCCGGACCGATCAGGACGCCGTCCCGCTCGGTCCGTGCGGGGCGTGCGCATCGTCCTGCGAGGACGTGCGCATCGTCACGGAACCCGGTGGTGTCACGGACGGCGCCACCGGCCGGAGCGGGGCTACCGTGAGCGCCAGTGCCACCCCGGCTCGATCCAGCCCGGCCCGATTCGGAGGATCCCGTGTCCGACCCCGTCGCCCCCCGACCCGCTCCGGAGGTCATCTCCGGGGTCCGCCAGCAACGCCTCCTGCGCACCTCCCTGCCGGGGCCGACGTCCGCGCAGTGGGCGGCCCGCAAGCAGGCCGCGGTCGCGGCCGGGGTGAGCGCGACTCTCCCGGTGTACGTGGCGGAGGCCGGCGGCGGCGTCCTCGTCGACCTCGACGGCAACCACCTCATCGACTTCGCCTCGGGCATCGCGGTGACCGGCGTCGGCAACTCCGCGCCCGCAGTGGTCGCCCGCGTGCAGGAGCAGCTCACCGCGTTCACGCACACCTGCTTCATGGTCGCGCCCTACCCGGGCTACGTGGAGGTCTGCGAGGCCCTCAACCGGCTCACCCCCGGGAACCACGAGAAGCGGTCCGCGCTGTTCAACTCCGGGGCCGAGGCCGTGGAGAACGCGGTGAAGGTGGCCCGCCGCGCGACCGGCCGCAACGCCGTCGTGGTGTTCGATCACGCCTACCACGGGCGGACCAACCTCACGATGGCCATGACGGCGAAGAACATGCCCTACAAGGACGGCTTCGGCCCGTTCGCGGGCGAGATCTACCGCGCCCCCATGTCCTACCCGTTCCGCGACCCCGAGGGCATGACCGGGGCCGAGGCCGCTGAGCGGGCGATCTCGATGATCGAGAAGCAGGTCGGCGCCGAGCGCACCGCGGTCGTGGTGGTCGAGCCCGTCCAGGGCGAGGGCGGCTTCATCGTGCCCGCGCCGGGCTTCCTGCCCGCGATCGCCCGGTGGTGCTCCGAGCAGGGCGTGGTGTTCGTGGCGGACGAGATCCAGAGCGGCTTCGGGCGCACGGGCCAGTACTTCGCCGTGGAGCACGAGGGCGTGGTCCCGGACCTGGTCACGACGGCCAAGGGCATCGCCGGCGGCCTGCCGCTGTCCGCGGTGACCGGCCGGGCGGAACTGATGGACAGCGTCCACGGCGGGGGCCTCGGCGGGACCTACGGGGGCAACCCGCTGGCCTGCGCGGCCTCGCTGGGCGCGATCGAGACCATCGAGAGCCAAGGGCTGCTCGCGGCCGCGCGCCGGATCGGCGAGGTGATGACCGCGCGGCTGAGGGACCTCGCGGGCCGGTTCCCGCAGATCGGTGAGGTACGCGGTCGGGGAGCCATGATCGCCGTCGAGATCGTGGAACCCGGCACGCGGACGCCGGCTCCGGCCCTGACCGCGCGCCTCAACCAGGCCTGCCACCGGGCCGGACTGGTCACCCTCACCTGCGGCACCTTCGGCAACGTGCTGCGCTTCCTGCCGCCGCTGGTGATCCCCGAGGCGCTGCTCGTCGAGGGACTCGACATCGTCGAGGAGTCGCTCGCGGGCCTCTGACGGCGAGTCGCGGCAGACCGCGGCCGACGGTCCCGCGGGAGGCCTGGCTGCAACTCGTGGAGGTGCCCCGGGGTCCGTACCCGGGGTACCAACGCCCGTCCAGACGGCCCGACGGCGTCAGGTGTTGACGGCGTCGTGCCCAAGGTGCGCCGTCACGTTGACGGCGCGGACCTCCGCGCCCCCGTCCGACCAGAACCGCACCACGGTGATCGAGGCCGGGGCGAGGCGGACACGCCACATGGTCGGCACGCCTGCCTCCAGCGCGTAGCGGAGCACGGCCCGGATGGGCGTGACATGCGTGGCGACGGCGACCGTGCCACCCGGGTGCTGCTGGCGCAACCGGGCCAGTGCACCCTCGACCCGGGCCATGACCTCCACGAGCGACTCGCCGCCCGGCGGGGCCACCGTCGAGGACCCCTGCCACGAGCGCAGGAGGTCCGGCCACCCCTCGGCCACCTCTGCGTAGCCCAGACCCTCCCAGAGCCCGAACCCGGCCTCGGCCCAGCCCTCGTCGACCGTGGCCGACAGCCCGCAGGCGGTGGCCACCGCGGCACCCGTGGCACGGGTGCGGGCCAGGGGGGAACAGCGCACCGCCTCGATCGGCGGCAGGTCGGGGAGGTCCCGCGGGTGCCGGGGCGAAGCTGTGCCCGGGACGTCTGTGCCCCGGCGACCCGGGTCGGCCGGCACCGGGGCGAGCGCCGCGGCGACGTGCCGCGCGTCCGCACGACCGCCGTCCGAGAGCTCGGGATCGGGACCACCACGCCCGCTGAACCGGCGCTGCTCGGTCAAGGGGGTACGCCCGTGCCGCACCAGGAGCACCGTGACCGGCGCACCGAGATCGGGGCTGCGGGGCGCCCGGGCGGAGTCCGGCTGCGCCGTCACCTCACAGGCCGGAGTCGGGGGTACGGACCAGGATCCGTCCGCACTCCTCGCACCGCAGGACCTCGTCGGGCGCGGCGTTCCGGAGCCGGCCCAGCTCGGTCGCGGTGAGCTCCAGGCGGCAGCCGTCGCAGCGCCGCTGGTACAACCGGGCGGCACCGACGCCGGCGTTGTGCTCACGCACACGCTCGTAGAGCGCCAGGAGATCCGCGGGCAACCCCGCGACGGCACCCGCACGGGCCATCGTCTCGACCGCGGCCTCCGCATCCAGCGCCGCCAGGCTATTGTCCCGACGGGCCACCAGCGCGTCCTGCTCCGCGGTCAGGGCCGCCTGGGCGGCCTCGATCTCGGCGATCCGGGCCGCGGCGGTCTCGGCCCGCTCCATGACCTCCAGTTCGACGTCCTCGAGGATCGACTGCCGGGTCTGCAGGCTGTCCAGTTCGTGCTGAATCGCCTGGAGGTCCTTGGCCGCCCCCTGTCCGGCGTCGAGCCGCGCCTTGTTGCGGGACGCCCGGGAACGTACCTGCTCGACGTCGGACTCCGCCTTCGCCAGTTCCCGCCCCACGTCGGCGGCCCGGGTGCGGGCGGCCACCAACTCGTCGGCGGTGGCCCGGGCCCGCTCCGCCAGGCGTTCGAGCTCGGCGTGTTCGGGGAGCGTGCGCCGCCGGTGCGCGATCTGCCCGAGACGGGTGTCGTGCGCCTGGACGTCGAGGAGCCGCCACTGATCCTGCGGAACCGCGGTGACCACGTGGGACCTCCTCCGCGCGACTCTGGGCCGCGGCGACGGGAACGGGTGGGGTCGAGCTGGACTGCCGTGCCCGTCACCTTACGACGTGCTCGTCACCTTACGACGCCGCCGGGGCTGGGAACCCGGAAGGTCCACGGATCGGTGCACTTCGCCGACACCTGCACCTCGACCGGCGTCCCCTGGGCCTCCAGGGCTCCGGCGAGCCGGTTCGACACCCCGGCCAGCCAGGGCCACTCCCCGGCCCAGTGCGCGACGTCGACCAGGTAGGGCGGGGCCTCTCCGGCGGCGTCCCGCGCGTCCAGGGCGGGGTGGTGCCGCAGGTCGCTGGTCACGTACACGTCGGCGCCGCTCGCCCGCGCCTGGTCGAGCAGCGAGTCGCCCGCACCTCCGCACACGGCCACCCGCGAGACCGGCGCACCGGGATCCCCGGCGACCCGCACCCCACCGACCGTGGCCGGCAGCGCCTCGGCCACCAACATCGCGAACTCCCGCAGGCTCGTCGTCGAACCGAGGCGCCCGACCCGACCGATGCCCCGGGGCCCCGGCCATTCGGCGAGCTCGAGGACGTCGATCACCGGACGGCTGTCCGGGTGCACTGCCCGCAGCGCGGTGAGCACCTCGGCCCTGCGGTGACGTGGCAGGACCATCTCGATCCGCTGCTCCTTGCGGGTCTCCTGCTCCAGGTGCTCGAGCCCGTCCCGGTCCACCGGGCGCACGAGGGTGCCGGCCCCCGGCGTCGTCCAGGCGCACCGGCGGTCGTTCCCCCGCTCCCCCGCCCCGGCCGAGGCCATCGCGTCGATCACGACGTCGGTCGCGTCCTCGGGGGCGAAGGTGACGATCTTGTCCATGGGGTCCGCCGGGTCCGGGGCCAGCGACACGAGGTCGGTCAGCCCCATCACCCGGGCGAGGGCGTCCGAGACCCCGGGCGCGGCCGCGTCGGCGTTCGTGTGCGCGGTGTAGAGCGCACATCCTGCGCGCACGAGCTGGTGGATCACCCGCCCCTTGGGCGTGGTGGCCGCCGCGGAGTTCACCGCGCGGAACAGCAGCGGGTGGTGCGTCAGCACCAGGTCCGCCCGCCAGGCCACGGCCTCCTCGACCACGGCCGGGGCCGGGTCGACCGCCAGCAGCACCCGCCGGATCGGTGCCTCGGGATCGCCCACGACCAGGCCCACCGAGTCCCAATCGCGCGCCCACGCAGGGTCGTACATGCCCTCCAGCACAGCGATCACATCTGCCAGGCGAGGCTGTCGCGCGTCATTGGTCACGCGCGGCACCCTATCCGCCACAGGCCGCTACCTCGAGCATGTCCACGAAAGCAGTGGTGTGATGTCGCCACACACCCTCCGGAACCCGGCACACCGTCCGTCACCCGAGGAGGGCGCCGGGCTCGTCGGAGGGCACCGGACTCGTCCGGGAAGCACCTCGCCGGGGCGGCGGTCCCCGGCTACAGCCCCTGCTGCCAGATGATCACCCGGTCGACGGCCTCGGCCACCACTGCGGGGTCGGCCGCGAACGACAGCCGCACCCAGTCACGTCCGCCCGCGCGGTCGAAGTCGGTGCCGGGGGTCAGCGCGACCCCTGCCTCCTCGAGCAGTCGTGCGCACCAGGTCCCCGAATCGAGCCCGGTCGGCGAGATGTCGGCGTAGACGTAGAACGCACCCTGCGCCGGGGCGACCTGCGCCCATCCGAGCTCCGGAAGGCGATCCAGCACCAGCCGTCGGGACTGCGCGTACCGGGCGACGTTCTCCTCGGCCTCCCGATACGCGGAGGCGTCGAACGCCGCCACCGCGGCGTGCTGTGCCAGGGCCGGCGGGCACAGCGCGAGGTTGCCGGCCAAGGCATCCACCGGGGCGATGAGGTCGTCGGGAAGGAGCAACCACCCGAGACGCCACCCGGTCATCGCCCAGTACTTCGAGAAGGAGCTGACCACCACCGCGCCGTCCCCCAGGGCCGCGGCCACCGTGGGCGCTCCCGCGGGACCGCCTTCGCCGGGCAACCCGCTCCGCCGCGCCGGAGCCATCGGAGAACTTCCCGGCCGCGCACCCGCCCTGACAGGAGCCCACGGGGAACCGGCGGAGAGCGCACCCGCCCTGACAGGAGCCCACGGGGAACCGGCAGGGAGACACCGGTCGCCGGCCTCGCCATCGTGGGCAGGGGCACCGGCGCCATCGCTGGCAGGGGCACCAGCACGGTGGTGACGTGCGGTGCCCCCCTCGGTGTCGGGGTAGGTGATGCCGTGGTAGATCTCGTCGCTGATCAACCGGACCCTGTGCTCGGCGCACCAGTCGACGAGTTCGCGCAGGCCGGCACCGTCGACGAGGGTGCCGGTCGGGTTGGCGGGGCCAGCGACGACGAGCCCGGCCACCGGCTCCTCCAGGGCGTCGAGCTGGGCCACGGTCGGCTGGTACCGCGTCGCCGGTCCGCACGGCAGCTCGACGACCCGGGCGCCCAACGAGGTCAGGATGTTCCGGTAGGCCGGGTAGCCAGGGCGGGCCAGGGTCACCCGGTCCCCGGCGTCGAAGGCGGAGAGGAACGCCAGCAGGAAGCCACCCGAGGCACCCGTGGTCACGGCGACCCGGCGTGGATCGAGGTCCACGCCGTACCACCGGTGGTAGTGCGCGGCGATCTCCGCGCGCAGGGCCGGGATCCCCACCGCCTCGGTGTAGCCCAGACCGCCCCCGGCCAGGAGTTCCTCGGCCCGGCGCCGAACCGCGGCGGGCGCCCCCGCCGCGGGTTCACCCGCGCACAGGCTGAGCACCCGATGGCCCTGCGCCCGCCGGGCGTTGGCCGCAGCAATGATCTCCATGACCGCGAAGGGAGGTACCTGGGACCGGGAGGAGGCCGTCATGGCGCCATGGTGCCGCCCGGATCCGGGACACCGATCAGCGGGCCGTCACCCCGGCAGCTCTGCCCGGGAGGATCACCGGTCGAGCACGGCCGTCCGACCGGGGATCAGGCGCGGAGCGCGGCCAGCACGGCCTGCGCGATGAGCTGGTGCCCGGCGGCACTGGGATGGTCGCCGTCCGGTGCGAGCAGGTCCGTCCAGTCCTCGGAACTGTCCTGGAACGCCTGGTGCAGGTCCGCGTAACGGGCTCCCCCGTCGCCGGCCACCTGGGAGATCACCGTGTTCGCCTCTTGCGTGAGCGCCCGGCTCGCCCGCAGGTAGGTGGTGCCCTGCGCCTGGCCGACCTGCCCGTCGCGGAAGACGTTCCAGTACCCGGTGAGCACGATCACCCCGTGCCGGTCCCCCTGCAGGGCATGCAGCCTCGCCAGTACCTCGACCAGATCGGTCCGGAGAAGGGCCAGTGCAGGCCGGTAGCAGCCGAGGTTCGCCTCCGGGGCGCACGAGTCGGAGGTGACCTGCGAGACGTCGAAGTCGTTCGCCCCGATCGTGACGATCAGCAGATCGGCCCGGGCCACCGCCGTCCGCACCAGAGGGATGTCCAGTTGCTGCAGCAAGCCCCCGGTGGTCAGCCCGGGGAACGCCAGGTTGCTCACCTCGGCAGAACCACCCATCCCCGAGGCCCAGGTCCGGCCGACCAGATCCACGTAACTCGTGCAGTCGCAGGCGCTCCCCGCCGGGACGGAATCGCCCAGCCCGACCACGTGCACCCTGCCCCCCGGGGTGATCACCGGGGAGGGGGCGGCCAGGGGCGCGGCCGCCTGAGGGGACCGGCCCGCCCGCTGCTGCGTCACCCCCACCGGCGAACGTGGTGTCACGGTCGCCCGGTCGGCGGCTCTCCCGGGATCGTTGTCCGAGGACAGCCACGCGCCCACGAGCGGGGCCAGCAGGGCGAGTGCCAGGGCCAGCGTCCCGACAGCCAGGATCCTGGGCCGGACCCGCAGTCCTGGACGAGTCGCGACGTGCCGCACGGCCCACCTCTCCCGACCGGGCCGAGGCCCGCTCAGGGTCCCGGCCCACGACGTCCGTCACCGTCCGCGCCCTGACCCTCTCAGCGTAGACATCCTTGCTGAACGATCCCAGGGACCCGCCCATCAGGATTCTCGGCATCCCGGAGGGATCACCCCGCCACGCGTTGCTCCCGGAGGAGCGCCCGCACCTCCGCATCGGTCAGAGGCCGGCCGAGGTGGTCGGCGAGGGCGCGGATCCGCACGGTCAGGCCTCCCAGCTGCTCCGGTGCGAGCTGTTCCCCGAGGCGGGCCACCACCGCAGCCACGGCATTGCGCCCGGCCTTGCCGCCGAGCCGGATCCGCTGCACCGCACCGGCCAGGGCCGGGGAGAAGGGCTGGTAGCAGCGAGGATCCTTGACCAGCCCGTCGACGTGCAGCCCGGACTCGCAGTCGAACACCCGCTCCCCGATCACCGGGCTCTCCCCCGGGACGGTCCGGCCCACCCAATCGGCCACGCGGTGGCACAGCGCGCGAAGCTCCGGCACGCGGAAGGCGGCACCTCGGGAGAGGGCGAGGAACGCGCAGACCTCCTCGGTGCGAGCGATCCCTGCCCGTTCGCCCAGCCCCAGAAGGCTCACGTCCGCGGTGTCGGCCCCGGCGTCCAGAGCGGCGATCGCGTTCGCGGTGGCCATGCCGAAGTCGTCGTGCGTGTGCACGGCCAGCGTGCCCGGCACCAGGGGGCGGCACCGGCCCACGAGAGCGGCGATCGCGGCCGGGGTCGCGATACCCACCGTGTCCGCCAGGCGCACCCGATCGACACCTGCGGCGACGGCGGCCCGCACCACCCGCTCGACCACCGCCGGATCGGCCCGGGTCGCGTCCTCCAGACCGACCGAGACCCGGGGAGCTCCCCGGTGCCGGGCGTACTCGACCATGCTCGCGATCTGCCGGACGGCCCAGCGCGGGCTGTGTCCCAAGCGCACCCGCAGGTGCAGGTCCGAGACGGGCAGACAGAACGCCACGACGTCCGGTTCCAGGGCGCAGGCCGCCTCGATGTCCGGGGCCAGGGCACGGCACCACACACCCACCCGCATCGAGGGCTGATCCCGTCGCACCCGTGCGACCAGCCGAGCCAGGACATCGCCGGGAGCGGTCGCCGGCCCCACCTCGATCTCCCCGACGCCCGCGGCGCCCAGGCCGGCGACGATCTCCACCTGACGGCCGAGATCGAGGTACACCCCGGCCGTCTGGATACCCTCGCGCAGGGTGCTGTCCACGACCGTCGCCACGGCCCCTCCCTCCACCGGTGTCGGACGCCGCTCAGCCTGCGTTGAGGAGGAGCTTCTCCGCGACCTCCCCGTCCTCGAGAGCGTCGAGGATCGTGTCGACCTTCTCCTGGCTGTCGACGGGCCCGTACCACTGCCCGGCCGGGTAGACGACGAGTACCGGGCCGCGGGGGCACAGCTGCATGCAACCCGTATTGGTCACCATCACCCCGGGCATGCCCCGATCGCTGACCTCCTCCTGGAGATAGGTGACCAGGTCCTGCGCCTCGCGGCCCTGACAGCCGCCCTTGGGCGCCCCGGCGATCCGGGAACTCGAGCACATGAGCAGGTGGACGTCGGGAAGGGAGATGGGCACGGGAACCTCCGGCAAGCGGGTCGGGAGCCGATGACGTCGACAAGCGATCGGACGGACGGTGGATCGGACGGACGGCGGGAACGGGGGGGGGCGGGAACGGGGGGCGGGCACGGGGGGCGGGCAGGTGCGGGAGGTCTGGGCATGTGCCGGAGGTCGGGAGAGCTCCCGGTCGAGGCAGGGATCACCCATGCCCTAGCCGCAGCCGGTGCCCGGGCCGGAACAGTCGCCGCAGCCCTGACGGGGAGGCACTGCCGCCGGTGGTTCCCCGGCGAAGATGCGGTCGGCGGCCTCGCCGATGAGGCCCTCGGTCTCGTGGACGGCGAGTCCCGCGCGGTCGAGCACGGCCCGCGGACTGCCGCCCAGCTGGGAGACCAACAGGGCACGGCAGTCGGACAGCAGCTCCGCGACGGCCTCCCACCGGCGGGCCCCACCCCCGGCCGAGGGCGCCTGGCGGATCTCCCGCAACCGCGCACCAGCCGGGGTCTGCTCGAAGACGTGGAAGCGGTCGGCGCCGCCCAGGTGCAGGTTGACCAGGTACCCCTCCATGCTGGCGGCGGCCACGTAGGGGCGTCCCGTGCCGTCGGTACGCGCCGTGGGGTCAGGACGCCGGGCCGCCGCGAGCCGGCCCAGGGTCGCCGGGGTATGTTCCTCCCCGATGCACCCCACGGCGTCGGCCCGGCACCGGCTGCAGTGCGCGAGCTGGGCGAGGTGTCGACCGGCCTCGGCCCGGGCCGAGGCCAGCTCGAAGGCGTCCGGCGCGCCCAGGTCACCGAACGGGGTGCCCGCCACCGGGTACAGGGGCATGCAGTTCATCGTGTCCGCACCCAGGGCGGCGACGGTGCGGGCGACGTCCTCGACGCTCTTCAGGGTCACCCCCGGCACCAGGATGGTGTTGATCTTCACGACGATCCCCCGCTCCTTCAGGCCGCGGATCGACTCCAGCTGCCGTTCCAGGAGAAGCCGGGCGCCGGCCACGCCGCGGTAGACCCTGCGGCCGTCCCGGACCCACCGGTAGATCCGGGCCCCGACCGCCGGGTCGACCGTGTTGACGGTGACCGTCACGTGGCTGACCCCCAGCGCGGCCAGCTCGTCCAGGTGGGGCGGGAGTCCCAGTCCGTTGGTGGCCACGCACGACATGAGTTCGGGGTGCCGGTCCCGGCACAGCCGTAACGTCTGCAGGGTCTCCTCGGCGTTGGCGAACGGATCCCCCGGACCGGCGATGCCCACCACGGCGAGGGCGGGCGTGGTCCGGGCGACCTCGTCGAGGTAGTCCGCGGCCTGTGACGGCCTGAGGACCGTGCTGGCGACCCCCGGACGGCTCTCCGCGACGCAGTCGGAGCGTCGATCGCAGTAGTTGCACTGCACGTTGCAGCGAGGGGCGACGGGCAGGTGGACGCGGGCGGTGCGCAGCCGAGCCTCGGCATCGAAGCAGGGGTGTCCCAGCGGACGCGCCGGGACGGTGTCCTGGGTAGCCGGTGCGGCCTCGCGGGCTGGCACGGCGGTCTGCGGCACGACGGGGTGCGCACTCATGGGCGGTGGGGTCATCCGGCGGCCCTCCAGGGAGCGGTGACGGCGGTCCTGACGCGGCACACGGCGGGTCCTCACATGTAGGCGTAGCCGACGGGCGAGGAGTCCTGCGCACGCTCGATCACGGTGTTCACGATCCGGTCGAAGAGCTGCTGGGTGCCCCGGTAGCCCAGGTGCATCAGCCGCTGGCCCCCGAGGCGGTCGTGCACGGGCAGGCCGACCCGCACCAGGGGAACCCCGAGGCGCCGTGCGGTGGGATAGCCCTTCGAGTGCCCGACCAGCAGATCGGGGGCGGCCTCACCGGCGGCGGCGTCGATCTGCGCGAAGTCGGCGTCCTCCAGCACCAGGACGTCCGCGGGCAGTTCGGGCGTGTGCTCGGCCAGCGTCCGACGCAGCCGACCGCTGCGTCCCCCGGAGGCGCAGACCACGACCTTCACCCCGACCTCCCCGAGGAAGGCGGTGAGGGCCACGACCAGGTCCTCGTCGCCGAACACCACGGCGCGGCGCCCGGCGAGGTACTTGTGCCCGTCGACGTAAGCGTCCACGAGGCGCCCACGCTCGGCGGCCACCGCCCCGCTCGGGTCCCGCCCGCCCCACTCCCCCAGCAAGTCGAGGAAGGCGTCCGTGAGGCGCAACCCCACGGGCAGGGGCAGGGCGTGGTGGGGCACCCGGAACCGGCCGGCGAGCAGCTCGCCCCCGGAGGGCGTGCCCGGGGAGACCAGGCCGCCGAGGGTGAGGGCCGCACGTGCCCTCCCGCAGCGGACCACCTCGGACAGGGGGGTGCCACCGGGGCGGAGCCGGTGGTACTCCGCGCTGGCCGGCGCGTCGAGACTGTCCGCGTAGTCGGGCAGCACGGTGGCCTCGAGCCCGTGCACCGCGACGAGTTCCCGCAGGTGACGCAGGTCGGCGCAGGAGACCATGCCGGGCAGCAGGACCAGGTCGTTCGTCGTGGGGCCGGGTTCGGCCAGGGCCTGCAGGACCGCGGCCACCGCCGCCTGGTAGCCGTCGGCGTGCGTGCCCGCGTAGCTGGGGGTGCTCACCGCGACCAGGGGCGGCAGCGCCGTGTCGATCGTGGCCGCGCCGGTGACCGGCGCCCCCGTCGCAGCCGGGTGCGTGGCAACCGGGTCCGTCGCGCCGGCGCGGAGCCGGCCGAGCATGCGCGGCACGTCCTCGCCGATGGTCTCCGCCAGGCAGGTGGTGGCGACCCCCACCAGGGCGGGCCGGTAGCTGGCCACGACGTTGCGGATGCCCTGGTGGAGGTCGGCCTCGCCACCGAAGACCGTGCTGGCCTCGCCGAAGCTCGACGAGCCGATGTCCAGGGGCTCGTTGAAGTGGCTGATCAGGTACCGGCGGATGTAGGTCGCGCAGCCCTGACCTCCGTGGAGGAAGGGCACGGTGCCCTCAAGGCCCGCGAAGGCCAGGCAGGCCCCGAGCGGCATGCACATGCGGCAGGCGTTCGTGGTCGAGATGGCCCGGGCCTCCTCCACCGGCCTGGTCTCCACCACCGGCCTGGCCCCCGCCGCGACCCGGAGATCGTCGGCCGTCCGGAAGGGGACGGCACGGGGTGCCGGAGGGGTGAACGGGCTCATGCGACCGCCTCCCTGCGCTGCGGCCGCTGCCGTCTGGGGACGAACGACCAGACCGGGCTCGTCACGGACGCGTGCACCTCGCGGGCGAAGTTGGCCATGCCCACGAAGCCCTCCAGGGGCACCTTGCGCTCGTGGTTGTGGTCGCAGAAGGCCACCCCGAGCTTGTAGGCGATCGGACGTTCCTTGACCCCGCCGATGAACAGGTCGACGTCCTCCTCGGCGAGGAAGGCCGCCAGTTCCCGCGGGTTCGAGTCGTCCACGACCACCGTCCCCGGGTCACAGAGCGCGGCGAGGTGCCGGTAGTCCTCGGCATTGCCGGTCTGGCTGCCCACGAGCACGGTCCGCACGCCCAGCAGCCGGAGCGCCTTGACCAGGGACATCGCCTTGAACGCGCCACCGACGTAGATCGCCGCCCGCCTGCCCTCCAGATCCGGGCGCAGCTCGCGCAGCACCGGCAGCACCGCCCCGATCTCCTCGGCGACCAGCTCGCGCGTGCGCCGCAGCATCTCGGCGTCCCCGAAGTGCTCGGCGACCTCGTACAGGGCCGCGGCCATGTCCTCGAAGCCGAAGTACGACACCCGGCGGTAGGGCTGCCCGTACCGTTCCTGCAACACCTTGGCCAGGGCCGTGGTGCTGCCCGAGCACTGCACCAGGTTGAGCGCGGCGCCGTGGGCCCGCCGGACGTCGGCCACCCGCCCGTCCCCGGTGAGGTTGGCCACGATCTGCACCCCCATCCGCTCCAGGTACCCGCGGATGATCCAGATCTCCCCGGCCAGGTTGAAGTCGCCGAGCAGGTTGACGCTGTGCGGGCCGATCCCCTCGGTGGACCCGGTGCCCACGAGCCCCGCGAGCGCATCGCAGGCGGCCTGGTACCCGTCCTTCTTCGTGCCGCGGAATCCCTCCGAGCGCACGGGGACGACCGGGATCCCGGTCCGGGCCGCCACGGTGCGGCAGACCGCCTCGACGTCGTCCCCAATGACCCCGACGATGCAGGTCGCGTAGACGAACGCGGCCGCGGGGCGGTGCCGCGCGATGAGTTCGAGCAGGCTGGCCTCGAGCACGCGCTCGCTGCCGAAGACGACGTGCTTCTCCCGCAGGTCCGTGGAGAAGCTGAGCCGGTGCAGCTGCGGCCCGCTGGACAGCGCCCCGCGGATGTCCCAGGTGTAGACGGCGCACCCCACGGGTCCGTGCACGAGGTGCAGGGCATCGGCGATCGGGTAGAGCACCACGCGCGACCCGCAGAAGGTGCAGGCGCGCTGGCTCACGCTGCCCGCGACGCTCGGCCGCTCACACTCCAGGTCGAGGACGCCGCCACTGCGGTCGACCTGACCGCGGCGGGCCCGGAGGACCTCCGCCATCTTCCGTCACCTCCCGGTGCTCGCGTTCGACTGCCGTGGGCCCGCGTTCGGCTGTCCGGTGCTCGCGTTCCCCGAGCCGCGCAGGCCCGGCGCGGCCCGGCTACAGGACGAGCTCGAACCGCTCCTCGGGCGCATCACGGTCGCGACGGTCCAGCAGGGCGTCGAGGATCTTCTCCGCAAGGCGCAGGCCGCCCTGGTAGCCCACGGTCGGGAAGTAGGTGTGCCCCGATCGGTCGAGGATCGGCCAACCGAAGCGGACGAACGGGACGTCCTCGGCGCGGGCGATGTGCTTGCCGTAGGTGTTGCCGACGATGAGATCCACCGGCTCGTTCTTGATCCACTGGTGGAGCAGGAACAGGTCCCCCTGCGAGCGGACGTTCGCCTCCGGGGAGCGGTGCGCGAGGATCTCGCGGATGCGCTTGTCGAAGGCGTTCCCCGGTGTCCCCGTGATCACGTGCACCGGCTTCATGCTCAGGTCGGTGAGGAACTCGGTCAGGGCGATGACGTGGTCCGGGTCCCCGAAGACGGCGACCTTCTTCCCGTGGAAGTGCTGGTGCATGTCCCCCATCAGGTCGATCAGCCGGCCCCGTTCCGCGAGGAGCTCGGGCGCCACCTCCTGCGCGGCCCGACGCCGCAGGACGTGCACGAACCGGTCGGTCGCGGCGATCCCCAGCGGCAGGTCGAGCACCTCCCGCGGCACCCGGCAGCGGTTCTCCACGGCGACCGCCGCCGGCCGGGAGGCCCACCGGCCCAATGCCACCGTGGCGACCGCCCGTCCCAGGCCCTGCAGCTCCTCCACGGTGACGCCGCCGGAGGGGTAGAACTCGTGGACACCCGTCTGCGGGGTGTCCATGACCCCGGAGGTGTCCGGCAGGACCGTCGGGTTCAGGCCCATCAGCAGGGCGATGCGCCGCACCTCACGCATGTCCGCCGGCTCGACGAAGCCCGGGACGATGTTGATCCGCGGGGTCTTCTCCCGGCGGGAGGGCTTGACGTCCTCCTTCGCGAAGTAGTTGACCATCGCCGCGGTCATCGACGCGAAGCCCGAGACATGGGACCCCACGTAGCTGGGGGTGCTCGCGTGGATGACCCACTTCCCCTCGGGGATCAACCCCTCCTCGCGGGCCCGGCCCACGATCGTCGGCACGTCGTCCCCGATCGTCTCGGACAGGCAGGTCGTGTGCACCGCGATCACATCGGGGTCGTAGGTGCTGAAGATGGTGTTGATGGCCTGGAGCAGGTTGGCCTGACCGCCGAACACCGAGGCGCCCTCGGTGAAGGAGCTGGTGGCCGCCATCACGGGTTCCTTGAAGTGCCGGGTCAGGTGGCTGCGGTGATAGGCGCAGCACCCCTGGGATCCGTGGCTGTGCGGCAGGCACCGGTGGATGCCGAGCGCCGCGTACATGGCCCCGATCGGCTGGCAGGTCTTGGCCGGGTTGATCCGCAGGGCCTGGCGGTCCATCACCTGCACGGGGGTGTGATCGAGCACGGGGTTCTCCTCTCGGCAGGGGCGAGATCAGGCGGCACCGGACGCGAAGGCGCCGAGCGACTCCCCGGCCCACGGCGGGGTGACGTACTTCCAGACGTTGGCGCTGACCAGCCGGTCGATCTCCCGGTAGAAGTTCCGCGCGCCGACGAAGCCGGCGTAGGGACCGCCGTAGTCGTAGTTGTGCAGCTGCTTGCAGGGGACGCCCATCTTCTCGATCACGTACTTGTCCTTGATCCCCGAGCAGACGACCGCGGGCGAGTACTCGCGGATCAGCACCTCCATCTCGTGGTGGCTGATGTCGTCCACGACCAGGGCGGACGGGGCCATCTCGCGCATCATTCCCACGTAGTCCCGCGTCTGCAGACCGCTGCGGGCCAGGGCGTCGAGCTGTTCCGGGCTCCTGCGCGGGTGGTAGGCGAGCGGATCGGCGACGACGTCCAGTTCCTCGATGTTGCGGCTGTCCGCGTCCACCTTGATCGAGGGGATCACCTCACGGCCCTCGTAATCGTCGCGGTGGGCGAACTCGTACCCGGCCGAGATCGTCGGCATCCCGATGTCCCGGAAGAGCTCCTGGTAGTGGTGCGCCCGGGAGCCGCCGACGTAGAGCATCGCGAGCTTTCCCTCGCACCTGCTCCGGATCTCCGCGCGCTCGGCGGCGATGGCCTCGAGTTCCTCCCCGATGACCGTCTCCACCCGGGCGATGAGCGCCTGGTCCCCGAAGTACCGGGCGATCTTGCGCAGGGACTTGGCCGTCGCCTCGGCGCCGATGAAGTTGACCTTCGTCCACGGGATCCCGTAACGGGTCTCCATCATCTCGGCCAGGTAGTTGATGCTGCGGTGGCACATGACCACGTTCAGGTCGGCGGTGTGCGAGCGGGCGATGTCGCCGTAGTTGGTGTTGCCGCTGAAGGTGGCCACCAGGTCGATGCCGCAGCGTTCGAGGATCCGCTCGATCTCGAACGCGTCGCCGCCGATGTTGTACTCGCCCAGGACGTTGATCCGGAATCGGGTCGGGTCCGGTTCGGCGTCCGGCTCCTCGGTGCCGACCACGTGGGTGAACAGGCCGTTGTTCGCGATGTGGTGCCCGGCGCTCTGGCTGACGCCCTTGTACCCCTCGCAGGAGAAACCGAAGATGTTGATCCCGAGCTCCTTGCGGAGCTGCCGGGAGACCGCGTGGACGTCGTCACCGATCAGGCCGACCGGGCAGGTGCTGAAGACCGCGATCGCCTTGGGGTGGAACAGCGCGTGGGCCTCGCGGATGGCCGCCGCGAGTTTCTTCTCCCCGCCGAAGATGATCTCATCCTCGGTGAGGTCCGTGGAGAAGGCGTACTGGAGGTAGTTGGCCACGCCCTCCGGTGGACGGGCCTGGTTCCGCCGGGTCATCCACGCGTAGTAGGAGCAACCGATCGGACCGTGCACGATGTGCACGATGTCGGTGATCGGACCGAGCACGACGCCCTTGCAGCCCGCGTAGCAACATCCGCGCTGGGTGATGATGCCGGGCACGGTGCGCTCGTTGGCGCCGATCGGGGCCGGCGCCCCGGGCTCGTTCACCTGGAAGTGCCGGCGTCGCTTGCGGGCGACCTTGGGCGGGTAGGACGAGATCAGGCGGTCGATCAGGGCCCCCTGGTCCGCCGGCACGAGGGTGTCCGGCAGGGCGAGCGCCTCCGTGGGGGCCGAGAGATCCAGGGTGAGCACGGCCTCGTCGACCACCACCACCTGGGGTGCGTCCCCGGTGGCGACGGGATCGGTGGTGAGGGCGCGAGGTGCCTGGTCGGCGGTCGCACCCGCCCGACCGGTCGGGGGGACGGCGGGTGGGTGGTCCTGGGCCGGGCTCATGGGGTCCTCCGGACGACGACGCGGGAAGGAAGGACGACGCGGGAAAGAACGGGGGAAAGGCTCGTCCGAGGACGCCGCGTCATCCGAGGACCCCGTGCTCCAGGAGCAGCGACTCGAGCTCGTCGGTGTGCATGGGCTCGGGGACGACGAACATCTCGTTCCCGTCGATCGCCCGGGCGAGGTTCCGGTAGTGGTCGGCCTGACCGCACCCGGGACTCCAGTCGATCACCGTCTTGCGGTTGATCTCCGCTCTCTGCACGTCGTTGTCCCGCGGGACGAAGTACACCATCTGGGTGCCGAGTTTCTTGGCGAAGTGCTCGATGAGCTCGAATTCGTTGTCCACCTTGCGCGAATTGCAGATGATGCCCCCGAGACGCACACCACCCGAGTCCGCGAACTTCCGGATGCCCTTGCAGATGTTGTTCGCCGCGTACATCGCCATCATCTCCCCGGAGGCGACGATGTACACCTCCTGCGCCTTGCCCTCGCGGATCGGCATCGCGAAACCACCGCACACGACGTCACCGAGGACGTCGTAGAACACGTAGTCCAGGTTCTCACCCTCGTCGTAGGCACCGAGCTGCTCGAGGAGGTTGATGGACGTGATGATCCCGCGACCGGCACAACCGACACCGGGCTCGGGGCCACCGGACTCCACGCAGAGGGTGTCCGAGAAACCGCTGGAACGGACGTCCTCCAGCTCCACGTCCTCACCCTCAGAGCGCAGCGTGTCGAGCACGCTGCGCTGGGCCAGACCCCCCAGGAGCAACCGGGTGGAGTCGGCCTTCGGATCGCACCCCACGACCATCACCTTCTTGCCCATCTCGGCGAGTCCGGCGACCGTGTTCTGGGTGGTGGTGGACTTGCCGATACCACCTTTTCCGTAGATGGCGACCTTCCGCATGCCGATCTCCTCCTTCTGCGACTGCAGGAACCTGGACCGGAACGGCGGAACTCGCTCCCATTCCGGCAGCCGGAAACCGTGACCGACACCTCGGCGCACAGTGCCGCGAGCACGCGCACCGACGGGAATGGGCGGATCGGACGTCCGGCCTCACCGGCCGGGGCGGGAGCGTCTTCGGGGTGCCGCCCCGGCTGTGACACAAAAGTGCAGGAGCCGTGTTGCCACGTCATTACGTGACGTCGTGGGGAGTGTTTCCGTCAGCTCTTCGCCCTATGGCGTCAATCACTGCAGAAAATCGCGTGGACAGGGACCTCTGTCCCTGTCCACCAGGTCGCGCGACCTTCCCGGAACCTGCCAGAAACATCGGCGAGAACGACTCGAAACCCCCGGACGAAAGAGAGGATCCGCATTTCCGGTATGATGTGGAATATCTGCACGCAGGCGCGGAGCGGGGCCACCGAGGACTCCGCGGATGCAGGACCGCCGTCAGCGGCCGCCGCCCGAGGGAACGAGGACCTCCCGTGTGGTCGAGTGCCCACCGAGCCGGACGCGACCGGGGACGAACACGACCGGACGGGCACGACTCCCGGAGGCGGTCGGACGTCGTCCGACGGTGTCGCCCGGGTGCCGTGCCCGTCCGGATCAGGTCATCCGCGCGGGAGCGGAGATCGGCTCACGTGGTCGCGATGAAGCCGTGCCAGGTTCCGTAGGCCCGCGAGTCGTCGGGTGCGGCCCAGTCGTGGGAATTGACGCCGGTCCACGAACTCCAGGTCCCGGTGATCAGTCCGGTCCCCGTGACGTCGACGACGACCGTCTGGGGGGCCTGTCGTCCCCGGGAGTCCTGGTACTGGAGGACGCTCCACCTGCCTGCCTTGATCATCCAGGCCCGCGCCCACGCTTCGCACCCGTTGCCGGCGTTGCCGACCATGATGCCTACGTCATTGATGGCCTGCACCGAGGTCCAGCCGCAGAAGCCGCTCGGCAGGGTCGGGGGTCCGGGGAAGGCATAGGTGATCACGTGCCGACCGTTCACGGCGATCCCCCGCTGGGTGCCGCTCGTGGCACCGGTCGAGAAGCTGCCGTTCCCGACCAGCGTCCCCCGGTCGTTCATGCCGAACAACTGGTTCCCGTAGCCGGGCGGAGGGACGTCGGCGGGAGCATGGACCACTTCGGCGAAGTCGAGGCTGGTCCAGCCGCCGGTGCGGGTCCAGGTGAACCCACGAGTCCACCAGGTGCCGTTGTCCCGGAGAATCGTGTAGTAGCCGACCACGGTTCCCTTGTCGGCGAACTGTTCGGGGTAGGTGCCGCCGTAGTCCGACCAGTACTCGGGTTCGGTCGCGGAATGCTTGACCGCGTTCGGGTGGTCGAACGGGGTGAGTTTGCCCTGTGGGTCCTGGAGGAACCCGCGCATGACATTGTCGGTGGCACTGAGGTAGTAGCCGGACACCGTCCCGCCGCGATTGACGGACGTGACGATCACATCGCTCGCACCGCTCACATTCACGCTGCGCACGGACAGAATCCTGAAGTCCTTGCCCGTTCGGGCGACGAAACCACGCAGCTGCCGAGCCTGGTTGCGATAGGTGCCGACGACCAGGCCGGGGGTGCTCGCGGTGGCGGTCAGACCGGTGACGTCGGTGTCCACCGCCCCGGGGATCGCGCCACCCACGTCGAACAGGCGATAGGCAGGTCGCTGACCGGCTGCACCCACGGCAACAGCAGGACATGCGACGGCGATCCCGAGGCAGCCTGCCGTGACGACGGCAAGGGAGTTCCGGGTTCTCACCATTCACCTCCGGTGACGCTCCGTATATTCCCAAGTACCCTGGGTAATGGTATTCGGATTTCGCTGCGCCGTGGGGGTGAACATCACGAGACGATATGCCCGGATGACGATCGAATGAGCGATCAGGAGTCGGGAATTCGTCAATCCTTCAACACTGCGCACTCGAAGAGACACCGGTCGAGCCCGGACGCAATGGAGCCGACCTCCCCCTCGCACCTGGTTCGCCCGGGCGCGCGAGCACCCTCGATCGCGATAGGAGAATGAGCGTCAACCCGATCGCCGGGCAAGCAGCGTGGCGTCCTCGACCTCGAAGATGTTTCCCTCGCGGGTCATCGTCCGCGGGCGCTGCTCGACCACGACGGGCTCGAACCCGGCCGGCAGCCCCGGCAGCAGGTCCTCGGCGAGGAACATGGCCTGGCGCCGGCTCTCGGTCAGGTGCGGGAAGACGTCGGAGGGCGCGTGCCCCACGACCAGGAGGTGCCCACCGGGGGCGACCGCCCCGCACAGCCGGTGGATGATCTCGACCATCGTCCCGCCCGGCGGGTGGAGGAAGTGTGTGGTCACCAGGTCGTAGGTACGGCCGGCGGCCGAGAAGGCCCGTGCGTCGACCTGCCACCAGTCCGTGCGGTCGGCGACCCCGGCCTCCTCGGCGTGTCGGGCCGCCCGGGCCAGGCCGCGGGCGGAGAAGTCGGCCCCGGTGACCCGCCACCCCTGCCGGGCGAGCCAGATGACGTCCCCGCCCTCGCCGCAGCCGACGTCCAGGGCGGTGCCCGGGGTCAACGCGGAGGCCTCGGCCACCAACTGGGCGTTGGGGTTCCCGCTCCAGACCTTGCCCTCACCGGCGTACCGCTCGTCCCAGCCCGACGGCTCGAAGACGGCCGTCTCCTCGTCAACTCCGGGCCGGTGATCGGCGGGATCGTGCTCATGCTTGACCATCGGACGGCTCCTCCCCTGGGGCGCCACCCGCTGGCGCCCGCGAACACTGCTCGACGCCTCTCCGACCGGGCCCACCTGCGGGTCCGAAGCCTCACCCATTGCCTCGCTCACGGAGCGACCTCACTCTCCGTGAGTTATACCGTTCGCCTTCACACGCTTCACGGCGGGGGCGGGTGGTGGCCGTGGTCAGGACGAGGCCGGCGATGGGCACTGTCCCTTCCCCGGTCACCTCACGCTCCCACCTCCGGTGGCCGCCCCCCTGCATGATCAGCTCCAGGGGTCGTGGCGCCGAGGACAACGCGGACCAGTCCGGCCGCGCCGCAACAGGCGTGGCCGGACTGGTCCGCTATGCGAGATTCACCGGCTTCCCGACGTGCCAGGCGTGAATGTTCGCGACCGTACCCTCGCGGATCCGCGCCAGCGCCTCGACCGTGTTGAACGCATTGTGATCGGTGATGACGACAGTCGGTGTCCTGGTGAGCACATCGAGCGCCAGGACCTGTTGTGACCGCTCGTCAACGATGTTGCTCGACAGGAGCTGCCGCCGGTTCGACGACTGAAGGAACCTCTCTCCCTCCAGCACGTCGAGCCCCGCTCCGGCGACGATGCCCGCTTCCAGTGCCTCGATCAGGGCGGGTGTGTCGATCAGTGAGCCGCGAGAGGTGTTGATGACGATGACCCCCGGTTTCATTCGCCCGAAGGCAGCCCGATCGAGCAGGTGGTGGGTCCGCTCGACGGCCGGCGCATGAAGGCTGATGATGTCGGACCTGGCCAACAGTTCCTGGGCATCGACGTATCTGAATCCGATCTCCCGCGCAGCCACCTCATCGGGTCGCGGGTCGGTGGCGATCACCGTCAGTCCGAAGCCGCGGGCGATCCCGGCCAGGTGCCGGCCGATGTGACCGGCCCCGTACAACCCCAGGGTGCGTCCTCTCAGGTCACGTCCCGTCAGTTCTGCCGTGATCACCTCTCCGGTGTCGACCGCGCGCATCGCCTGCCGCAACCTGCGGGACACCGCCAGCATCAGCAGCGCCGCGTACTCGGCCACGGTTGCGTCGCCGTAGGCCGGCACGTTCGACACGGCAATCCCGTGCGCTCGTGCATATGCCAGGTCGACGTTGTCATAGCCGGTGCTACGGCAGGCGACCAGCCGCACCTGCGGCAGTCGGTGAGCCATGAGCTCAGCGGTGACCCGGCTCGCAGCGGAGACCGAGACCACCGCGACCTCGGCAGGCAGATCGAGCACGGCCTCGGCCAGGGGACCATCACTGATGCTCAACCGGAATGTGCCGGCGAGGTGCTCGCGGAAGTACGCCTGGTCGTCGCTGCCCGCGTCGAAGATCGCCACGATCGGCATCATGCGTCGCGCCGCGAAAGCATCAGCGCCGCCACCAGCAAGGTGATGAGGGCGTACCCGGCCAGGACGGCGAGCCCACCCGCTGGAGGGAGCAGATTCGGGAAGCGGGCGTGCGCCGACATCGCCACCCCGGCCGAGCTCGGCAGGTACTTGGTGAGGTCGTTGTTCCAGGGCGAGGGCAACAGGGCCATCAGCCCCGGCACCACCAGCAGGACGGCGAACAGGACAGCGATCGCGCCCGCCGTCCGGCGCAGGATCGCGCCCACCCCCACGGCGATCGCCCCGATCAGGATCAGGTGCCCCGCGCCACCGATCACTGCCCGCAGCACCCCGAGGTCGGCGAGGGCGAGCCCGGGCAGGTGGGAGGCCAGCAGGGGCTGACAGACCAGGAATGCGGTCATGCAGGACGCCAGGGCCACCACCGCGACCACGACGCCGAAGGTCACCACCTTGGCCGCCAACAACAGCCGCCGCTGCGGGGTCGCGCAGAGTGTCACGGAGATCCCGCCGGTGGCGTACTCCGACGTCATCACCAGCACCCCGAGGACGCCGATCGACAACTGGGCCAGGTTGATCCCGGCCAGGCTGTACAGCAGCGGGTCGAACCCCGCCACCTCCGCGGGCGAGCGATGGTCCCACCTGCTGACCTCCAGCCAGGTCAGCAGGGCGCCCAGACCGATCGTGCTCACGACCGTGAACGCCAACGCCCACAGAGTGGATCGGACCGTGTGCAGTTTCGTCCACTCCGAACGGGCCACGGCCAGGAAGACGACACCCCGCCCCGGCCGGCCGGCCGGCGGGACCAGCCGCTCCCGGGTGGGGACGACGCCAGGGCGCGTAGCGAACTGGCTCATGCAGCACTCACGACCTGGATCGCCGACGGTTCGCCGATCCGGACACGGAACTCCGCCTGGTCACTGGTCAGGTCCAGGAAGGCATCCTCGAGCGAGGCACGCTGTGTGGACAGTTCGTACAGCGTCAGGCCCGCCCCGGAGGCCAGGATCCCGACCTCCCGGGACTCCAGTCCGGTGACCGACAACCCGTCCGGACCGTCCGCCACGACCGTCGCCCCCTTGCCGCGGAGGATCCCCGCGAGCACGCGCGTGTCCGGCGTCACCACCCGGACGTGATGCCCCACGCTGCCCTCGATGAAGTCGGAGACGGTCCCGGTGGCCAGCAGCCGTCCCCGGCCGATCACGATCAAGTGGTCGGCGGTCAGAGCCATCTCCGACATCAGGTGACTGGACACCAGCACCGTGCGCCCCTGATCGGCCAGCGAGTGGAGCAGCCCGCGCGCCCACAGGATTCCTTCCGGATCCAGGCCATTGATCGGCTCATCGAACAGCAGGACCTCCGGATCGCCGATCAACGCCGCGGCGATCCCCAGCCGCTGCCTCATCCCGAGCGAGTACGCGCCGACACGACGCCCTGCGACGTCGGCCAGACCCACCGCCGCGAGCACATGCTCGACCCGGGCGCGGGGAATTGCGTTGGCGTCGGCGAGCCAGCACAGGTGGTTGCGCGCAGTGCGCCCCGGATGCACGGCGTGTGCGTCGAGCAGCGCGCCCACCTCGTGCAAGGGGAATCTCAGGGACCTGAAGCCGCGGCCACCGATCCGGACGCTGCCTGAGGTCGGGGCGTCCAGACCGAGGATCAGCCGCATCGTGGTGGACTTGCCACTGCCGTTCGGGCCCAGGAACCCCGTGGTCTGCCCGGCGGCGACCGTGAAACTCAGGTCGTCGACGGCCACCGTGCGCCCGTACCGCTTGGTCAGCCCCCGCACCTCGATCATGAGGCACACGCGCAGATACGGCGCGACAGTTGGTCAGCTCGCCCGGTCATGGGGATCACTCCTGGTCGATGGCGTCCGCGGAGATCAAGATGGGCATCGCCGAGGGCCAGGGCGCGTCCCCCACAGTACGGCGATTCCGACACCCGGCAAGCGCGTGACCACCCCGGGCCGGTGCCGACGGAGGGCTTGCCACGCCGCGCTGACGGCGTCGGTGGCCTCCCCTGGCTCCTGGCGAGGCCACCGGCAACAGTTCGCCCAGTGGTGGGTGGCGGGCCAGGGCCGGACAGCTCTCGAGTGGTTCAGGCGGCGAGGGAGACGGCCTGGTCGGCCGCCCTCTCACCCGGACGACGAGTGCCTTGTGTGCGAAGCTGCTACCGAGCGCGCCTGGCCGGTCCGGACCATGTGCTCCCTCGCCGCTCATGGCTTCCGTGCCGAGGTGGGCGAGGTATCCGATGACGACGCACCTGATCACGACCCTGAGCAGCGGACATCACGATCCCTGGGACCCCGGCGGGCCCACGCACGCCCGCCTCGTCATCGCGATCATCCCCTGCACCTACTGCCTGGCAGATGTCGCCGGAAGCTCCTTCCGCTACCTGTCCTCGGTGCGCCGGCTCGTCCATTCGCAGTGCCCGTCGTGCCAGCGCTGGATGACGCTTTCAGTGGCCAACTGGCGGCACCGGACGACCTCGGCACCGCACCGGGTAGACCGGCCAGGGACACCGGCTGCCGTTCGCTGAACCACCCCGACGCTGCGAACGTTGCCCAGGACCCCGGCCGCGGCCGGCTCGCGACATGCGGGCAACCTCCCACCGGACAGGTCCGCCATGGCCGGAAATGTCGATCACGAGCTCCCGGCTGCCAGGCGAGACGAGCCACCGCACGGGGTGACCGAGGCCGGGTCCGGGGCAGCCCGCACGGTTCCGTTCAGGTCGGTGCCCCTGAGGGATTCCTGACCGTGCCGACCCCCCTCTGTCGGTACGGACCTCACGAGGAGTGAGATCGTGGACCGGTGCATGCCGCGGAGTTCATCCTCTACGTGGGCGATCAGAGCCGTGCGAGCGCCTTCTACCGACACGTCCTCGACGCGGAGCCCGTCCTCGAGGTCCCCGGCATGACCGAGTTCGACCTGGGCGGCGCGACGCTCGGGCTGATGCCCGGGACGGACATGAACACCCTGTTGGCCGGGAAGCTGGGGCACGGCCAGGGGCCACGGTGCGAGCTGTACCTCCGACGCGCCGATGCCCCGGCGGCACTCGAACGAGCCGTCGCGCACGGCGGGACCTTGCTGGACGTGATCACAGAGCGACCCTGGGGCGAGGAGGTCGGCTACGTCCTCGACCCGGACGGGCACGTGCTCGCCCTGGCCGTGCCCACCCGGTAGGTCTACCCCTGTTCGTCCGAGTCACCACCGGGGTCGGCCAGGCCCGCGGACATCTCCAACCTGCGGTCAGGGACCAGCCACATGAGTGCGACGAGGACGTACAGGGCGATCGCCGGGATCGGATTGAACAGTGCGAGGAGGATTCCGGCGGCGTAGATGACCACGGACGCCTTGCCCTTGAGATCGCGGCCGAGGGCCAGGGCCAACTGCGAGCCAGGACCCTGGGCCCGCAGGAGGACGGCCTGCAGGACGTAGTAGGCGAGCGCGGCGAGCAGCAGCACTCCTCCGTAGAGGATTGCCGATGCCTTGCTGACATGGTGCTCACCGAGCCAGCCCGTCGCGAACGGAAGGAGCGACAACCAGAACAGCAGGTGGAGGTTCGCCCACAGCACACCGCCCGTCACGTGCCGGATGCTGTGCAGCAGATGATGATGGTTGTTCCAGTAGATGCCCAGGTTGACGAAGCTGAGCAGGTACGCGAAGAAGACCGGCAGCAACGGGCGGAGCGACGACCACTGCGTGTCCGCCGGCGCACGGAGCTCGAGCACCATGATCGTGATGATGATCGCGATCACCGCATCGCTGAAGGCCTCGAGTCGCGTCGTCGGCATGGAGCCACCTCTCACCGGGCCTCCGCAGGGCCCCTGGGCATCGCGCGGACCTCGTAGTGAGCCATCTCCTCGATCTGGGGGAAGAACGGTTTGACGGCATCGAAGAACTCGCCGAAGCCCCTGCTGCGCCGGAAACCCTGTTCATGTCCCTCGACCGAGTCCCACTCGATCCGGACGACGAACCGCCGCGGCTCCTCGATCCCCCGACTCACGTCGTACCGCAGGCAGTGCTCGTCCCGATCCAGCAGCTCCCCCGCCCGCGCGTAGGCCCGCTCGAACTCCTCCGCCCGTTCCGGGGTGAGCAGGTACCGGATGTACTCGACGATCAATGTCCCTCCCGGTGGTCCTGGGCTCTCCGAGTTTTCCAATACGGTACAGGACTGTATTGTCTACCGCTCGGCTACCGTACCTGGATGGCGAACATGCGGGGCCGCAACCGGGATCCCGGGATCGATGCCCGTGTTCTGGCTGCGGCGCGCCGACAGCTGTCCCGCCACGGCTACGAAGCGATGTCCGTCTCCGCCGTGGCCGCAGAGGCCGGCACGACCCGTCAGGCCCTCTACCGGCGTTGGAACACGAAGGCCGCGCTGGCGGAGGCAGCGATCGGCACTCTGGCCGAGGGACTCGTCAGCGATACCGGGAGGGGAGACACCGGGCCCGATGCCTTCGCGGATCTGGTCCGCGAGCTGAGTGACTTTCAACAGGGGGTCTCCCGCGAGGGGCGGCTCTCCCTGGTGGGCACGATGCTGCAGGACACCACGGACCCGGATGCCCGGGCCCGCTACCGTCGCTGTGTCGTCCGACCGCGCCGGGAGCGGCTACGAAGGATCCTCGGGCGTGCCCTCACCGACGGACTCCTGGACGCCGATGCCGATCTGGAGGTCGCCCTGACGATGGCGACCGGATCGTGGTACGGCCGGGCCCTGGCGGGTGCGGAGGTCCCGCCCGACTGGCCCTACCGCGTCGCGGCCCTGCTCTGGCGCTCGCTCGGCGGCGAACCCCCGCCGCCGGCCAGCTGATCGTCCGAGAGGCACCCTCGTCCGCACTCCGGTGGGCCCGGCCGGGATCGAACCGACGACTTCCGCGGTGTAAGCGCGGCGCTCTGCCAGCTGAGCTACAGGCCCCAGCGGCGACCCGCACCGTGGACGACCACGGCCCGCGCCACCGCGTGCACGACGCCGCGTCAGAGCGCGGCGATCGCCTCCTCGTACGCGGCCAGGGGACGGGCTTGTCCCGCCGGATTCACCACACTCCAGCGCAGGACACCCTCCTTGTCGATCAGGAAGGTTCCCCGTTCGGCCCGGCCGCCCTCGCTATTGAACACCCCGAAGGTGCTCGACACAGCCCCATGCGGCCAGAAGTCGGACAGAAGCGGGAACTCGTACCCCTCGGTCTCGGCGAACGCCCGCAAGGTGAACATGGGGTCGCAGGAGATACCCACGACCTGGACGCCGTCCGTGGTGAAGATCTTCAGGTTGTCACGGATCTCACACAGCTCGCCGGTGCAGATCCCCGAGAAGGCGAAGGGGAAGAAGACCAGTACGACTGGCTGGCGGTCACGGAAATCCGACAGCCGCACCGTCTGGCCGTGCTGGTCCTTGAGCTCGAAATCCGGCGCGGTCGTGCCGATCTCGATCGTCATGGCCGTCCTCTCGTCGACGTGGCGCGCCCGCCGCCCCCTGAGGCGGCCCTGGACGCGATCCCGAGAGCCCAGTCTGACAGCACCTGCGCGCCGTACGCGCGACGACATGGCGCCGCCGCCGGACGGCACACCAGGTGCTGCGACCCGGCAGGACTAGCGGCGCCCGCCTCGCGGGGTCGCCAGACGAGTACCGGTCCAGTCCCGTCCGGCGCTGATGGTCGAGGTGGCGTGGAGTCCCGCGGTGGGGGCAGCCTCCTCGATCTCACTCGGCTCGACGTGACCGTCCCGGCCGGCCTTGGGAGTGAGCAGCCAGACCGCTCCGCCCTCGGCGAGGTTCGTGAGGGCGTCCATGAGCCCGTCGACGAGATCCCCGTCGCCGTCCCGCCACCAGAACAGGACGATGTCGACGACCTCCTGCACGTCCTCGTCGACGATCTCGTTGCCGGTCAGCCTGCGGATGTCGGAACGGAGCTCGTCGTCCGTGTCGTCGTCGTTGCCGAACTCTTGGACGACTTGGCCTGCCTTGAGGCCGAGACGGCTCGCCATCGACTGTTCCGCCGCGGACTCCGCGGTCGTGCCCACCTGGATGCCCTCCTCACGGGCCCGCCCTGCGCGGACCACCTGCCACGCGCCAGCTTCAGCACGTGTTCCTGATCACATCTGTGGCGACCACGCTAGTGCGTAGACGCCGTCTGTGGAATGCCTCTTTCCCTGAGGTTCGGCCCTGCGACGTGCCAGGGGCCGGACCGGCTCCTCGACCGTCCGCCACCTGCGGCCGACCTCGAAGCTTGTCCAGCCTGTCACGCTAGTGCACTGGACGCCCACCTCTCCGCACAACCGCGGATCGGCGCGCGACCGCCTGTCCAGGTTCATCGGCCGTTCCGGCAGCATCTTGAGCCACTACTCCCCGGGGAAGGGGCCATCGGTCCCCCGCGAAGGGGCCGTCCACCCCCCGCGAGCGGCCACGCGCACGGTCACCGGACCCGCGGACCCACCCCCGCCGGCCCCGCCCGGACCCACCCGAACCGGGTCCGCCGCTCCGCCGAGGTGACGACCCGACCCCCACAGGCCAGGATGGTTCCGACGCGCGATGGACAGCAGAGAGGAAGGCCGACGTGGCCGGACGTGAGGAAGCGGGGCCGATTCTCAACGGGTTGCCCAGCCAGCTCCCCGACATCGATCCCGAGGAGACTCGCGAGTGGCTCGACTCGTTGGACTCCGCGGTCGACGAGCGCGGACGCCAGCGTGCTCGCTACCTCATGCTCGCGATGCTCCAGCGGGCCCGCGAGCGGGGCGTCGGCGTGCCGAGCCTGACCACGACCGACTACATCAACACGATCCCCCCCGAGGCCGAGCCCTGGTTCCCGGGGGACGAGGAGACCGAGCGCGCCTACCGCCGCTGGATCCGCTGGAACGCCGCGATCATGGTGCACCGGGCGCAGCGTCCCGAGATCGCGGTCGGCGGCCACATCTCGACCTACGCCTCCTCCTCGACCCTCTACGAGGTCGGGTTCAACCACTTCTTCCGGGGCAAGGACCACCCGGGGGGCGGTGACCAGGTGTTCCTGCAGGGGCACGCCTCCCCGGGCATCTACGCCCGCGCCTTCCTGGAGGGCCGGCTCACCACCGACCAGCTCGACGGGTTCCGGCAGGAGCGCTCGCACGCTGGCGGCGGCCTCCCCTCGTACCCCCACCCGCGCCTGATGCCCGACTTCTGGGAGTTCCCCACGGTCTCCATGGGGCTCGGCCCGGTGAACGCGATCCACCAGGCCCAGTTCAACAAGTACCTGCACGGCCGCGGCATCAAGGACACCTCGGGCCAGCACGTCTGGGCATTCCTCGGGGACGGCGAGATGGACGAGCCCGAGGCCCGGGGCGCGCTCCAGCTGGCCGCTTTCGAGGAGCTGGACAACCTCACCTTCGTGGTGAACTGCAACCTGCAGCGGCTTGACGGCCCGGTGCGCGGGAACGGGAAGATCATCCAGGAGCTGGAGGCCTTCTTCCGCGGCGCCGGCTGGAACGTGATCAAGGTCATCTGGGGTCGCAGCTGGGACCCGCTGCTGGCCGCCGACCGGGACCAGGCCCTGGTCAACCTCATGAACACGACCCCGGACGGCGACTACCAGACCTTCCGGGCCGAGAGCGGCGCCTACATCCGGGAGCACTTCTTCGGACGGGACCCCCGCACCCTCAAGCTCGTGGAGAGCTGGTCGGACGCCGACATCTGGACCCTGCGCCGGGGCGGGCACGACTACCGCAAGGTGTTCGCCGCCTACAAGGCCGCGGTCGAGCACACCGGGCAGCCCACGGTGATCCTGGCCAAGACGATCAAGGGTTGGGCGCTGGGCCCCTCGTTCGCCGGTCGCAACGCCACCCACCAGATGAAGAAGCTGCGCCTGGACGACCTGAAGTCGCTGCGGGACCGGCTCGGCATCCCGATCTCGGACGCGCAGCTCGAGGAGAACCCGTACCTGCCGCCGTACTTCCACCCCGGGGAGAACCACCCGACGCTCAAGTACCTGCGTGACCGTCGCCGCAAGCTCGGCGGCCCCGTCCCCGAGCGCCGGGTCACCGCACCTGCGCTCAAGCTCCCCGAGGACGCCGCCTACGAGGGCGCGCTGCGGGGCTCGGGCAAGCAGCCGGTCGCCACGACGATGGCCTTCGTCCGCCTGCTCAAGGACCTCATGAGGGACAAGGAGTTCGGCCCGCGCGTGGTCCCGGTGATCCCCGACGAGGCCCGGACCTTCGGCATGGACTCGTTCTTCCCGTCCGCCAAGATCTACAACCCGCACGGGCAGAACTACACCTCGGTCGACCGCGACCTCATGCTCGCCTACAAGGAGTCCGAGAGCGGGCAGATCCTGCACGTGGGGATCAACGAGGCCGGGGCGACGGCCGCCTTCACGGCGGCAGGCACCGCCTACGCCACGCACGGCGAGCCGATGATCCCGATCTACATCTTCTACTCGATGTTCGGCTTCCAGCGCACCGGGGACGCCCTCTGGGCCGCCGCGGACCAGATGACCCGGGGCTTCCTCATCGGGGCGACGGCCGGGCGCACGACGCTCACCGGGGAGGGTCTGCAGCACGCCGACGGGCACTCCCCGTTGCTCGCCTCGACCAACCCGGCGGTCGAGACCTACGACCCGGCCTACGGGTACGAGATCGCCCACATCATGCGGGACGGTCTGCGTCGCATGTACGGGGAGTCCGCCGAGAACGTCTTCTACTACCTCACCGTCTACAACGAGCCGATCCTGCAGCCGGCCGAGCCGGAGGGCCTGGACGTCGAGGGCGTGCTGCGCGGGCTCTACCTCCTGCAGCCGGGCACCGGGGTCGAGGGCGCGACCGCACCCCGGGCGCAGGTGCTGGCCTCCGGGGTCGCCGTGCCGTGGGCGCTCGAGGCACAGACGCTGCTGCGGGAGGACTGGGGCGTGCAGGCGGACGTGTGGAGCGTCACGAGCTGGACCCAGCTGCGCCGGGACGCCCTGCGGGCGGACGAGGCGGCGTTCACCAACCCGGACGGCCAGGCTCCGGTGCCCTTCGTCACCCAACGGCTGACGGGCGCTCCCGGGCCCGTGGTCGCGGTGAGCGACTACATGCGTGCGGTGCCTGACCAGATCCAGCCCTGGATCAGCCAGGACTTCGCCTCACTGGGCACGGACGGCTTCGGCCTGTCCGACACCCGCGCGGCGACCCGGCGCTGGTTCAAGGTCGACGGACCCTCGATCGCCACGCGCACGCTCTACCAACTGGCGCTACGCGGTGAGGTGGACCGGTCCGTGGTCCGTCAGGCCATCGAGCGGTACCGCCTCGAGGACGTCACGGCAGGCACGACCGGCAGCGCCGGCGGCGAGGCCTGAGACACCGTCGTTCGTGCGGTCGCCCGCAGCCGGCGGCCGCACGAACGAGCAAGCCGTCCCCGAGGGGTTCGTCGGACGCTGAAGGACTCGTCGGACGCGCGGTCCTGGCCGGTGGAGATCGGTCCTGACGGCGTCTCAGACTCGGGGGAAGGTGCGCGAACGGGACGAGGACTCCCGCAGGTCGATCTCGTGCCCTGCCTCCACCCGGGCGAGCGCCCGGCCGAGATCCGCCCGCAGCGCCGCGACCTGAGCCGTGTCCGGATGCCCGGAGAGTGCCTCGAGGTGACGCCGGGCCTCACCGGCGCGACCCATCTCCAGGGCGGCCTCGACGAGTTCCCGCGCCGCGGACAGGTCGTGCTCGCGGGGGCGCCAGTGGCCCACCCCGAGGTTCACCGCGTCGGGAGCACACCCGGCCTCGCGCAGCATGTGCAGTCCGTACGCCAGTGCCCGGCCCGAAGGGTCGCGGTCCGCGGCGGTGGCGAGACGACGCAATGCCGCGTCCCGGTCGTCGATCAGGGAGAGCCGGGCCATCTCGACGAGCGGGTACCAGGCCCGGCCGGAGTGCGCGAGTTCCTCGGCGAGCGCCCACACCGCGTCGTCCGCCGCCCGCGCCCGCTCCCGGGGGGTGTGACCTGCCGCCGCGTGGCGGCGGACCCGATCAGCGAGACCGGCGAAGGCCTCGACGTCGTTGGGGTTCTCCTCCAGAGCATGACGGAGGCCACGTTCCGTGTTGACCTGGACGGATCCGCTCTCCGCCGGCACGCCTTCCGACGCCCCGGCCCGCACCCGCCACCGCAAGCGTTCCAGCGCCCGCATCCTGACCTCCCGATCCCGGCAACGCCCGAGTCCTGCAGACTCCACCGTTTGTCCGGTCTGTCCCACGACAGTAGTCGGACACCCAAGTACTGGCTAACCACACAGCCGTGTCGCTTGCCAGATCCCCCTCACAGGGGTGGAGTGATGACATGGCACGCGACCAGTCCCCCCGACCCGGATCACAGCCTGTCACAGACAGTTCACGCAAAGCGGCGACCGCGCCCGAGCACACGCCGGGACCTCGGCACCACGACGGTACGACCCCCAAGCCCGCCAAGCTCCCCCGGGGGCTCTACGAGAGCGAGCTGCTCCGGCTGCAGGGCGAACTCGTCGCAGTTCAGGAATGGGTCCGCGCCCGGGGCAAACGCCTCGTCATCATCTTCGAGGGTCGGGACGCGGCGGGCAAGGGCAGCACCATCAAGCGGGTCACCGAATTCCTCAACCCCCGGGTGGCCCGAATCGTTGCGCTACCGGTGCCTACTGAGCGTGAACGAACTCAGTGGTACTTCCAGCGGTACATCCAGCATCTGCCGGCCGCCGGGGAGATCGTCCTGCTCGACCGTTCCTGGTACAACCGGGCCGGGGTGGAGCGGGTCATGGGCTTCTGCACGGCCGAGGAGCACCGCCTGTTCCTGCGTCAGTGCCCCGCCTTCGAGCGCATGCTCGTCGAGGACGGGATCCTGCTGCGCAAGTACTGGTTCTCGGTCAGCGACGAGGAGCAGGAACGCCGCTTCCGCTCGCGGATCGAGGATCCGTTGCGCCGGTGGAAGTTCTCCCCGAACGACCTGCTCACCCGGGAACGGTGGGTCGACTTCTCCCGGGCCAAGGACGAGATGTTCGTGCACACGGACATCCCAGAGGCCCCCTGGTACGTGGTGGAGGCCGAGGTCAAACGGCACGCCCGGATCAAC
>CAZOWW010000045.1:0-39087 GCA_964583765.1 uncultured Kineosporiaceae bacterium
GGCGGCAGCTGGGCGAACCCGGACTTCTCGCTGATCCTCGCGGCGGTCCAGGCCAACCTGAACCCGCCGAAGAAGGCGGCCACCACGCCCAGCACGAGCGCCGGCACCGGGTCCACGGCCACCACGACGAAGTCGACCAGGCGGCATCACACGACCTCGACGACCACGACACCGTCGGATCCCAACGTCGCGATGGACGTCAACGCCGTCTGCTGACCGGTACTCGGACCGAAGGCGTGAACCCGCCGACCGGTGTCAGAACCGGGGAGCGTGGTCCGCTGCGAGCGCCGACTCGGCCAGGGCGACGAGCTGCTCGGCCGCGCCGTGCGTCGCTGCGGCCCATCCGGCGCGCAGGGAGGCGGTGTCCGCGCCCCCCGCCGCTCCGGCGTCCAGGGCGGCGTCCTGCACGACCTCGCGCAGCCGGCCGATCACCGAGGTGACCACGTCGTCCTCGGCCGGGGTCATCAACATCGCCAGGGTGTCCTCGGACCACCGGTACAGCTCGTCCCCGACCCGCAGTTCCCCCACCATGAGGTTGGTCGCCGCACGCATCAGCTCCTCGGCAGGTCCGGGGCCGGCCCCGGCCCGCACCCTCCCCACCTCGGGGATCCTCAGCATCGCCAGGACCACGGGGAAGTGACCACCCGGATGCGGACGCAGCGCCCCCCGCAGGTCCGCGAGCAGCCGGGTCCGGTCCCCCACCGACGGCGGGATCATCGGAACGCCTCCCTGCACGGAACCGAGCCGCTCCAGCCCCAGCAGCGCCCGCCCGGCATGCCGAGCCAGGCGGCGCAACGCATCGGCGTCCGCGGCGGTGAACGGCAGGATCTCCCGCCTCCGTGCGAGCAGGGCACCCGCCACCCGGCCGGCGGTCAGGATCGGTACGGCCAGCAACGCCGAGCCCCCGGCACCGTGCACCGGATCCGTGGAGATCACCGCACACACCTCCTGGCGGCTCCGCCAGGGCTGCTCGGCGATCAGGGCTCCCCAAGGGGCGAGCGCGCCGGCGCCGGCCGGCACCTCCCAGGCCACCCGTGGACCCTCGATGAGCTGGAGCACGAAGGCCGTCTTCTCGGCGTCCACCAGGGTCTGCGCGGTGTGCGCGGCCAGTCGGGCCAGGGAGACCCGGTCGATGGCGTGGGCGAACCGCGGGCCCACCGCCCGCAGCAGGTCGACCTGCCGCGGGCTCGCCGAACGCGGCTGGACGGTGCGGCGCTGCGCCGGAACGTCCGACTCCCCGCCCACCTGGTCGGGCGGAACACGCCACGACATCGCCTGATGATCGGTCACCGAGGTCAGCCTCCTGCCGGGACACCCAAGTCTCGCCATCGGCACGGCCAGGGCCGGGCTGGAGACCGGCGGCCATCTGCCACCCGAATCGCCGCCCACCGCGACCACGCCCCACCGGAATCGACAAGGGCGCGGCACGGGCCGAGTTCCTGGTTGGATGAGCCATGGCTTGGTTGCGCAAACCCGCCGGTCGGAAGCCCTCGGACGCCGCCCAGGACTTCTGGGCCTGGTGGTCCACGGCCCACGACGAGATGGCCCAGATGGTGGACGGCGCCGACCCCTCGCGCGCCCTCGCCGAACTCGCCGCGCGTCTGGAACGGGTCGATCCACGGCTCACCCTGAGCCTCGTCCCCGGCAGACGGGCACGACGAGCGGTGGTCGCCAGCGGTGGCGGCGATCCCGAGGCCCGCGCGACCGCCGAGCGATGGGTGCGCTGCGGTCCGGCCGCGGACGAAGTCTGGGAGTACCTTCCGGCTCGCCCCCCCAACCCGGCCGCCCTGAGCGGGGAGCTCACCGTGGGCGACCGCACGGTGGACGTCGCCCGCACCGTCGTCGCGGCACGGGCCGACGACGCGACCTGCCGCCTGGACCTCGCCGTCCACCATCCGGCGTTCCCCGATCTGCCGCACCAGGCCCGCATCCAGGTGGCGGCGCTGGTCCTCGACTGGGCCCTGGGCGAGGACGACGTCCAGCGGTGGGTCGGCCCCGTGCGCACCCTGGAGGTGCCGCCGCTGGACCCGGTGCCGGCGAGTGGGCTGACGCCCCTGGTAGGGCAACTCCGGGAACGCTGGGGGGGCCAACGATGGGCCGTCCTCGAAGGGCTCGACAACCGCGGGCGCCCGGTTGCGGCGGCCGTGCGGCACCCGTTGCACCAGGTGGACTATCCGCTGTTCGATCTGCACCTGGCGGTCGTCCTACCGTTCACCGGAGGACACGAGAGCGGGCCCTCGGCCGGGTTGCCCGACGAGGTCGAGCAGGGCGACCTCCAGGCCTTCCAGCTGAACCTGCTCGACCACCTGGATGGCATGGTCGTTCCGGTCGCCCAGGAGACGGCCGGCGGCCGCCGGGTCCTGCACCTGTACGGCGAGTCCACCGGGCCCGCCGCCGCCCGGATCGAGGCACTCCTGGGTGGCTACCGCTGCGGGACCGCCGCCCTCATCGCGACGCCCGACCCCCGGTGGGAGGCCATCACCCACCTGCGCCCCACTTCCTGAACGAGCCGCACCCCACCTCGACCGGTGGATCCGGGGCACCGGATCCGGCTCCCTACCGCACGAGACCCCGGCCCACCTGACGGTGGACCGGGGTCCGGTCTTCAGCCACGGGTGCGCAGAACCCGCCCGGTCCGGCGGCCCGAGGGCCTGACCCACGCGCCGCCGGCCGTGCGGAACACGGCCGACAAGGATGGCGCGAGTGGTGCCGGGGGTGCCGGTCGCCGTGGTGCTGCGATGGCGCTCCACAGGTGCTGAGGTGGCGCTCCGCCGATGCCCGTGTGTGCCGATCGAGGGCCGGGGACACCGGGATGTGCCGGCCCTCGATCGACAGAAGTGCTGCCGGTGCTCAGCTCGCGGTGCAGGTGAGCGTGGGCACGGAGTTGGTGCCGTTCCAGCTGCCCAGGAACCCGAAGCTGGTGTTCGCCCCGGCGCCCAGGGCCCCGTTCCAGGACAGGTTGGTCGCCGTGACCGCGGAGCCGCTGCTGGTCACGGTCGCGCTCCAGGCCTGGCTGATCGTCTGACCGTTGGCGAAGGTCCAGGTCACCTTCCAGCCACTGATCGCGCTGGTCCCCGCGGTCACCGTGACCGCGCCCTGGAACCCACCGGTCCACTGACCGCTCACCGCATACGCCGCCGAGCAGGTCTTGCCCGTGCCACCGCTGGTCGTGGTGGTCGTGACCGGCCTGGTCGTCGTCGTGGTGGTCGTGACCGTGCCGCCGCTCTTGGCCGTCATCCAGTCGGAGTGGGCACGGAACACGGCCAACTCGGGGAGACCCGCGACCTCGTCGTAGCCACCGCCGCCGGTGCCGTCCTTATACCACCAGAACGCGTCCCCGTCGCCGCCCGCGGTCTGGATCTCGTTGAGGATCGCCGTCCACCAGGCGACCTTGTCACCGGAGTTGGTGTTCCACTCGCCCATGAAGAACGGCTTGCCCACCACGTTGTGCGAGTCCGAGATCCAGGCGTCGATGAGCGCCTGCGTCTTCGGGATGTCCAGGCCGGCCCAGCCCTCGGTGGGGTACGGGTGCGCGGAGGTGAAGTCGACATAGGGGGACTGCTGGATGTAGACGAACGGGTTGCCCTCGTCGCCGCCGAATCCGTACTTGCTCTGGTGCCCCTCCAAGCCGGCGTCGACCATGTGGTTCGCGTCGAGGCCCTTGATGTAGGCGCCCATCTCGTCGACCCAGGCACGCAGCGTCGTCCCGTTGGTGCTCTCGTCCGTCCCCTGGCCCTCGTAGCGGGGCTCGTTCATGAGCTCCCAGGAAAAGATCGTCGGGTCGTCCTTGTACTTGACCCCGGTGTAGTGGTTGGTGCGGTTGAGTGCGTAGTTGACGTAGTTCTTGTACTGCGTGAAGCAGCCCGGGCACGCGGCCTTGTTGAAGAACCGCCAGCGGTTGGCCTGCCCGGTGCCCAGCCCCTCCCAGGTGAGTCGGGTGTCGATGCCGCCGTAGGCCTCCCAGTAGTTCTCCAGGACGGGGATGACCCGGATGTTGTGCGCGGCGGCCGAGCTGAGGATGTAGTCGAACTCCGAGAACTGCGGCTCGCTGTAGACACCCTTGGCGGTCTCGAACCCGTGCCACGACTCGTGGTCGAACATCCAGGTCCGCAGCACCTGCACGTGGTCGGCGGCGAGCTGGGTCATCTGGTTGTCGATCCGGGTCTTGTCCATCCACTGCGTCTCGGTGTCGCCGGAGCTACCGCCGTACGTGAACAGGTCGTAGGTGTTGGCGCCCGCGAAGTAGTAGGACTTGCCGTTGAGACAGAAGTGGATCCCGCACCGAGAGACGAAACCGCTGGGGGCGGCGGCGGCACGCGACGCGGGGCTCACGAGAAGGGCCGCCACGAGGGCAGTGAGCACCAATCCGATTGCGCTCGCCGCGGTCAGCCTGCGGCGGGGCAACGCCGCGGCTGGGCCGGGCTCGCCGGCACCGAGTGGCACGGACAGGACCATCAGGACTCCTCACCCGGATCGGTCCCCAGGCAGGAACCGATCGGTCGATCACGGCGGTGCGCCTCGGTCATGGAGGGGGCGACCGAGCGCCGCCCAGGGGACAGGCCAGCAGAGAGCGGGCCGCTGAACCGGATCAGCGAACGCGCAGGCTATGCAGGGGATCAGAAGGTGTCAAGGGTCGGGATTACCGTCACAGTCAGTGACTGATCCGATACTGGGCCTCTCGTCCGGTGAATCCGATCTCAGCTGCGTGACCTGGGCAGATACCGATCGGCACCGGTCGGGGGTATCAGCACCGCCACGGTCCTCCTCATGTCGATGTCACTTTCCGCAGGCATCCCTCGAGCTGGCCCGCTCGCCCGGACGCCCGGCGCCTGACCAGGAGGCCCGCCGTGCCCACGCCGACCCTCAACGACCGCGATCCGATCACCCGGCCGGGCCGGGTGATCTCATTGCCGGTGTCGGGGATCCGGTCGGCTGCCCAGGCACCGACGCTCTCCGGATCGCCCGACGCCGGAGGGCGGGACCCGGGGACCCGGGTGGAAACAGGAACCCGGATCTCGGGGACGAGCCACCTCGGAACGGCGGAGGCCGCCGGTTCGGTCCGGGGCGCCACCACGCTGCGACCGACCGGAACCGGCGAACGGCTCGCCGGGACGCTCCTGTTCGGCCAGTACCGCCTCGTGGACCCACCGCAGGTCGACCCCGCCTTCCCCGGGCCGTTCCACGCCATCGACGTCTTCCGGAACAACGAGGTCGCCCTCCACCGGTGCACGCGGGTCGCGCCCGGCACCGAGGATCCGGCGATCGACCGGGTCCGCGCCCTCGTCGCGGTTCCGGAGCACCCGCATCTCGTCACCGTGCACGGGATGGTCCAGGACCGGACCAGTCGGTTCGTGGTCACCGACTGGGTCACCGGGATCCCGCTGAGCCGGGCGAACGCCGCGTCTGGTCGCGCCGTCGGCACCCACCCCGATCGCCCCCACCCCGAGTGGTTGCGCATCCTCGACCAGGTGGGGGCCGCTCTGACCCACCTGCACGAGCAGGATCCCGAACTGAGCCACGGCGCGCTCACCGCGGACCGGGTCCTCCTGACGCCGACCGGGCGGGCAGTCGTCGTCGGGACCGAGGCCGGGCCGCCCCGCAGACTCCGCCGGGTGCAGGACCGTACCCACCCGGATCACGCCCCCGAGCTCGACTTCGGCTGGCCCCCCATGCCGGCGACCGACGTCTACGCGCTGGCCCGTATCGCCGGACAACTCCTCACCGGGGCCGCCGCGGGCCTCGGACCTCGCCTGGACGGACGTTCCTGGCCGGACGGAGGCGCCTGGCACGGCGGTGGCACCGAGGAGGGCCTCGGCGGCCGCCAGAACTCCCGCTCACGGACTGCGGCCCGCCTGGCCCGGGTGGTGGGCATCGGCACCGCACCCGACCCTGCCGACCGCCCGCAGTCGGTGCGCGAGTTCCTCGGGCTGCTGCACGTGGCCTTCTGAACAGGGCTGCTGCACGTGGCCTTCTGAACAGGGCTGCCGCACGCGGCCTGCCGAGCGGCGCGATCTGGAGGCGTGCGGACGCGACTCCCGCATGGCCCAGATGCGGCACCGCAAGGCCGGAGTGCGACCCCCGCCCCCGCACGGCCCGGAGGCGAACAGTGGTGGGGCATCGCGGGCCGCCGGGGATCACGGTGCGGCGCCGCAAGGCCCGGAAGCGCATAGCTGTCAGGCATCGCGGCCCGCTTCACGACCATGGTGCGGGCATCGCAAGGTTCCGGTGCGGCTGGTGCGGCTACCGGTCGCCGTCCTGCTCGGGCAGGGGGATGTCCCGACGCTCCCGACGCCGACGAACCTCCACGTGGTACTGCACCGGCGTGACCGCGAGCACCTGGTCCACGAGGGCCGTCAGGAACTGCGGCACGGCCACGTCCTCGGGAACGGCATCCGGAAGGACCCGCACGAGAGGTGCCGCGGCCGGGCTCGGCGGATTGTCCACGTCGACCACCGGACCGCGTTCGTCCCAGTCGACGAGGACCAGCGCCGTCGCGGTGTAGCCGTTGCCGACGCCGATGTCCCGGAGCTTGCGCATCATGTCCACGGTGCGCTCGAAGGCGTCCGGTTCCCGGGTGAGCACGGTGGCGCGCTGCACGAAGCAGAAACCGACCGCGGCGAGGGGGTAGCGGGCGCGCAGGTTCCCGGCGTCCCCGTAGGCCTCCTCGAACCGATTGGGCAGGTTCTTGCCGAAAGACGACAGCTGGGCCTTGGTGCTGACCAGGAGCTCAGGGCCGCGGTCCCAGCGGCAGACACAGACGTCCACCTGTTTCTCGTAGGCCCGCCCGAGCACCCTCGCATCGGTCGGGGCCACCGACGGCAGCCCGGGCAGCCGCTCCCGCACCTGGTCGGCCAGCCGCCCCGGGAGACGGTCGAGCAGTATCGCCAGCTCGCGGGTCAGCACCCGCGGCCGCGTGGCCCGGGGCCACACCTCGTCGGGACCGAACCCGCACCGACGCAGCTCATGGGCCAACCAGGCGTCGATACCGCGGGCGAACCGGCCGCTGACCACGGAGGCGCCACTGGCCACGGGCAGGCTGAGCAACCGCTCGAGCAGAGCGAAGTCGGGACGGTGACGAGGGGATGTCCCCGGGGCGTGTTCCCACGGGTCGGCGCACCCCGCCTCCGCCAGCAGGCCGTCGAACGCCGAGAAGGCGTCCTCCTCGCTCACCGTCGTTCCTGAGCGGACGACCCCGTGCCCACGGGGTGGGCCGGCACGCCGGTCTCGCCCCCCGAAGCGGGGGCGGCCCGCGCGCCACCCAGCTGCGCGACTCCCTCACCACCCACCCGGGTAGCAGCAGCGCGGCCACCGGCGCGGGCGGAACGCCGTGCCGCGAGCGCCGCCCGCGCCTGCGCCAGCTCGGTCACCTGCTCCACGGACAGGCCGAGCAGGCCGGTGAGGAGCACCCGGTCCACCCGCGCCACCGCGTCCAGCAATCTTCCGGCCGCCAGATCCCGCGCGATCCGGGTCCGGTGCGCAAGCAGCTCGGCACGCGCCTGCGTCACGAGACCCAGCGCCGGCACCGGCAGGACGTCCGCCTCCCGGGGCTCGAGCTTGAGCAGGCCACCGCCGTAGGCCCGGCCCACGAGTTCCGCCCCGAGCAGGGTGAGCGAGTTCAGCACCGCCAGGGGCAGCACGGGCAGCAGGGGCCGCGCCTCCTCGCAGAGGTAGACCCCGTGCACGCTGTTGAGGTGGTGCACCCGCGCGGAGTTGCCCACCAGCCGGGGGGTGTCGGCGTTCATGCAGGTGAGGAGCAGGTCCGGCACGCTCACCAGGGGTACTCGCCACCAGGGGGTGCGTACGCGGCACTTGTAGGCGTCCGGGACCCCGTCCCGCTCCCCCGCCGCGATGTAGGCCAGACCGGCCCCGGAAGGCCGCCCGGCGGGACGGAACAGCCAGGTAGGACGGTCCGCATCGACGAGCTCCCGCCAGGCCGTGGGCGTCAGGTCCAGCCCCCGAAGGTGCCGGCTGCCGGGCGGCGAGATCCGTACGAGGTCCCGCGCGGGGTCGAGCCCGAGCTCCTGCACCCGACTGCCGGACACCGCGAAGTAGCCGTTGTTTCCGGTGACCGCCCCGAGAGTGGTCTCACCCCAGGACTGCAGGGTGGTCGCCTGGGGCGCCGCCGTCACCTGTTCGTAGACCGCCAGTGCCGATGCCGGGAGCATCGCCGGGGTCCACTTGGCCCGGCTGGACCCCGGGCGCCAGACCGGAGCCGCGGACGCCGAAAGGGAACCGACACCCACCTGCCGGGACACGCCGTGCCCCGGGCTCTCGCTCTCGTCCGCGCCGTGCGGCAGCTCCGCCGCATCCCGTACCTGGACCAGCTCACAGTGGTCGGTCGGTCCGCTGCCCTCGGCGAGCAGGAGGACGACCTCCTCCTGCACTCCGGGGAAGACCCGCTCGGTGAACAGCACCAGCCGCACCCGGGCGAAGCGGTGCATCAGGAACTCCCGCACCTGTGCCGCGTAGTTCACGCTCAGGAGCTCCGCGGGCAGCACCAGCGCGAGCCGGCCCCCTGGCCGCAGGAAGCACGCGGCATGCACCGTGAACGCCGCCCACGACGAGGCGAGGCTCGTCAGGCGGACGCCGGCCGCCAGCGCCGCCTGCTGCGCCAGGGCCCGGGCCTCGCCCGTGAAGCCCTGATAACGCACGTACGGCGGATTGCCGATGACGGCGTCGAAGGCCGCCTCAGCCGGCACCTCGAAGAAGTCGGCCACGGTGACCTCGGCACGAGCCCCGACTGCGGTCAAGGCGCCCCGGGCCTGCTCAGCGCTCACCTCGTGCAACTCGATGCCGTGCAGCAGGGCCGGCTCGCCGACGGACAGCGACGGCGGCAACTGCTCGCCGCCGGGCTGAGCCGATGGCAGGAGGCTCACGCCCGCGGAACCGGGCAGCGTTGTCGCGAGCTCTCGCAGCCGAGCCGTTGCCGCGACGAGGAAGGCGGCGTCCCCGCAGCTCGGTTCGAGTACCCGGTCGGCCGGAGTGCGCACCGCCCATTCGACCAGGTACCGGCACAGGCGCGGTGGGGTGAAGAAGGCTCCCCGGGCCTTGCGGTGTGCCGGGCTGTCCGGCTCGGGATCGGCGACGGGACGCGGCACCGGATCCGGATCAGCTGCGCTCACGATTGCACGCTAGTCGTCCGGCCCGACCGTTCTCCCACCGATCCCGCTCTGCGCTCCCACCGATCCTGTTCTCGGCCCGGAGCCGGAGCCGGAGATGGTCGCCAGGAACTCACCCCCGCTCACCGGCCCTCGCCCCGGAACTGCCCGCCTGCTACTCGATCAGCACGTCCCGCGCCTGCGCCCACTCCTGTGCCGCACGGAAGACCTCGGCGTCCGCACGTTGCCACCACGCGGGCAGGTCCACCACGGCCGGTGGCAGGTTCCGGTAGACCATCAGGGCCTGTCCGACCCCGAGCTGGCGGATGGCCTCCACGGGCAGCACCCGCTCGCGCTCGGCGCTGGAGGACTGCGACCAGGTCGCGCCCTGGCCCCGGCTGGTGGACACCCGGCGTACGGTGCGTTCCCCGAGCAGCCGCGAGAGGCGCTCCAGGTCGTCGGTCTCGGCGGCACCCCCGAGGAGCATCTTGATCGGGGCCGAACCCCACATCGTGTCCGCCTCGTCACGCCCCCAGCGGGAGCGCAGTTGGGCGAACGACTGGGCGAACAACCAGGTGGGCATGCCCCGGCCGCCCCCGTCCGAGATCAGCAGCGGCATCTCGGGGATGGGGGCCACATTGGGCGCCTCGTCGAGCACGAACGTGAACACAGGGTCCAGCCGGCCGGCCCCGCGTCGTTGGCTCGCCCGGCGGGCGGCCCGCACCACGGCCGAGGTGAGCGCGGTGGCCAGAGGGGCCGTGGAGGTGCCGGATCCGCCCTCGCAGAGGACGAAGAGGGTCTGCGGGCCGTCCGACAACTCCTCGTCACCGGGTGTCGGGCCCCGCTCCGAGCGCGGGATCGCCCAGGCGTTCCTGGTGCTGGCGTCCGCCCGCGCGACCCGGGCGCCCGACCGGCCGCCACGGCCCTGGGATCCGGAATCGCCCGGGACACCCGAGACCACCAGCCGGTCCACGTCAATGCCCTGGCCGGCCCCGGGGCAGACCAGATCGAGGACATCCGGGTCCGCCAGGCAGGAGAGCACCAGGCCCAGAGACATGTCCGTGTTGCTGATGGTCTCGGGAGTGGAGAGGCGGCAGTACTTCTGCAGGTCGTCGGCCCAGCCGCGCGCGGCTCGGGGGTGCGTGCGCAGGACGTCGTACGGCGCGTCGTCGTCGAGGTTCCGCGACCAGTCAAGGACATCGCGCATGGATCCGGCGCCCAGCGCGGCCGCGTGCAGCAGGCACCGCAGGACGGTCTCGGCGGTGGCGGAGAAGAAACCGGAGTTCTGCACATGGGCGAGCGGCCGGGCCGCGACCATTGCCCGGGCACGGCCGGTGGCCTCCCGGACATCCGCGCACCCCGCCACGATGTCCCAGCGGGCGACGTCGGACCAGCCGGTGAGCCGGTCCGCGTCCCACACGTGCACCGGCCCACGCGTGGCGCGAGCGCCCGCGGTGAGCCGCAACAGGTCGACCTTGGTGCTCGTGGCGAGTACCGGTCCGGGGGCGTCCACCACCCGCGGCGCGGCCAGCGACGTGGTCTTGCCGGCCCGCGCCGGGGCCACCGTCACGCAGGAGTCCTCGGCGCGGGCACAGACCGGGGTGCCCCGGTAGCTGGCGAAGGGCGCGGTCGTGTCGGCACGTCCCGAGTGCATGGAGGCGCGGATCTGGCGGCGGGTCGCGAGGCCCTTCTCCGTACGGCGCCGGGCGATCCAGGCCAGCACGAAAACGGTGGCGGCCGCGGCCGTCACCAGCAGCACGGCCTCGGTGGACCAGAACGCGGCCGGTCCCGCCACCCGGTGACGCATCGCCTCCGGGTAGGCCGCCGCGGGATGTCCGGGGTGCGCGGCCAGGCCACCGATCACGAAGGCCGCCGAGGTCAGCGGGGGCCACACCCACCCCCCACCCGCGACCAGCGAGGCAAGACCACCGCCGAGCAGGAGCACCGCCCCCACGGTCACCAACGCGACGCCGGCGACGAGCACCACCCGTTCCCACGGGGTGACGTCCGACCCCGGATCCTGGTCCGCCATGTCTAGCTCCTCACCATGCAGACCCGGCTCCCCGCCACACGGACCTGGCTCCTCGCCACACCGGACCGGCTCAGCACCAGCATGCCCAGCTCCTCAGCGCAGGGGCCGGGCTCCTCGTCACGGGCTTCGCGCTGCCGTTCCTCGGCTCGCGGTTCTCACCCGGCGCGGTTCGCCTCGTGCTCCTCACCGTCCGGTCCCCCCACCTCGTCAGGGAGGACCTCCGGGACCTCCGCAGATCGATCACGGCGTGTTGTCGACCGGGCGGCGAATGGCCACGATGTGTCCGGACCAGTCCGCCACGGGATTCACGTGGATCACGGTGCCGGTGTGCGGGGCCTGCACCAGGAACGGCACTCCGTTCACGTTCCCGATGTACATCCCCACATGTCCGGGATGGGACGCCGAGCCGTCGGTGCCGGGGATGAAGAGCAGGTCCCCGGGCTGCATCTCGGACAGGCTTGCCACCGGGATCCCGGAGCGCGACTGCTGGTCCGCGGTCCGCGGGATGGCCACCCCCGCGGCCGCCCAGGACTTCATGGTCAGACCGGAACAGTCGTAGCCGCCGCGGTCGTTGTTCGACCCGTCGCCTCCCCAGACGTAGGGCTTGCCGAGCTGGGTCAACGCGTACCGGATCGCGGTCGCCGCCTGACCGGCCGTGGGCAGCTGGTACCCGGCGGGCAGGACGATCTGCCCGTCGCCGGCCAGGGCGTCGCCGCCGCTGCCGCAGGAGGAGGCCCGCAGCTGATCGGCCAGGGTGTTCGCATCGGGCAGTGCGGTCGGGGACGTTCCGGTCCCGGCCGTCGCAGCCGTTCCCGGGGTCACCAGCGTGGTCGACCAGGCGGCGGACAGGTCGGCACCGGGCCAGTCGCTCATGACGATGGCGTCGGCCAGCGACTCCCACCGGGCGTAGCGATCCCTCAGATCCGCACGCGGGCGCTGCACCGTGGCCGCGGCCACGGTCAGCGGGATGGTCTGCCAGTCCGGCACCTTCACGAGCAGGGCAAGGAAGGCCAGCGTGGACGCCGTCGGGTCGGTGGCCACGGCCGCGCCGTAGATGGAGGTGCGCTGCTGGAACAGCCCCCGGGAGTCCGGGCCCGCGGCGTCCCCGTGGTCGAGGTTGCGCAGGGTGGACTCCTGCATCGCGGTGGCCACGGCGATCACCGCGGCCCGCGGCGGCAGACCGTACCGGCGGGTGACCGTCACGATGGTCTCGGCGTTCGCGAGCTGTTCGGCGTCCAGGGAGACCCCGGTGATCCGGTGCGGGGTCCCCGCCGGCCCGCAGGGGCCGATGACCGCGGTGGTCAGGGCGACCGCCCCGAGCACGGCGGTCCCGCTCAGCGGCACGAACACCACCGCCGCCGCGGTCAGGAGGGCGGTCCCGGTCTTCACGGCGCCGCCCTACCCGGCGTCCAGAGCGCGGTTGGTGTCAACGAGCTGTTCCTCCGCGCGGGTGAGCACGGTCTGCACCTTGAACGCCCGCTCGCCCACGAGCCACAGACCCCGCCCGAGCCGCTGCCTGGCCCAGCCGGTCACCCAGTCCCGCTGCATGGTCCCCAGGCCGAGGAGGGTGTCCAGCTCATCGGCGATCGCCGTGTCCTGGCCCATGAGTACCTTGGTGTCACAGAGGTTGAGCATGTCCTTGGCGATGGTCACCGCCTGCGAGCCGAGATCGCCCACCGAGAGCAGGTCCGAGGGCTTGTGGGCGATGATCCACTGGATCGCTCCGTCGGAGCGGGAGAGCCGCAGGTCGGCGTCCAGGGACTGCACCGCGCCCAGGCCCAGACGCATCTGCCGCCACACCTCGTCGCGCAGGGTCAGGGTGACGTCCCCGGGACGGCGCAGGTCCAGCATCGCCGAGCACCAGGAGTTGACACAGGCGAGCGCGACGCCGGTGGCCTCGTCCCCGAGCGCGCGCAGGCGCTGGAGGGACAGCGACTGGATCGGCGCGGTCCAGTCCAGGTCGACATTGGTCTCCTCGTCGAACAGGCCGGAGAGCGAGCCGCGCACCATCACGCCGAGCGCGTCGGCGATCAGGCGGCACTCCCGGCGCATCTCCTCGGGACCGTTGTAGCGGCACTCGGCGGCCATGGTGGCGGTCGGGTCACGCAGGGCCTGCCAGACCTGGGGGATCGTCACCGGACGCAGGCGGGTGCCCCCGGAGGACCAACCGGTGAGCTCACGCAGCACGGCACCGAGGGCCTCCTCGCCGCTGGGGCTCAGGCCCACGCCCCGCACCCCGATGAGCGCCCGGAGCAGGACGAGCCACCTGGAAAGGATCATGGTGCTGCGCCGCTGCACCTCGTCGCGGGAGAGCTCGGCCCACCCCTGCCCGAGGGGACCGAGGTCCAGGGCGTTGATCCGCGCGGCCAGCCCCGGCCCGAGGGCGATCGGCTCGACCCCGACGGCCCGGCAGACGTCCTCGTACTCACCCTTGACGTCGCCGGCCACCACCGTGCGCACGCCGAAGCGCATCAGGCGCAGGAGGCAGACCTTCACCGTGGCCGACTTGCCGGTGCCGGGCTTGCCGAAGGTGATGATGTTGGGATTGGTCACGATGGCCGGTTGGGCGAGCACCCAGCCCACCGGGTCGAAGTAGAACGCCCCGGCGGACAGGACGTCGTAGCCCACGAGGGCACCCGTGGGCGGCAGACCGTTCGCGGAGAGCAGCGGGAAGACACCCCCGATCTGCGCGGTGGATGCCCGGTAGGTCACCAGGGGCGCCGGCACGGGTGCCCAGCCGTGGCCCACGGCGCGCCGTCCCCGCTTCCCGACCACCCGGGAGAACAACCCCTGGTCGGCATCACGACGGCGAGGCGGATCCAGCGGCGCCTTCGGCAACGTGCCGCCGAATTCCGTGACCAGCTCGTCCAGGCCCCGCGAGCGCCCCGCGTCGCGGTCGGCCGATCGTTCCGCGGGTCGGCGGCGGATCACCGACGGCGGGGGCGGGGGGCCGAGCACCGGGGACGGCGCCGGGCCGGCCTCGGACGTGGAGCCGGACTCCCCTTCGGGCGGGGGAGCCGGCGCGGGACCGGCGACGGCGGGTGTGCCCGCCACCGCGGGGGGACCGGTGACCGGAGCGTGGAGACCCTGGGACCCGCCCGTCCAACTGCCAACGGCGGGTGCGGGGCCGGCATCTCCTCGGCGGTCCGGCGGTCCGGTGGCGTGCCGGGCGGCCGGCACGGGCTCGGGTCGGGGAACGGCACCCGGGGAGCGGCTGATCACCGGTACCCGGGGCTCCCGCGTGGAGCGGGGTGCGCCCGGGTCCTCGGTCTCGGGGACCGATGCCCGGTCGCCGGGCGCGGGGGCTCCGCGAACCGGGCCACGGTCGTTCCCCGTGGGCTCGGTGCTCGTGGGCGAGTGCGACGACGTCCTCGGCGATGTGGTCCCGGGCGACGCGGTCCCGGGCGACGTGGCGGCAGTCGGCACCGGGGCTCCGGGGACGCGGGCTCCGGTCACGGTGGGGTCGGCGGTCGGGTAGCCGGTGCCGCTGGGGGTCGGGCGGCCACGGTCGCCCGGAGGGATCCGTTCGATCACTGGCCGGGACCAGGCGCGGTTCCCCGGCGGGGTCGCGGGCCGGGTGCGGGGCGGGTCGGCATCGTCGGGGCCGGGCCCAGGACTCGCCAGGTCGCGCGAATCGGTCGGGCGTGCCGCGACAGTGCGGTCCCGGGGCGGGGCCCCGGTGGCCCGGGGATCGGCCGCGGTGGGACGGGCGTCGATCGCGGCAGTTCGGGGGTCCACGGCGGGAGGACCTGCCGCGGGCCGGGGTGATCGGGTCGGCGCGGAGGGTGAGCGCGGGGTCTGGGGGCGTCTCATCGGTCGCCCCGTTTGGGCAGGCCCACACCGAGCGGGAGCACAGCCGCGACGAAACCGCTGTCCTGCGCGAGGTCGAGTCGCAGCAGTTGGTACCCGGCGGCCCGGGCCGAACCTTCGAGGGCGGCCGCGGCGTCCTCGATGCCGGTGCCACTGGGCACGGTCACCGCAGCGGCCCCCGCCACTCGGATGAGGCTGTGGCCGCGGGCGAGCTGACGCTCCTGCTCCTCGACGTCCGCCAGGCGCTTGCGGTCCCGACGGGGCACCCGGAATCCCCGCTTGGCCTTGACGTCCACCGCCATCTCGGCGGCCCAGGTGTCCCGATCGATCTGCCGATCGGCCCGGGTGGGCGGCAGCGGCTCGTAGTGCAGGGCCAGGCACCGCCGCTCGCCGGGTTCGGCCGGGGCGAGGAGGCGGGCCAACGCGCCGACGGTGGTGGGCCGCTTGGGCAGGAGCAGGGCGAAGGAGGCGGTGGTGAAGGAGTCGTGCCGGTAGGACCGCGCGGCAGCAGGCGGTGCGACGGACGGTCCCGCCGCGCCGGGCAGGGTGCCCGTGCTCACCTCGCGACCGCGCCGCTGCTCCTGCAGGGCCCGCTCCACGCCCGCGCCGTCCGCCAGGTTGTAGCCGGTGCGGATCGCCGAGGCCAGACCCGCGCTGTCCAGCCACTGCACGTCCTTGACCCCGAGAGCCCGCAACCGGTGCTCCAGCTCGCCGAGGTAGCGGTAGAGCACCCTGGCACGGCCCTCGGCGCCGCCCCCGGCATCGCGGGCCGCGCGGCGCACCTTGGACTCGCTGATGGACAGGGTGACGAAGACCTCGTGACGCACCGAGGCCGAGACCACGGAGGCCTCGAGCAGGCGACCGGCCTCCGCCACCACCGACGGGACGGTCGACACCTCGTGGTCGGCGACCCAGGCGGCCCGCTCGGCGCCGTCGTCCGGCACGGTGCGGATGAGCAGGGACAGTCCCGAGACGTGCTCGGTGTCCGCCGCCGCGGCGAGCAGCCCGCCGAGCTCGGCGGCATAGGTGTCCCGGGTGGACTCGTCCGCGCCGGCAACCCCGGGGTGGGTGAGCCGGGCCGTGGCGGCCCAGCGGCCCGTGCGCGGATCCTGGATCACGCAGACGCGGGTCTGCCAGGGGCCGTAGGGCGGGCCGTCGTGGGTGCGCAGCCCGGCGATCACCCCGGGCAGGTCGGGACGGCTGAGCTCCTCGGGGCCGGCGGCGCCGGTCGCGGCCAGGGAACGCCAGTGCGCCCAGCCGGTGGCCCGGCCCGCCTGGAAGAGGAGGAAGTCGTAGAGCCAGCGCATGGCGGGGCGGCCACGCACGGGGACGGCGATGAGGACGACCGCGACCGCGCAGAAGGGCATGAGCTCGGCCAGTTGCAGCCAGCGGCTGCGGCCCATCGCGACCAGCAGGGGCAGGAACGTCAACGCGAGCAGGCTCGCCTGCCCTCCGGTGAGGCCGAGGAAGATCCCGATCCGCTCCCGCCGCCAGCCTTCGTACGTCGTCGGCAGAGAGGACTCGGCGGTCACAGCGTCACCGTCCTGGAGGTCTCGTCGGGTTCGTCGAGGGACACGTGCCCGGTGCCAGGGCTCGAAGAGGCGTCAGGGATCCGGGAAGGGACGGACGGACGTGACGGCCACCCGGTGCCGCGGCCTGCGGCCGGGGCCTCCGCGGCGCTGCCACCGGCGGGTTCTCCGGCCTCCGAGGCCGCACCCGGCCCTGAGTCGGCGGATCCGCCCCGTGCGCCGGACGCGGCCGCACCGCCGACGCCCAGGGAGTCCAGTACCTGGGTGCCGTGCTGGGACGCGCCGTCCGCGGCGCGCCCGCCCACGCCGGAGACACCGGCCAGGGCCGAGCCGAACCGAGCCTCGGTGGCGCTCTCGGCGGCCTCCACCCCGGCGGAGCCACGACTGCCACCGGCGACGGTCGCACCGACCGCCGAGCCGGAGAAGAAGCCACGGATGGCGCCGCCCGAGACGGTGTTCGGGTCGATGAAGGCCAGAAGCCGGAACATCACGAGCGGGCACAGCAGCGCCACGAGCAGGATCAACGCGCCGACGGCCATACCGACCACGGCCGCGCCCGAGCCCCCGCCCGAGCCGGTGGCCACCGCATTGCCGGAGCCGGCCGAGGATGCGGCGACCTGCATGCCGATGACCGTGACCAGCGCGAGCGCCGGGGTCAGCAGGAGGAGCGAGATCATCCAGCGCAGCGCGGTCCAGAACCAACGGGCGGTGGTCTCGAAGACGAGTCCTGCCGCCAGGATCGGCGTGGTCGCCGCGAGCACGAGGATCGCCGCGTAGCGCACCAGGGACTCCAGCAGGAAGCCGAGCGCCGCAGGGATCACGCAGAAGAGCCCGATCAGCCCGACCGCCACCCCGCCCGCCGAGTGGGCGGAGTTCTCCCAGGCGGAGTTGTGCCCATTGACCCCTGCCCAGGAGTCGACGTTCAGGCCGCCCTGGAGGATGCCCGAGGCCAGCCCGTTGCTCGCGGCCACCAGCACCGCGAGGAACGCCAGACCGCCCGCCGAGATGACCACGTACTGGCCGAGACCGATCAACAGGGTGCCGAATCCCCGGCCCCCGGAGAGCACCGCGGCGCCGAGTTGCATGAAGGTGAGCAGGATGAGCACTCCGCCGCCCACCCACAGGGTGATCGGCAGGATCCCGGTCAACGGCCCCGAGGTCGGGTCGACATTGGGCGAGGCGTAGGTGTCGATCACCCGGAAGGCTCCGCTGAGCAGCGTCGAGGCGAAGGTCCAGATCTTCTCGCCCGCTGCGTCGAAGGCGTCGCCGGCGACCGTGGCTGCCGCGTTTCCCATGGAACCGCCGATGACGGTCACCGGGTCCGTCGGGTCACTGATCATGCGCCACGCTCCTCCATCCGGCACGAACGGCGTCGGCACTGCCGGGCCAGGCCGACGGAGCGGACGCGGGCTGCTCGCCCGGGCCGATCCGCCACCTGCCCCTGGACCAGACCATGCGCTGGCAGTCACCGATCCCGGCCCGGGCGTTCGACCGGTAGGTCAGTGACCACTCCCCCAGCACACAGGCCACGACGAAGTCGCGCCCCACATGTCCCTTCACCTGCACGGCCAGTGGGGTGAAGGTGGACTGCAGGTCGGAGGACCCCTCGGGAACGCCGGCACCCTCCAGGGCGGCCTCGGCCGCGAGGTTCATCCGCCAGTCCTTCAGACTCACCGCCCCCGGCAGGGCGGCCCAGGAGTACACCTGGCGGACCTGGGCCGGACGGAGGTCCCGTAGTGCCATCGAGTCGATGGCGGCGAGCGCGGCGAGCGCGCCCACCGAGGTGTGCGGGAACCCGGACGCCAGATCGCCGACCGTGCGGGTGGGGCTGGGCAGCCGGACAGGTGCTCCGGCGACGGCCGACACGAGGGGCTGGGGGTCGGCCGCGGAGGGCGCAAGGGCCAGCATCGGACGTTGCGCCAGCTCGTCCTCGCGCGCACTGCCGGAGGGCGTCGGGCTCGTGGCCGGTCCGGCCGAGGAGGTCGGGGGCGAAGCGGTGTCAGCCGCCACGCTCCGGGAACCTCGCAGGGTCGTCGCGATCGCGTAGAGCAGGCCGGCCAACAGGGCCAGCGCGAGGATCGCCGCGGTCACCAAGGTCAGCCAGGCGCGTGCGTCCTGGCTTCCCCGGGTAGTCGTGGCCACTCCACTCACCTCACCCGGTGATCGAGACGAGGAAGGAGTAGATGCCGACGTACAGGACCGACGCGATGACCGTGCTCACCAGGATCGAGATCCCGATGCGCGAGGCGCCGTGGTGGCTGAACACCCGGCCGCCCGCGACCGCGCCCACGCCCACGAAGGCGGCCATGATGATCACCACGAGCACGCCCCACTTGACGTAGCCCACGATGCCGCTGACCTGATCGGAGACTCCCGCGGGGGCTGCGGGGGTCGGGTTGGGGAAGGGTGCTCCCGGCAGTACTGCCATGAGCTGGTGCAGCGCCTGCGTGACCATCTCTCGTTCACACCTCCGCGATCCGGTGGCGGCGGGTCCCCGGCCACCGCCGCTTGGCTACTGGGACCGTGCGGTCCGAGTCGTCGAGCCTCAGCTGCGCGTCCGGCAACCCGGCCGCGTGCAGGAGACTCTCGCCTGCTCTGAGTAACGGTCTGGGCAACGAGGACGTCGTCCAGCCGGTTCGTGCGTGTTCGGGTGACCACGGCAGGAACACCGTGGACGGCGCGAGCCTACGAAGCGCCGTCGGCGCCGCGGCGAGCACCTCCCGAGGCCAGCCGGCCTCCTGCCCGGCCGGCGCGGGGTCGTTCACGGCCACCACGCCGTCCAGGCTGGCACCGATCACGTCGATCCGGTCGAGAGCCCCGGCGGCGAGTCGTACAGAGGGCACCGTGGTGCGCACCACCATCGCCGACCAGGTGTCCTCGGCCACGAGCCACTCGGCGATCGGGTCCACGGGACCACCCAGCGCGGGCCAGGGATCCCAGCCGGTGTCGACGACCACCACATCAGGGCTACCGACGAGATGTTCCAGCCAGCAGTCCCGCGAGGGCAGATCGGCGAGCGCAGCCGGGCGGAGACCCGCGGCGAGCCGGCGCACCGCGATCTGACCGCGGCGTGAGGCACGCACCGGCCAACGCAGTGGACGGTGCGCGACCAACGCCCCTTCCAGATCGGTGACTCCGGCCAGGCCGGAGCGAGCGGGGTCGGAGAGATCCACGAGCATGGTCGACGCGCCGAGCCTGGCGGCCGCGTCCGCGACCGCCAATGTCACCCCGGATGTCCCGGCACCCGGGTGCGCGCCGATCACCGCCAGTACCAGGGACATAACACCTCACATTCGCAGACACTCGGCATAACTCTCGGTACCGCACCTGTCAACCCTCGTGGAGGATCTCCGGAACAGCCCTTGCGCTGGGAGCGTGGCGGGCCGTCCGGCAGCACCGACCACTCATCCGGGGAGTTGCGATCGCGGAGGCGAACCCGGTGAGGGGGTCGAGTGCAGGTGGAGGTGCCCTGTCACCACGGACCGTTCATCATCGATCTTCTCCTAGTCGCCGATTCGGACGACGCGCACGACCTGAGGCCGCCCGCATGATCCCGACGGCTCGCCATCCGGGACCTCTTATCCGTTTTGGTCCGCGTTTGCTCCACCCTCCCCGATGGATCCGGCCCGTGCGAGTGCGGTAGGTCCCGAGACCCTGTGACCTCCCCAACAGATTGATGACCTGTTATCACTCTATGTGAGTGATAAGGATCGCATCTCACCACTCGTCACAGAACACACGGACAACGGCGGCAGGCCCCAAGGGCACCTCGTCGCCCCACCCGGGCCGCACGTCGTATCTGCCCGCGTCACGACAGTACGGCAGCAGACGGCCCTGCGTGGCCCGGTGACCGCAGCCGGGGCACTTCCCTCGGTACCGGCACAGAGCTGGACACGACCGGTTCTGATCGAGTGACATGGAGCGACCAGACGACATCCGGTGGCCCGCGTGGGGTCCGCCGGAGGCACCGACCGACATCCACTGAAGGCGCCCAGCAAGAGCGGCACAGGAGCCCTCGGCAGACGTGGAACGGCCGGAGGGCAGAGACCGTGCGCGGTGGGAGTCACGTGCCAGGGTTGGGGATCACGCACTCGATCCGGGAGGCCCCTGCCACGCTCAGGACCCCGGATCCGGAGAACCGGCATCCTGACCTCAGCGACAGATGATCACTCGCAGCTCCGACCGCGGGCCACGCACCCACCCGCCGGAGCGAGGCCCGGACAGGAGCCAGGGCAGGGGCTGGGGCGGACCGAACAGGTGATCAGGTCGACGCGAGCGCGAACTCACGGGCGTGCGCGAGCGATCGGACCGGCGGGCGCAGAGCATCTGCTCATGGTGGATGAAAGGCCGGTCACCCGGAGCGAAACGCCGGTCAGCTCGGGCGGGGGCCGGCCAGCCGGAGCGGGGCCGGTCGGCCCGCACGAAACGCCGGGTCAGCGGGTATCGGACACCTGCTCAGGCCGAGCCGAACATCCGTCGGAGACAACGGGTGCCTCGATCTCGGGTCAGCGGACCGGCATCCTGCCCTCAGAGATAGAGGACCGGCATCCTGCCCTCAGAGATAGAGATCCGTGATCGTGTCCGAGGTCCCGTCCGGGAGCGCCTCGCTGTCCGCGGCGATGTCCGCGTCCTGATCCGCCGTCGCTGTTGCCCTACCCGAGCCCTGTCCGGAGGCGACGCGCAGGGCGGACTCCGCGGCACGGCGCACACCCGTCCCGGCCCCGGCCGACCGGGTCCCCCGTGATGTACTTGCGCGCGCAGCGCGAGTGCCCTCACCTGGCCGCGAACCGCTCTGTGCCTCCGTCTGTGCCGCGGTGGAGGCGGCACCGGAACGCGCCGAGCCCGTTGTCCGCGCAGCGGACGATTCCGAGCGCTTCGAGACCGAGGCGGAAGCCGGGGAGGACGACTGCGACTTAGCCTCGGCCTGGGCGGCGCTGATGGCCATCTCGTCAGCCTGGATGCGCGCCTGGTCGGCCTGCAGCACGGCCTCGGCGGCCTTCTTCCGCTGGTCCTCCTGAAGGGTACGAAGATCTGTCTGCAACTGGCGCTCGAGTGCCGTGATGGCACTCCTGGACGCCGTCCCCACGCCCGATACGGACACCACGCACCCCTCTCCGCCCAGGTTCCTGTGATCCGACCGTCGCCGCCTTCCCGCCGAACGGGTCGCCCCACCCGTCGACCGGGCCTACGAGGATCCGCGCACTTCTCGGTGGACGGCTCGCGGATCCACCCGACCGGACGCCCACCCCGGCAACCCGCAGCCCGCAACCGATGGCCGATGGCCGATGGCCGGTAGCCGGTAGCCGGTAGCCGGTAGCCGGTAGCCGGTAGCCGGTAGCCGGACACTGTCGCTCGCCCTGGAACGGACCCGCCCGCCGCCGGTCGACCGGTGCCACGCCAGAGCCGACCAGCCATGGTGGGGCCTACGACACGTATGCCTGGAGTACGTGCTTCGGTCAGGCTCCGTTCACCTTGAGATGTCACGGTGGGATGTCTGCCGATAACGCCACGGAGGAACTATGCCTCTGCAGGCTCCCCCTTCCTCTCTCATCGTGTCGGGGGTTCACGGCCCCACCGTCGTCGGCGACGGGTCCCTGGCGGGTCGACGTTGCTCGCTCATTCGGCTCGGCGGCTGCAACCTCTCCTGCACCTGGTGCGACAGCCCGCAGACCTGGGACGGCTCTCGCTTCAACCTGGCCGCGGAACTCACCGAACGTCTGGTCAAGAACGTCGTGGCCGAGGCCCTGGAGTGCGCTCCACGCCTGGTGCTCATCACCGGGGGCGAGCCATTGCGCCAACAGCGTCGTGAGGGGTGGGCCGCCCTGTTGGACGCGCTGACCGAAGCCGGCGTCGAGATCGTCGTCGAGACGAACGGCACCATCGCGCCACGCGAGCACACCCTGCAGGCCGTTCACCACTTCCACGTCTCCCCCAAGCTGGCCCACTCCGGAGATCCCGCCTGGGCGCGTCTGCCGGAAGATCTCCTACGCGGCTGGGCCCAGATGGCGGCCTGGGGCAGGGCGGACCTGACCTTCGTGGTGCGGGATGCTCCCGACCTGGCGACGGTCAGCGCGCTCGTCCAGCTGCACGGTCTGCCCATCGAGCAGGTCTGGATCAGCGCGGAAGGTGTCACCAGCGGGGCCGTGGTGGAATCGGCTCGGCGGATCGCCGAGACGGCGCTGGCCTGGGGCTACAACGTGAGCCCTCGACTGCATGTCGTCCTCTGGGGCGATGCCCTCCGCCCGGACCCGGAGCTGGTCGGCTTCCGCTGACCCGGGCGATGCCGCCCGTTTGCTCCACGGTGATCCGGACGTGGTCGAGGCATTGCCCGGGGACGAGGTCCTGACAGGCCCGGATGGCCGTCAATGCCTCGCCCAGTGCGATCGGTGCCGACGTGCCTACCCGGAACTGTGTGGACGCCCCCTGGTTCTCGACCGGAGTTTGATCCTTCAGCCAGAACGGCCGGTCGCGGCCGCCGGCTCCGCCCCGGACGGTCAGCCCCACGTGAGCCAACCAGTGGTGGACGTCGTGCAGCACGTGCGCTCGGTGACCGGAGCGATGCCGGCGGACGCGACCGGCTGGACGGACAGGACCACCTCGGCCCCCCACCCGGTGAAGCCCACACCACCCACCGCCTCTCGACCTGAACCAATACACCCTGCAAACTTGACTATTTCAAGATCTAGATTGAGAATATTCACATGAGGGGCTCGGGGAGAAGAGAGATGGAGTGGGCTGAGTTGACGGACCTCACCCGCGGCGCAGCCTTCACGGTCGAGCGGGTGCGCCTGACGGCGAAGGACGTCGTCATCGAGGGACAGTTCGAGGTGCCACAACTCGCACAGCTCACCGCGGAGGACCAGGTCTTCGTCATGGCCTTCATCCGCTGCCACGGTTCGATCAAGGAGATGGAGAGGATCTTCGGTGTCAGTTACCCAACGGTCAAGGCACGGCTGAACCGGATCTCGGCCTGCTTCGACTTCGTCGACACCAATCCGGCACCTGCCCCTGCCGAGGTGATCGATCGGCTGCGAAGGGGAGAGATCAACGCAAACGACGCGCTCCGCGAGCTTCGAGGCCCGTCATGATGCCGCAACTCGTGACCGTACGGATGCGAACTGAACAAGGGCACCGCTTCTGCGTCTGGATCCCCGTGATCCCGGTGCTCATCCTGGCCTCCCCCCTGCTACTGCTCGGCATCCTGGGAATCGCGATCACCTCTTGGATCATGAAGATTCGGGCCGGTGCGGTACTGCTCGGGCTCGGCCGGGTGATCTGGTCGCTCGGCGGCACCCGGATCGAGGTCCGGCAAGGACCCACGCGGATGTTGATCAGCCTTCGCTGAGGCGCCGAACGGGCCCTGCGTTCGTCCGCACATGCCCGGTCATGCCTGGCCCCGGCCTCTGAGCGATCGACGTCCACCCAGGTCCAGCTCAACGACCCACCTCGCACGGACCGTCGAGATACGAGATAGGAGTCCTGTCATGAACGAACACCGCAAGCAGATCCTCGAGATGGTCGCCGCGGGGACGATCACCGTGGACGAGGGCGGCCAGTTGCTCGCCGCCCTCGAGGAGAAGCCGGAAGAGGCCCTGTCGGCCGCCACCGGCATGCCGAAGACCGCCCCGCGCTACCTCCGCGTGGTCGTCGACTCCCCGGGGAACTTCGACGGGGACGGCCCCGGCAAGGTCAACATCCGCATTCCGATCCAGCTGCTCCGCGCAGGCGTGCAGTTGGCGAGTCTGATCCCGCCGAGTGCGCTCACCCAGGTCAACGAGGAACTGCGCAAGTCAGGGGTCCCGGTCGACCTGACCCAGCTCAAGCCCGCGCACATCGAGGACCTGATCGAGCAGCTGTCCGAGATCGCGATCGACGTCGACCAACCGGATGCGAAGGTTCGGGTCTTCTGCGAGTAGTGCCCGACAGCCCCGCAATCCGGTCACGCTCCGCATCAGCACCCCCCTCCGGCCCGGTGTGGATCCCGTCGGGCCGCGGCGGCACGCGGGGCACGGAAGCACCTGGGGCTGAACCTCACAGGCGGTGATCATGAATGAGGTATCGCGGGCAGGCCACGAAGCGCACGCGAGTTGGTCGGGGGCAGGATCAGTTCGGGGTGGTGGTTCGGTGTCCCTTGCGGAGCCGCCGATTGCGTCGTCGGTGCTGGCCGGCATGGTGTCCGCCACCTTTGGGCGCGATCGAGGGGGAGAGCCTGAGGACCACCGAAGGCCTCGTCAAGCTTGTGTTCGAATTCGTCCGGGCGTTCACAATCGGACGCCCGGGTCCTGGAGATTGCGGTCGAACGAGTTGCCGAATTCGAGCCGGTCCCGCGACAGCGCCGGGCCGAGGTCGGCGCGCTGGTCGTGAAGTCCGGGAACCATGATCGGATCTGAGGTGATCCCGCCGCGACCGCCCAGGCGGCGAAGGTCGGGCGGGGCTCCTGGAGGAGTGGGCCTCGGCTGGCTGACGGTAGGTGGGAGACGAGGATTGCCCTGCATCGTCAGCGTTCCGCGCGGGCTCCCACCTGCGCGGTGAGGACCAGTGGCAGTTCGGAACCGGCGATCTTGCGACGGCAAGCTCCCACGGAAGTGGTCTTCTCGACCCCATCGCCTCGCAGCCGATACGTGTGGGATGCCCGCCGGGCGTGGCAGACTGGCCGAACCGCACGTCGAGGGACTCCCCGAGCGGCGGCGCAGACAAGCACCCGCTGCTCATGACATGGGTTCCGCGGAATACTTCACCTGCCAGGAGGGCTGGCCGAGTGGCCTATGGCGGCGGTCTTGAAAACCGCTGGTGCGGTACCCATCCCGTGCCCGGGGGTTCGAATCCCTCGCCCTCCGCCAACAGCACAAACACGCCCTGAGCTGCGAGAACACGGGCTCGGGACACCCGGCCGGCGGCCGGACGACGTCCGGCTGTCCCCGGCCGGATCCGGCCGACACCGGCTGGCTGTGACCCATGCGTGTCCCCGTTTCGGGGAACGAGGAGAGCCATTGTGGCTCCGGCAGGCCCCTCACTGGCCGCTGGCGGACGGCCGATACAGGCCCCGCCCCGCCGGCCAACAGAGACTCGTCCGTCAGAAGCGCATGGCCGCCAGGACGTCGGCGAGCGGCGTACCCTCGCAGGACCATGAGGCGAGTCACTCGCGAGCCTCCACCGAGGAGCGCCCCTTTCATCTGCCGCGCAGATCCACCAACGCTTCTCGATGGCTTCGCACCAGGCGTTCACACACTCCACGATCGGGGCAGACATTGTGCTGATGCCACCATCACAGTAGTAGTAGCTACAGGGCATATACCCCGAAGGAGTGTCGCCAAAACACGCCACAATCAAGTTGCTGCTGTCTGTGGCGAGAATGGGGAACCACTTTCGGGTTTCCTCCAACGCTTCGGGGATATTCTCCGACACAAGGCCCAAGAACCAGCTCCACTCCTTCGCCAGATACCTCAAGGATGCGAGAGTCAGTCCTGGGCCAATCATGACCGACCCGACTCCCGATTCCTTCGCGAGACCCGAGCCGTTGTGCCAGCAGAACCACCGAACCAGATCGTCCGGCGGAACGAGATCGAATTCCGCGAGGACATCCCTGACTTGTTGCGGTGAAGCTCCCGGCGCCAAGGAGTCTGACAGCGAGGGGCAGGCCGAGTATAGCTGCTGCTCGAATATCGCCAACGCGCCCGTCAGATCACTCAATTCGCAACTCCTGGCGCCGGTATTGGAAGTGGACTACTTTTCCACCAGCCTGTCGAGATAGGAGCCTCGGGTACCGGCACAACGAGAAACTTACGCCCCTTGCGTTCCATCGGGTACTTGTTGATGCCGCGCCCACTAATGGATGCCCAGCGAAGTGACCCCTCCCCGCCCGCCTGCAGATGGACGATACGGGTCTTGGCCTCCTTGGTCCCCAACCCCAACTCACCCAGCAGGTCCTGCAGCCGCGACAGCGCGGCTTGGGCCCACGACCGGGCCTCCCGGCAGCTACCCGAACCGGACTCACACCCCCAAGCAACGACGAGCTAACCAACCAGGACCATCTCCTACGCGAGGTCTGAACCTCCAGTTCTGCTGCGTGCACAGAATCGACTCCGGCCCCACCGCCGCCCGACCTCCGAGTCAGACCGACGCCGACGGAACGCTTGCCCCCCAGCCATCGAACTCACACGAACCATGCCGGGCACCAGCAAGCACCATCCACGCGACCCAGTCGTTGAGGATCTTCAGCGATACGGGCATGGGCTGCGTCAGTCCCACCACTGCCCACTTGCGTGATCGCACCCAACGACGCTTGGCCGCATGAGAGCTGACCTCATAGACGGTCTCGGCGCGAAGGTACTTCTCAAGCTTCCGGGCCCGCTGCTGGCTCCGGGCTTCGAAGACGAACTCCAGCTGCAGGTACACGTCCTCGTCCACCCCCTGGCTTCGCAGCGCCTCCCAAGTGCCCGAATTCATCTGCAACTGGTGCGACAACACCCGCTCGATCCACGACGGAAGATCACTCACGGTCCGAAGCTATCGCAGGGAGTGACCATCAGCTGTCCTGGCGCGAGAAGGTGTCGCTCGCAGCCCAAGCTGCGTTCGGCCCGCGCGGGGCTGAGCGTGGGGCTGGGGGAGCGCGAGGCCGGGTCGCCTTGGGTGCCGGGGCTCACCTGGTGGGTACCACGCCCGGTCTCCCCAGCACTGAACTACTGCCGCTCCACCGGATCCAGACCACGGATCCGGCCTTGGCTTCCGTCGGAGCGCGGAACAGCACCTCAGCGGTCTTCGACGGCGGCGCCGTGCAGGACAGTGGCGGTGGCAGTGGCCTCCCCGCTCAGGTCTGTGATCCCGACGGCTGACAGGACGGCCGCGTGTCGCGGTACTCGAGCGGTGACCGTGACATCCAGACCGGCGATGGTGACGGCGCCGCTGGCCCCACCGGCATCCAGGACCGCTCGGGCGGCACGCTCAGCCGCGACCGGGTCGATCGCCAATCCGTCGGGATTCGCCGTCCGCAGGGATACCGGTGCGAGCGCGTCGGCCCCGGCCCGGGCAGCCTGCTGAGCCAGGTCCTCGGCCCGCCCACGAGCGGCCAGAGCGGCTCCCCCGTCAACGACCAGGCCCGCCATGACCATCAGGGCCGTCATGAACACCGCCAAGTACAGGGCCACCGATCCCTGCTCGGCGTCGCTTCGGGTGGTACGGGATGCCGCCGCACGGGATCCGGTTCGAGCGGAGGTCGTGGTGACGAGAACAGCAGAACGGACTCGGGTCTCGCGGGCGAGTCGCGTCCGGAAGAAGTGCACCCAGGCGAAGCGCGTCCGGGAAGAGGCGTGCGGTCCCGAGGAGGTTTCCCTCGCCCCAGGTAGACGTCCACGAATCATGGAGGGCCTCCGAGCCGGCCACGGGCCGTCCTCCGAACCGGTTGCCTCGGGATGCCCTTCAACCCGATCACGGGCCGACTCCCGGCAGGTCGCGATACGTCTCCAACGGGCAGGTAGCGGACGAGTCCAGGTGCAGGGTGCCCGGGACGCCTGCCATGGCCAGGGCCGACAGGTCGACCAAGCAGTGCACGGTCGCGGTGACGCGCCCACCGGGGCGGAGGTCGCGGGTGTCCAGCTCGACGCTCGTTCTGGTGCAGGAGAGTCCGGCCTGGGCGAGGGTCTCCTCGGCGACGGCTTCGGCGTCGATTCGAGCCTGGCCGGGGCCGTCAGCAAGGGATGCGGCCCGGGCGGCAGCGGCGGCAGCCTGATCGACCACGGCCCGCCCCTGGGTGACGCGCCCGAACGCCACGACGACCAGCAGCATCACGATCACGACCGGGGTGACGATCGCCAGTTCCAGGGCCAGGAACCCCTCCTGACCGTCCGGGGGCGAACGACGGCGTGCGCGCCACCTCATGGCTCACCCGCCGGCCGGGGTGACGAACCGCTCGGTGGGCCCGGCTGCGGTCTCGTGGACGTCGAAGTCAGCGAAGGGCACGACCGACAGCACATGTGCGTGAACGACGACCGTGACCGTGGCGGGGGTCCGGGCGACGATCACCTGGGTCCGGGAGAGCAGGTGCGGGGCGACCTGGCGCAGGTAGGCGGTGGCGGCGTCCTGTCCCGCGGATGCGGTGGACCGGTATCCCCGCGCGGTCTGCAGACCCTCCCGGGCGGCGGCCTGGGAGACATGACGCGAGTGCCACAGCAGCGCGTACTGGATGACCAGCATCACGAACAGGATCAACACGGGAAGGACGATCACCGTCTCGATGACGCTGTAGCCGTCTTCACTCCTGCGGACCCGGTCGGGACAGTGCCGGACACCTCGGGAGCGAGTCTCCGCAGCGGCGCGGTGCAGCGCACGCCCGCCACACGCCCCGGCACTGCGACGCCAGGGATTCTTCCGGAGGCGACCCATTGCGTGGGCTACTGCGTCTTGACGTTGTTCGCGGCGTCGGTGGCCTTGGACACCAGGATGCCGACGATGATGATCGCGGCTGCGACGAAGAGGCCGATGATCACGACGGTCTCCACGATGGAAGCGCCGGCGTCCGGTGCAGAAGTCCCGGCATCAAGAGGGGGACGCGAGGGGTGCCTGCGCGCGGAGTGCCTGCGTACGGCGTGCAGGCCGGCGGTCAACCAGGTCCGCATCATCTGGATCTCGAGCATGTGGGGCTCCTTCGAGGGTCAGAAGGCCATGACGTTGACGATCGCGGGATAGGCCAGGAAGACGATGAACGCGAAGCCGATGAGGATCTGGGCGAGACGCATCGATTGGTCCTTCTGGCCGGCCTGTCCCTCGGCCTCGGCCAGCTCACGACGACGCAGGGTGGCGGCGCGAGCGGTCAGGGTGGCCCGGACTCGGGCGCCGTCCCGGCCGACCAGGCGCACCAGGGCGCCGAGGTCACGCAGTTCGGTCACGCCGATCCGGGTGCCGAGGTCGGTGAGGGCTTCCCACTGGTCTTGCCCGGAGAGGGTGGCTCGCCACAAGGTGTCCCGCAGCAGGGCCATCGGCCAACCGGCACCTACCCGCGCGGCGTTGGGCAGTGCCTCTGCCGGGGCCGCGGATCCGGCCATCTCCAATGCGACTAGATCCAGGTAGGCACCCAGAGCGCGGCGGAAGTCGCGCCGTCGACGCGAAGCCTCCTGGCGGGCTTCCAGGTCCACGAGAAAGGTGAATCCGATCCCGGCGAGAGCCGCGAGGACGAGCGGGCTGCCGGAGGGCAGGGTCCAGTCCGCACCGAGTTGCAGGCCGCAGCAGGTCGCGATGACCAGGGTGAACCCGGCCAGGCCGGCGAATGCCTTGCGGCCCAGGGCTGCCTCGAAGGACCGGCCGGTCAACGCCAGGTCCTGACGCAGGCTGGTGTAGGACCAGCCGCGCCTTTCCAGTTCCGCCGCGGCCCACCGGCCCACGCGAGCGCCCAACCCGGAGTTGCCGTCGAGCATTGGTCCGGATGTCTGCGAGCCCTCGGGCGCGCGCCGGGCGTCGAACCGGCCCAGCTGCACCAAGGGGGACACTGTCGGCGGGTACATCCGCCGGATCAGTGCGAACACCGCGGCCCCCAGGCACGCCCCGACCAGGGCCAGCGCGATCACGACGGGCCCCGCACAGGTGGTCCGGCAGAGGGCCCGGTACGAATCACCGCCGCCGTGGGTGTGCGCCCGGCGCGGGGCACGCGGGCGATGGACGCGCCCGTCAGCGCCGTGACGACCTGCAAGTCGGCTGTGGGCACCGGGCTCCCAGGTCGGGTGAGGAACGGCTGGGCGGGGTCGGTGGCCGACAGGCGACGCATCCAGGCGAACCCGGCGGCGAACATGGCGACGACCACCCCGAGGGCGATCTGCCCGGCCGGGGTGTCATACGGGCGCACGTATGCACCGCCGAAGACGGTCAGGAAGACCGCGAACGCGATGGTCATGAGGACGACGATCTGCACGCCGCGGCGCAGGCCGGCCCGCCCGGCGCTGATGCGCCGGCGCAGGTCGAGTTCCTCACGGGCAGCGGCGGCCAGCCCGGTGAGTACCTCGGCCAGGCGGTCCCCGCGGCGGCGGACGTTCAGGATCAGCGCGGCGATCACCAGATCAGCGCTGGGGTCGTCCAGCTGGGCCGCGAGGTCCAGCAGAGCAACATCCAGCGGGGACCGGGCCTTGATCTGCCCGGCCAGGCGCACGAGCATCGGGCGCAGCGCCGAGGGTGCGTGCGCGGTGGTCGCGGGGATCGCGTGTTCGAGGCTGGCGTGGGCGGCGATGGTGTCCCGCAGGGACTCGGTCCAGATGACCAGTGCTTCCAGCCGGGTGATCTGTGCTTGTTCGGCCCGGGTGCCGCCGAACGTCGATGGCCACAGCACCACCAGGGCAGCGAGGCCGGCCGCGGCCACCGGCCAGCGGGTCAGGACCAGGGTGCCCAGACCCACCAGGATCCCTGCGGCAATTCGCGAGGTCACCGCGGGCGAGCGCAGCAACTGTCGGGCCCGGTGTGTCCGCGAGGCGGGCCGGGCCGAATCCACGACCGTGCCCCGGATCCCGACCACGAGCAGGAGGGTCGCGGCACCGAGTCCACCGGACAGGGTCGCGGCCATCAGGACGCCGGTATCGGGCATGGTCAGCTGCCTCCCGCGAGCCAGGCCAGCTGATTCCACACGGCGGTGTCGTCGTAGCCGACCGCGGCCAGGGCCTTCCAGCGCATGATCTGGACCTCGGGGTCCCGCGTGGCGCGCCCGTCCACGGGGGATTCGACGAAGATCCGGGAGCGGGTGACCTGCCCGTCGCTGCTGCCGGTGACCTCCAGGACCTCGGTGACGGTGCAGCGTCCGCCGAGCTTGGGGTTCTTCTTCACGAACACCACGAAGTCGATCGCGGCACCCATCAACGCATGCGTGACGGCGAAGCCCAGGTGCTCGTGCTGGGCGGCGTAGGTGGCCAGTCGCCCGAACACGTCCGCGGCGTCCCGGGCGTGGATCGTGGACAGGCTGCCGTCGTTGCCCTGGCTCATCGCCGAGAGCATCTCCACGACCTCCGGGCCCAGGACCTCCCCCACGATGACGCGCGAGGGGTTCTGCCGGCGGGTGCGGCGCACCAGATCGCCGATGCTCAGCCCGCCTCCGCCGTCCGCCGAGGGCAGGACCTCCTCCATCTCGGCGACGTCGGGGTGCAGTTCGGGGTGGCGGCGCAGCCCCAGCTCCAGGGCCCGCTCGACCGTGATGAGCCGCTCCTGTGGCGGGATGCAGTTGATCAGTGCGCGCAGGAGGGTGGTCTTGCCGGCGTCGGTGGCCCCGGCGACCATCACGTTGCACCGGGCCAGGACCATCGCCTGCAGGAACGCGGCGAGTTGTTCGTCGATGCTGCCCAGTTCCAGGAGCGTGCGGGCCCCACCGGGGACCTCACGAGCCGCGGGTGGCAGGTGCGCGAGGAACATCTGGGGGAACCGGTTGCGCCGGATCGAGACCAGGGGACGTTCGGACGCCTGCATGATCGCGGACAGGCGGGACCCGTCGGGTAGGCGTAGGTCGAGCTCGGGGTTCGCGGGGCTGAAGGGCCGTGCGTTCAGGCCGGCGTAGGCACCGAGGTTGCGCACGATGTCGATCAGGTCCTCGTCGCCGGCCGCGACCGGCCGCGCCCGGACCTTGCCGCGGGTGTCGGCGTAGGTGACCCAGACCTCGTCCGCGCCGTTGATGTCGATGTTCTCCACGTCCGGGTCGTCCAGCAGCAGTTGCAACTGGCCCGCGCCGAACATTGCCGCGTCGATCGCCTCGACGAGCCGGCGGTCATAGCTTCCGTCGGGCAGTTCCTGGCCCGCGGCGATCTGGTCTTGCATGTGCCGGGCCACGACCTCCCCGGCCAGGCTCAGCGCGAGTTGCCGCTCGTCCTGCCCGGACAACGCAGGTTCTCCGTGGCGTTCGCGGACCTGCTTGACCTGGGTCATCCGGTCCGCGACCCGCGCCTGCAGCAGGCGCACCAATCGGTAGTCCAGGACCTGCCCGCTCATCCGGCGCCTCCGCCGGGTGGCGCCGCCACCGGATCGGCCCGCCCTGGACCGAACGGTCGGTGAGCAGTCCGATCCCGGCGATCGGCGTTCCACGGGGTACCGCCGGCGTCCCGGCGATCGACGTGGCCCACCTGCAGCGGTGGGTCGGCAAGTTGCGGCCACCAGGTCAGCAGGGTCCCGGCCAGTTCGGCCGCGGAACGGATGAGGTCACTGCGGTCCAGGCCACGGCGGATCTCGCCGGTGCGTAGTGCTTCCGCAGCGGCGGGGTCGGTGGCGAGGACGCCCGCGACCGGGATCGGGGAACCGACGGCGTCGAGCATCCGCCGGACCTGCGTCAAAGCTCGGTCGTCCCCGCGGCGCGCTGCGACCACGACAGCGACGGGGTGACGTTCGCGCGAGGGATCTCCAATGATCGCGGACAGGTCCTGCACCCGTTCGCGCAGGTGGTACAGGCTTTCCACGCTCACCTGGGCGAGCACCAACACTGCGGTCGCAGCCTTGGCCAGGGGCAGCGCGGCGTTCCCCGGCTGCAACCGTCCCAGGTCGGCGATCACGGTGCCCGACCAGCGCGCTGCCTCGGACGCCACCACTGGCCACAGGCCCCGCATCGGCACGAACGCCGCCGCGCCGGGAGGTCCATGAATCACCGGTACACCCACGGTGGTCGGCTGGGCGTACTGAGCCAGCGTCCCGTCGGGCAGCCCGGTGCGCGCATCGGCCGCCAGGGACAACACGGTCGGCTCGGCGGCCAGCAACCCACCGCCCTCCACATGTCGGGCCCGGAACGCCAGATCGCCCCCGGACGGATCGGCCTCCAGGACCAGGCGCTCTCCCGGCCAGACCATCCCCAGCACCATCGCCAGGGTGGTCACCCCGGGCGACCCCTTGTCCGCGCACACCGCCACGATCATCGCCGGCCCACCCTGATCAGCGCGATCCGCCCGGCACCACTGGCTGCGGCGACACCCGTGGCTTGGGCTCGGGGCACCACCAAGGTCAGCAAGGTCCCACCGGCCTGCGCCGGGTCATCGCGCGAGGAGAAGACCTGCGCCTGGTTCACCAGCACCTGCCCGGACGCGGAGTCATCGGTGGAATCCCGCGACGGCAGGGCGACCACCGCCACCACATCACCCGGCGCCAGCCCATCGGCGGGAATCTGTCCACCCTTGACCGCTACACCGACCTGGGCATTGGCGGCCGACATGGTCGAGGCTGCGTCGGCGACCATGGAACGCTGCAGCAGCATGTTGGGCAGCAGGTGCACCGCTGCCGGACGCCCGATCACGCCGTCCAGGTGCTTCGCGGCGATCGCGGTGACGCCGCCGGCCACCGCCACGGTCGACAGGTCAGATCGTTCGATCACGTGCCCCGCAGGAACATCCCGCACAACCACCACGACCGGAATCTTGTGCCCGGCCTGCACGTACAGGTAGGCACCGACCGCCGCCAACCCGACGATCAGCGCGATCGCCAATGACACGTAGCCCGGACGCGACTGGCGCGTCGGCAAACTGGCGCCCACCCGCACGTCGACCGGCTGCCGCACCGCCGCAGTTGCCCGCATCGAGGCTCCCGTCGTCATCTGCCTTTCTCTCCTCGTGTGGGCGCGCTCTGGCCATCCACCAGTCCCGAATGTTCGCTCACCGGTTGACCACCTGGATCTGCTCCACCGCGAATGTCGAGCGAGCCTGCGTGTGCATCACCGGCAGCGTGCCGCCGGCCCCACCCGAGCCGGTCCAGGTCACCGCCCAGTCGATCGACACGGTGGCGGTCAACGGCCCATTTGCCGTGACATGCCGGTACACGTAGCCGCAGCCCCCGCCGCTGGGCGGATCGTTCCCATCCGCAGTGGTCCACGGCCGGCCTGGACCGTCACATGGGACCGGATCTCCCCCATCGCCCGGATCGAACACCAACGCGGTCGGCACCAGGCGCACTGTGGCCCACACCCCACCCGCGGAGGCCGTCGCGGACAAGGAATGCCAGGTCGCCGGAGCGGTCCAGAACCACGTCCACAGATTCACCCACGTGTAGGGAACGCCGTTGTCGCTGTTGTTCTGCTGCGGGGACCGCTCGATCGTCGGCGCTGGAAGATGCACTGTCGCCAAAGCCTCCTGCGCGAGTTTCGCCGGCGTCACCACCACGGGCATACCCGGAGGCGGAGTGGCAAGCCACAACGTCAAGGCCGTCCCCCCATCCAGCCTCACGTATGGATCCAGGCATGTCCGGTTGTAGATCGCGCCTTTCGGGTACTCGTTGCCCCAGAGCAAGTCCGAAGGAGGAGGCGGTGGGTTCACCACGCGGTAATAGCAGCCGTCGGATAGGTTGAACCAGCCATATCTCGGCATATAGCAGTCGACGGGCTTCCCCCGCCATGTGCAGCCGGTACCGGTGGGCTCTCCCCCTCCGGAGGGACGGGTCGTTGATCCAGGAGAACCGGGATCCTTGACCACCACTCTACAGAGAGCAGGATCTTCACTGCATAGAGGCAACGGTGGAGATCCAGTAGGTGAAGTAGCGGTGGCTGCCATCGATGCCACCGTCACCAGAGACAGGGCCATCACCAGAATGCTGCTACCTAAGCTACGCATGTCCTACTCGTATCCCCCGACACTTTGTAGACACCCCAATTACCTTGGTAAAAGATGACTTGGATAGTCATCTCATGCGGCGGCGGAGGGGTCTGCCTGGCGTAGACCAGAGTCTTCCCCGTCGTAGTGTTGTACGCCTCCCAGGTGGATGAAACGGTCGGACAGTCCGATATCACAACAAGCGGGTATGGCTTGGACTTCAAGTTATCCTTTGTTGCAAGGATGCGAGACTTCGGAGGATTCCCGCGAAGTGCGATCTTCTTCTGATAGAAGCTACGTATAAGTTGTTCCTGTTCGTACCGGGTTGGATCGAAGCTATACCTAGAGAAATCGGCGCCAGGGGTGTAATTGGCATTGGGTGCAGGCGGATTTCGTTCTGCCTCATAGGTCGCTGCAAGGAACTTGAAGTAAGCCGTGACCGCCGCTTGCGCCTGAGGATTAATTGTCGTCGTGGTTCCTGTTGCCGTTGCAGTACTAAGGCTGGAGGTCGAGGAGAGGGGTGCCCCGCTCGTGGGGGAATCCTCACGCGGCTCGGAACCGCCGCCCCCGCATCCCGCGACCGCCATCGCCGCAAGTGGGATGAAGACCCACTCACTCAACCTACTCCCCCGCAACCCCATGCGCGATCCCCTCCGTTCCGCGTGAAGATGGCGGTGCCAGCACTCTCAGCGACCGCCGCTCCCTGCGATGGCGCAAGACTCTAACACCAGAGCGCCGCCTCGCCAGGGTTATCCACAACCCGATGTGCAGAGGGCTCCAACTCGCACTCCGCCGCGATCCCTGAACCTGTGCGCGCATAGATCGGTTCACCCAACCTTCGCCCGCACCTAGATACCCCGGGCGGATTCCGGGTCTGCCGATCGGCAAGCTCCGGCGAGTCACTCGGCCCATGGGTGTTCCCAAGATCGGCCTCGGAAATCCGTGCTGGCTGTGACCGCAGGTCCGCCGCGTTTCAGGGCACTTTCACGACAAGCCCACCGGCATCCTGGCCCGTCAGGAGGGGACCCGAGGACCCAGGAGCCCGGCGGATCGGCGGATCGGCGGATCGGCGGATCGGCGGATCGGCGACCATAGCGTCACTGTGGTGGCGTCACTCGCGATGAAGAGGAGGAGAGAGCAGACGCGTACCTCAGCCGGACCTGCGATGATCGATCACAGGCAACGCAGGATCGCTCCTTGATTCCCCGAAGGGTTCCCGCGCAAGCGCTCCCCGCCTCCACCATGACCATTGAACCCAGAATTCCTGGTACTCGCGGTCCGGTGCAGGGATCCCCCACACCTCCCGGGGTACTGCCGAACAGGAATCGACACGTCCATCGGAATGTCGCGGTCGTTGTGCCGGTCCGGTTCCCCGGGAAACCCCACCTCGTTCGCGTATCCTGCAGGTGTTGTTCCCGAGAACTGGCGCTGCCTCAGCAACGAGGTGAGTCAGGGATGGTTGACGCCGTTCGAGGACTCCGGAACGAGAGCCGTAACGCTTGAGCCATCATCCGCAATGGAGCATGAGCCGAGAGGTGAGGCGTCCGTCCACGCGATGCAACCCGGTGACCTGCGCCGGACCGACCACCAACGGACCCACGGTGCAGGACGGTCCTTGCCAGAGAAATCCCCCGCAGGGGACGCACTGGTGACAACACAGCCGGCGACTCGCACGTCGAGCGGCACCCCCTCGCCAGACCCTCTTCCCGAGCTGACGCGGCGGCGCCGCGCCGATGGCCGGGACGACCTTGCTCTTCGACACCAGGGCCTGGCATGACCGCCGGTCAGCACACCCTTCGGCCTGGTGTTTCCAGGCCTCGGCTCCTGCTGCGATCGGAGCCCGATCCTCAGACGCGCATCGCCGCCAGGACGTCCGCGAACAAGGTCTCCGTGCGTGTCGCGATGAGTGCTGCCAGGTCTTCAGGCGAATGGATCACCGGTGTGGTGGGCGGGGTCAGCCACAAGACCGAGCCCTCGACATCCTCGTCACCGTTGCGGGTCAACAGGGCGTAGAAGCTACCCACTCCCTCGTCGTACCCCCAACTGCTGCGGGAATCCCACCCCGCCAGAGCCAACGGCCAACTGTTCATCAGGTCCCCCGTCTTCTCCGCCCGCCGACGCGATCGCCTTGGCTCGGTCGGCCAGGTGCTCCCGAACCAACCCGGCGACGCGCGGCGAGGCCGGATCCTGGACGGAAGTCACCGCCCCGACCAGCGTAGGAGTCCGCACACAGAGTCGCCTGCGCCGTGCTCGGTGTCGGGGAGGAAGTTGCTCCCTGCACAGCGCCTCGTCCGATCGCCGAGCCCGAGGCCCGCCGAGCGGTTCGGCCACTCGTTCCGCGCAGTGAGGAGAGCCCGTCGGTGGTCCATCCACGGCGGCACGCTCGTCCGGCGGCATCGCTCTCCCGCGGGGTGTGCCCTCAGCGTGGTGTACGGCAGGTCCCGTGAAAGCACGGGACGGCGAACGCGGCGCCCCTCGGCCAGGTGACGCCCGAGGGCCCGCTCCCGCTGACGTCGTCGCCACGGAGAGGGCTCGAGCCGGGGCCTGAGCGACTCGACCGAGCGGTGGCTCCCCGGACCGAACGGGCAAGGCTTGATTCGATCATGTGGCCATGGCGCCTGTCCGCGGCTGCGCTGCAACAGATGTCGCCAGGACGCCATGCGGATCACACCTGCGAAGATCACACCCGCGCAGCAGTTGCGGTAGCCCCCTGGGCGATAGAGCCGAACGAGCACACCACCGACACCGGATCATGCTCGGTCATGCCCGGCCGCGCAGATGGCACCGCACACCAAGAGCCACAAGCACCTCAGCGAAGCCGGCGGCGACGATCCGACCCGGCCGACGACCGGGCCAGGGCTTCCTCCACCCGGCCACCGCAGCTGCCCTCGGCCACCGCAGCTGCCCCCGGCCACCACAGCTCCACCGATCACAGCCGATCTGCCGGGCCACAGCGTCCGTGGTCACCGACGCGGCTCCTGCACGTGCGCAGCGGGCCACAGGGGCCGACGTGATCCCGAGCCGGCGTCACGTTCCCTGGCCGTGAGACCGCACGCGGTCCGACCGGATCCAGGCACCCAGCCGCCTCAGCCCTGGCTCTGCCTGAGATCGACAGGAAGCGTTTCCAGTCAGGGGAGTCCAGAGCGCGATCCTCCGTCCCGCATCACCCCAGGATGCTCTGTTGACATGTGACAAGCAGGCCGCCCATCATGCTCCCCCAGTGCTCCGGGCTGTCTCCATCCGGAAGCGCTTCCAGACAATTCGCCCATCCGACCGGAGATCCTCTGTGTGCGCACCTGGCGGGATCCCAGACGTCCAGCGAGGGCTTCCTTCAGCCCGCAGGACGTCTGTACCTCACGTCCGGGAGTTCTCCTCACCCGTTGTGGACGCTGCGGGGGCCGCGGGAGCGCCGCCCGCTTCTCCCGGCCCGGTGGCACAGCGGCTTTCCGGTTCGGACGAGCGTTCGGAGACACCTCTGTGATGCGCATGTCGCATTCACGGCAATGGGCCGGGACGGGACGGGCGCCTGGGCAGGCAACCGGCCCGTCCCGGCCCGACGTCCCCTGGAACGGAGAAGAGACAGGCATGAGACTCAACAGGAGCCACGGAAGACGGCGGCTGATCGTCGCCGCGTCCGTGGGCGCGATGGCCGTGGGCGGCCTCGCCGCGCTGCCGGCATCGTCGGCGCAGGCGGCCGTTGCCTGCAGTGTGCAGTACCAGGCAAGTGAGTGGTCCGGCGGAATGTCCGTCAACATCACGATCAAGAACGCGGGCGACGCCTGGTCGAGTTGGAGCCTGGGGTTTGCGTTCGGCAACGCGAACCAGAAGGTCTCCCAGGGTTGGTCGGCGAACTGGACGCAGAGCGGCCAGAACGTCACCGCGACGAGCCTCTCGTGGAACGGCGCCATCGCGAACGGCGGCTCGACGAACATCGGCTTCAACGGGAGCTGGAGCGGTAGCAACCCGGCGCCGACGTCGTTCTCGATCAACGGCACCACCTGCGGTGGCACGCCGGTCACCACGACGAGCACGACCACCACCACGACCTCGACGACGACCACGACCAAGCCGGTCACCACGACGACGACCACGACCACCAAGCC